>NZ_JAAHBU010000540.1 GCF_010671725.1 Pseudomonas brassicae | reverse complement strand
AGTGGCCAGATCGCCGCAGGTCACCGCATCTGGTCGCTGTCGGTGGCGATACGGTAATCGGCACCGTGCAGTACGTCGGCATCGATACCGTAACCGAGCAGCACCACCGCTGCCCCAGGTTTCAGCCATGCCCGGTGTACCGCCTGCCGGGCGCTGAGGCCGGCCGCGCCGATCACGATGTCGGCCTGGCCGGCCGCCGCCTGGAGGTCGGTCACGATTTCCACCGGCGCTGCGGGTGCAGGCGACGCACCGCATCCTGCACGGCCTGCAGCCCGGCCGGGTGCTGGCCGTAGACCATCAGGCGTTCAAGCCCCGGTAGTGCGGCCAGCAGCATGGGCAGTGCAATCTGCCCCTGCACGCCGGTGCCGACCACCAGCGCGCTGCGCGCCTGGGGGTGGGCTGCACGGGCCATGAGGGCGGAGGTGGCGGAGGTGCGCAAGGGGCCCAGCTTGACCACGTCCATCAGCGCAATAGGCTGGCCGGTAACGTCGTCGCACAGAAAGATGAACGAGTGAAACCGATAGGCGTTGCGCGTGCGCTGCGGGTCGAACTCGTACACCACCTTGAACCCCAGGGTGTCGCTGGCGCCGTCACGACCGACCATCGAGTAGGCGATGGAGCGCTGGTCGGCGGGCTGCACGAGGGTTTTGAGCGGGTTGTGCGAGTCGCCTTCACGCAGGGCGACAAACGCGCGTTGCACGATTTGCAGAACCTGTTCGTAGCTCACGCCCAGGTCGTCGAAATCGCTTTGTGACAGTACCCACAGTTCGCTGGGCGGGGCTTGTATCTGCTGCGTTTGCGGCATGTCTGGCTCCTTGCTGCTTCAGGTGAATTGGGACGGGGAACGGTCCAGTTGCCAGTGCAGTCCGGGCCCTTGCTGGCTCAGCTCGATGGCGACCTTCAGGGGCAGTTCGGCCTCGTGGAACGGCGATTCGTTGGCATCCATCTGGTAGCCGGCGGTGTTCAGGTACACCAGCCGATCGCCGCGCTGCACCGGGCAGGGGAAGGCGATCTTGCGCCAGGTGAGCATGTCGCTTTCCAGGCACGTCGAGGCCGCCACACAGGCCAGGAACGGTTGGGCACTTGCCGGTCGATGGCCGAGCAGCAACGGGTCGGGCAGGTATTCGCTGTTGAACCATTGTTCGGAGAGGCTCAGGCTGCTGCCCTGGGCCGTGATGATCGAGTAGTGCTGGCGCGCCTTGATGCCCTGCACGCTGAACAGGGTGAGACCGGCCTGGTCGAGCAAGGCCCGGCCCGGCTCCAGAATGAACTGAATGCCATGGGTTCGCGCCTTGTGCGCCAGGCTCGTGCCAGCCTCCAGCGGGTGCGTCAGTACATCACGCAGGGCCAGTGCACCTGGCCTGGCCACGCCGTAGGGGTAGAAGCCGCCGAAGGATCGGTTGGCGTGGTAGTGCGCCGGCTCATCCTGCTGCAGGAAGCGCGTCCATTGCGCAGGCGCGACATACTGCACCGGCAGGCCGCCGCCCAGGTCGACCTGTCGGCACGTCGCCAGCCCGCGGGCCTGTGCATGCAGGCACAGATCGATGAGGGCACTGGCAGACCGGGCGCGCTCTTGCGTCGAGTACCCGTTCAGGTGAAACGCGAACCCCTCCAGAACCACCGCGCGCTGCTGCTGGATGCAGTAGTCGAGCGCCGCCTGCTGCTCGCGCTCGGTCAAGCCGAAACGGCTGTGTGGCTGGCTGTGCGGTCGGCAGCGCAACAGCACTCGGGCCGCGCGGCGGAGCTTGCCGGCAAGTTGCACCACACGCTGCAATTCGCTGAGTGAATCGATGGCAACCAGGCAGCCCTGTAACAGCGCCAGGCTCAGCAGCGCGTCGGTTTTTTCAGGCCCCGAAACGCCAATCATGCTGCCAGTCACGCCGGCGGCGAGGGTCTTGCTCAGCTCTGCACTGCTGGCCACATCGACGCCCATGCCCAGTGCGCTGCAGGCGTTGGCAAAACAGTGGGCCTTGTTGGCTTTCTTGGCGTAGAGCAGGGTGTGGCTTACGCCCAGTGCGTCGAAGACGGCTTGAAGCTGCAATGCATTCTGGGTAAAGACCTGGGGGAGCACGATGTGCAACGGTGAGCCCAGGCCAGTGACCAGCGCTGCCACGGTGTCGGCGTTTTCGCGCAGCAGTGCACGCACCAACGGGTGCTGGTGAGCGGTCAGCGTAAAGGGTGTGACGTCCATGTGGGGCTGTGCTCCCGGTCAGAAGCTGAACTTGGCGGACAGGAATACTTCGCGCTCACGGCCCACTTCCAGGCCACCGCTGTAGTACACGCCCGAGTAGTAGTACTTGTTGGCGAGGTTCTTGCCCTGCAGCCGGAACGTGGTGGGGGTATCGCCGAGCCGGGTGGCATAACTCACCCCGGCGTCCCACAGCGTGTAACCCGGCACGAAGCCGCTGTTCTGCGCGTCGACCGGGCGGCTGCCGACGTAGCTGAGGGTGCTGTCTGCGGCCAGCCCCGGTACTTGGGCAAAGGCATAGCGTGCGCCGACAGCACCTTTCCAGCGCGGTACCCCTTCCGTGCGTTTGCCGTCGGTGCCGGTGTCGTCCACGTCTTGCAGTTCGGTTTGCAGGTAGGCGGCGTTGCCCATCAGGGTCAAGGCGGCAGCGACCTGGGTGGTGGCGTTGAGCTCCACGCCGCGATGGTGAAAACGCCCATTGCTGACAAACACATTGCCGGCGTTCAGGTAGCTGGCGTCGCGCTTGATATCAAAGAGCGCGACGCCGAGGTTCAGGGCTTGATTGAGGTCAGCCTTCAGGCCGATCTCGTACTGCTCGGACTCGATCGCTGCAGTGGGCTGGTTGGCGTTGACCGCGTTGTAAGGCGCGTAGTCGCCTTTTTCGAAGCCGCGTGAATAACTGATGTAGGTCATTACGTGTTCGCTGGGGCGAAAGATCAGCGCGCCAGTGGGGACAAACACGTTTTCATCCTGGGGCAGGGCAGTGGCCGACAGCTCCCGCGCCGAGTACCAGATATAACGTCCGCCCAGCAGTACCTGGAACTGCTCGGTCAGCAAGATGAGGTCGCTGGCGAACAGCGAGCGTTCCTCGATGCTGGAGATGAAGTCGGTGTCTTGCTCGGCGCCGAAGTCCCAGTGCGGTGGTTGCACCGGGTTGCGGATATTGCCCACCGAGATGTCGCCCACGCTTACCCCGCCCGTGCTTTCCACCAGGTCCCAGTACGGGCTCTTGTCGCGGAACTGGCGGTAGGAGGCGCCCACGAACAGGTCGTGGTAGAGGTTGCCGGTGAGCAGCTTGCCGGCCAGATAGGATTGCAATGACCAGGTACTGAATACTTCGCCGCGCGACTGGTACAGGTCGGCAAAGCCGATATCACCGTTGGGCTGGATGTCGAACAGATCGACGTAGCCGCCATGTCGCTGGTTTTGCGAGTAGTTGGCCTGGGTCACCGACGTCCAGTCCTCGTTGAGGGTGTAGTCGAATTTGGCCTCGAGGTTGTAGGCCTCGGTATCGTGGCGGTACCAGGACGGTGAGAGCGCATCGCGCCGATCGATGCGCGGCGGCAGTACATAGCTGGACGGATCCAGCCGGTTCGCCCGGCCACTCTGGTCGGCACGCAGCAGCGGGTCGGACATCGCGCTGCGCCAGGTCCAGTCGGCATTGAGCTGCAGCAGCGCACGGTCGCTGAGCCTGAAGTCGGTCGCCAGCCCGAGGAATTTGCGCTCCACATCACCCATATGGTTGAAGTCGCCGACTTTTTCGTAACCGGCATTCAGGCGATAGCCCATGGCGCCGTCGGCCAGCGCATTGCTGGTGTCCACGGCGACGTAGCGCCCCAGCAGCGATGAGCCTTGTACGCTGAGGTCGGTGAAGGGCTTGAGTGTAGGGCGCTTGGGGATGTAGTTGATCGTGCCGCCGGGTGAGTTGAAGCCGTAGAGAAACCCGGAAGGCCCTTTGAGCACATCGACCCGCTCGACCAGTTCCATTGGCACGTCGTAGTGGGGCGCGAGTGCCAGCCCGTCGCGGCGGATGGTGTTGAAGTTGTCCATAGCAAAGCCGCGCAGGCGGAAATTGTCGAAACCGCCCCCGTACGAAGAGTTGAGCACCGAAGGGTCCAGCGCCAGTACATCGCGTACGCTGCGCGGCGAGGTTTCAACCAGGGTGTGTGTGCTGTAGCTCTGGATGGCCAGCGGAATTTCCAGTGTGTCCTTGGCGCCAAAGGCACCGGCGTTGACTTCGAAGGCATTGTTCAGCGGCGCGGCGGTGACGTTGAGTGCATCCAGCTCGTGGATGTCGCGGTGAGGTCGCTCCTGCGCCTGCGCCGGCAATGACGCCAGGCTGGCTGAGACGACGCTGGCCAGCAGTGTTTTGCTCCAGACGACGGTCCCTGATGCGTGGCCCTTCATTTGATCTCCTTTTCAAGCTGACAGATGGACATACCCGGATTCGCTGAAGTCAGGCGGCGCACATTGTTATAACATAACGTTTTTGCTTGCAAGGAAAATGCGTGCGAAGAGGGCTCGCGGGCTGTGATCAGAGGCAGCGTGAATCGGGGAGGTGTGTTGTATCAGGCAGCGGGAGGTCGGGTGGCGGAGGTGG
>NZ_JAAHBU010000539.1 GCF_010671725.1 Pseudomonas brassicae | reverse complement strand
GAGTGGAAACGCGAGGTTCACAAGCTGGGCGCCACGAAGCTGATCGAGACGTTCCATTATGAAAAGCAGGAAGGCGTGTTACTCGATGCATTGAAGAAGCGGTTGGTCAACGCAGGCGTCCGACTGGATCCGCTGCCCCCAGAAGCAGTTCTGGAAACCCTTCGAGAGTTCGGTGCCATTACTCGGTTCGCAGAAATTCTGACGGACATGCTTGGATTGTTTCGAGCGGCGAATCTGAACGATCAAGAGCTAAAGGACTTGATCGCTCGATCTGCCGATCCAGCCCAGATCAGCGCAGCATTAGACCTTCTCACGCCTATTGTTGAGGCCTACGTGAAGGCGCTCGACGACGAGAAGAAGATGGACTTTGATGACATGATCAACAAAGCCTATAAATACGTGCTCGACGACAGCTTCAAGAGCCCATGGAAATTCATCATCGTTGATGAATTCCAGGACATCGCAAAGTCTCGGGCAGATCTAGTCAGAGCCCTGCGCGAAAGCCAAGAGGACGTCTCCGTCTTCTGTGTAGGTGACGACTGGCAATCCATATTCAGGTTCACTGGCAGCGACATCAGCTTCACAGCCGATTTCGAGAAAATCTTCGGCGCCACCAAGGCCAGTGAGCTCAAGAAAACGTTCCGTTTTAACAGCATGATTGGTGCAGTGGCCAGCCGCTTCGTCATGCAAAATGATCGGCAGATCACCAAGGACATACAGTCCCACATCATCGTGGATACACCAACGGTGTCCTTAGTTAGAGCCTCTCTGGGAGAAGACTCCGCCAAAGCTGAGACGATTGAACGTACAGTAGAACGCATCAGCCAAACCGCGAAGCCAGGCTCCTCGGTTTACTTCCTTGCGAGATTCAAATTTGACTTGCCCAACCTCGCAGTCCTAGCAAGCAGGTACCCCAACCTCTCCTTCAAAAACGACTCGATCCACAGTTCAAAAGGGAAAGAGGCGGACTACGTCATTATCCTGGGACTGGCAAAAGGAAAGTACGGGCTGCCCTCAGAGATCGTGACTCACCCCCTGATCGAAGCTCTGCAGCCACCAGCAGAACCCTACCCTCACGCTGAGGAGCGCCGACTGTTCTATGTGGCGTTGACGCGCGCAAAACACCGCGTCTACCTACTATGCGACTGACGCGTTGCTCACCCTTCGTACGAGAGCTGATTGAGGGACAATATCCTCTGGAATACGAAGAGCTCGAAACCGCTGCAGAACAGGTGAACGCGCTCGCGGCAAATTGTCCGGTGTGCACCCAAGGTAACCTGGTCAACCGGGCGAGAAAATCTGACAAAGCGCCGTTCATTGGCTGCTCAAACTTCCCGCAGTGCACCCACAGAGAGAGCGGATGCCCGATTTGTAGGGCACCCATGATCAGATCGGGGCGTTATCGTCTCTGCGTGTCACCAGGCTGCGATGGCTGGGTCGCTGTCTGCCCCAAAACGGGTGGGAAGATGGTCTTTCGCGACAAAGTCAACAAGTGGGGATGCTCGCATTTCAAGGGCGCAGAGGAAGGGTCTTGTCGGCACATGGAGCGGCACATTGAAGCGCCCCAAGCAGACCGAGTACTTGAATCTTAAGACCACATAAGCATTTTTCTGGTTACTCGGTGAGACTCCATGATAATGAAAGACAAGCGTTACGAAAAAACCATAGAACTAGCCCCAAGTGACTGGCTATTCTGGAAAGACGAGGATTTTAACAACTGGAGGCGACTGCACGACTTCCCTAGAATTGTAGAATTTTTGTTTGATAACTTACCTTATTTCCCCCTTTGGCTGTCCGAGCAGGTTGGATTGACGGTAGAGGATCTGTTATTTCACGGCCCTTCTCGTTTCATCAAGAGCTATGAAGAAGAAGCTTATTACATCAAGTATGATGCCGGCTTATCATTATCAGCGACATGACCCGCCAGACAAATTGTTAAGTATATATTTGTCGACAACAAGAGAAACAGAAAACACCAGCCGTCTTAAAAATTTTACAGAAAGTTAAATTTACAAGCTACATTGACTGGGCATTTTCTAATAAAAAATTGGGCATTCCCTAACAAGCTAAAAGACATCAGAGACATAAGTTTATGTCTTGCCCCCTCAGGAATAACCTCTGAAACCCCTGACTATCTGGATAGCCATTCAAATATTCAGTTCAACATTCCTTTGTTCATGCCAAGCATTCCATGGAAATTACTGAAATCAGAGGTTTCATCAAAAGCCACGCCGAGACTTGAATT
>NZ_JAAHBU010000538.1 GCF_010671725.1 Pseudomonas brassicae | reverse complement strand
TGCCGGGTGCGCCCGGTACCGGCGCGATCGGCCGCGGTTGCAGGTCGGCGGCGTGGGCCTGGCCAAGCCAGGCAATCAACAGCAGGGCAGTGCTCGCATGGCGCATACGCAGGCTCCTGGAGAGTGCTGCCTACAGGCTACGCGCAAGCGCAGTAGTTTGCCTGTCCGAAGTGCCCGTCATGGCGCTAAACTTCACGGCATAACCGTAACAAGCCCGAGAAAGGTACAACCATGAGTTCGGCAACCTCTTCCGCCGCCGCCACCGCGCGGCTGGACCGCATCCTCGCCGATGCCAAGCGCGACAAGGACATGGGCTACCGCGACAAAGCCCTGCGCATGTATCCCCACGTGTGCGGGCGCTGCGCCCGTGAGTTCGCCGGCAAGCGCCTGAGCGAACTGACCGTGCACCACCGCGACCATAATCACGACAACAACCCCCAGGACGGCTCCAACTGGGAGTTGCTGTGCCTGTACTGCCACGACAACGAGCACTCGCGCTACACCGACCAGCAGTACTTCAGCGAAGGCTCCACCGCCAGCCCGAGTATTGCCAAAGCCACCCACAACCCGTTCGCCGGGCTGGCGGGGCTGCTCAAGAAAGACTGACGCTGCGTCCCACCCGTGCCGGCAAGCCCGTATAATCGCGTTCTTTTTCTCAAGAGCCCCGGCACGTGGCGAACAAACGGTACAGCTGCATTGGTCTGTTCAACCCCAAATCAGCGGAGAACGTCGGTTCGGTGATGCGCGCAGCAGGTTGCTACGGCGTCAACTCGGTGTTCTACACCGGCAAGCGCTACGAGCGGGCGCGTGACTTCGTCACCGACACCAAGCGCGTGCACTACGATATCCCGCTGATCGGCATCGACGACCTGCAGAAGATCATTCCGCTAGGCTGCACACCGGTCGCCGTCGAGCTGATCGAGGGTGCGCGAGCACTGCCCGAGTACACCCACCCCGACCGCGCCATCTACATCTTCGGCCCCGAGGACGGTTCGCTGGACGCCGACGTGCGCGCCTGGTGCGAAGAGACCATCTATATCCCGACCAACGGTTGCATGAACCTGGCGGCCACCGTCAATGTGGTGCTCTACGACCGCATGGCCAAAGGCCTGAACACCCGCTCCGGGCCCAAATTCAAGTAATCCGCGGGAACGTCGGCGCCCGTCGGGGGTCTGCTGACTATCTATGCCCCCCACAGGAGAACGACCATGTCCGAGAACAAAACGCTGACGCTGGCGACACCCTTTCAGCACAAGGCCGAGCACAACGTGCAGGGCTGGGAGCGCGCCGGCTCCGTGGCCACCGGCGTGATGATGGTGGGCAAGGGCCTGCGCCGTGGCGGCTTCTTCGGCCTGATCCAGATCGCCATCGGTGGCGTGGCACTGGCGCGTGGCATCACCGGGCACAGCTCGGCCAAGAGCCTGATCGAACGCGGGCGCCGCGACCTCGACCAGATCCGCGCCAGGATCGAACGCACGGGTGCAGAGCTGCAGGCCCTGCAAGCCAATGCCGAGGCCGCCACCCGTAGCGCCACCGTCACCGGCAACGATTCGCTCAAAAGCCCCAAGGCCTAACGCAGCAGTGAGCTCTGCAGCACCTCGGAGCTGCGGCCCAGCACGCTTTCGCTGAGCTGCACGAACTCTGCGGTGCTGACGCTGTTCAGGCGCATCAGGGCCTGGGTCACGTCGTCGAGTGAGCGCTGGTTGTGCGTATGCAGGCGAATTTCCCGGTCCAGCGCCTGTAGCAGCAGTACCGCCCGCGCCACACCGGCATCGCTGATCTGCTCGCCACGCAACGTGGTGACCTTCTCGCCTTGCTTGGCCAGGCGCGCCTGCACGGCGCTGTAGCGCTCTTCACTCATGCCCCCGGCCCTGCGCAGCAGTTCGATGCCGTAGTACTCGGCCAGGCCCTCGCTGATCCAGTCGCTGCGCTGCTGGTCGTTGACCTGCGCGAACACCCGCACCAGTTCACGCAACAGCGGGCTGCTGCCATTCTCGCCAATCAGCGGCCGGCTGCTGTTGAGGAAGATGGAATGGTGGCCAGCCCGCGTGCCCCGCCACAACTGGTCACGGGCGCCCACCAGCAACAGCTTGGGCGGGTTGCGCGGGAACACCGCCTGCAGGTACGGCCACACGAAGGTCAGCAGGGTCAGGCTGTCCATACGGTGCAAGCCCTGGCCCTGCGGCCCGCTGACGGTGACCTCGGTGTCGCCCAGGCGGGTACGGCGGCTGCCCAGGTTGCCTGCGAGCATCCAGCCGGTGGGCCGGTCGAACAGCCGCGAGGGATTGTCGATGCGAAAACGCTGCTTGCCGGTGCGCGGCCAGGCTGTCTCGACACTCTTCCAACCGGCGGGCAGTTCGAACCACAGGCGAGCGACCAGCTCGGTGCCATCCTGCTGGTCGAGCCGGGCCGGTGGCACCAGGTCGTCGCCGCGAAACAGCGCCCAGTCCGGCGTGACCCGGCTGTCGAAACCGGCGTTTTTCAGCGCGTGGTTGAGGCTGACCCGGTAGCTCAGGCTGGCCTTGCCCGCTGCCGGCTGCCAACGTCCGCGGCGCGCGTCGGGCTGCACTTGCCACGGGCCGTCGGCCTTGAAGTCGCTGTAGAGGGCTTCGCGGCCCAGGTCAAAATCCAGGCTGCGCACCGCCGTGCCTTCGGCCAGGGTCAGGCGCACTTCGGCCTGCCCGCTGCCCGGCAGCAGACGCACGTGGTAATCCAGGTTGACCTTCTTGGCCCAGGCCGCGTGGCTGGCCAGTAACAGCGCAGCCCCGAGCAGGCAGTGACGCACACCCATTCACATCCCTCCGCACCGGCAACGGCACGCCACCCCCGCCGGCTCAGCCAGCACGGAAAATCAGATAGTCTTCCCAGTCATCTTCGGCCACGCTGTCTTCACTGAGCATGCGGCCCGACCATGAAATACGTTGTTTGTGCACCTGCTCGCGGTTGCCGCTGACCAGGTGATGCCAGCTGGGCAGGTCCTTGCCTTCACTGACCAGGCGATAACCGCAGGTAGGCGGCAGCCACTTGAACTGATCGGCCTTGCCCGGTGTGAGCTGGATGCAGTCGGGCACCGAGTCGAAGCGATTGGGGTAGTCGCTGCACTGGCAGGTCTTGAGGTCGAGCAGTTTGCAGGCGATGCTCGTGTAATAGACGCTGTTGTCGTCTTCGTCTTCGAGCTTTTGCAGGCAGCACAGGCCGCAGCCATCGCACAGCGACTCCCACTCCTGGCGATCGAGCTGATCGAGGGTCTTGCTGGTCCAGAAGGGTTGGGTGGCAGGCATGGTGCGGTTAGTCCTGTTTCAATTCGAGTGCGCGCGCGTGGCGGCGCCAGTCTAGGGCGTGCGGGCAGGCTTTGCCAGACCGCTTGTCAGGGTTGGCGCCACGCAGTAGTTTTGCACGCAGTGTCTTTATCAACCCTGTCAGGACCCCATCATGAGTGCCAACCCTCGCATTGCCGAGCATGCCATTGACGAGCAGTTCATCCAGCGCTGGTCGCCCCGCGCCTTTACCGCCGAGCCGATCGAACAGGCCACCCTGCTGAGCTTCCTGGAGGCCGCGCGCTGGGCGCCGTCGGCCTACAACTCGCAACCATGGCGCTTCCTCTATGCGCGCCGCAACACGCCGAACTGGGAGCGCTTCCTGGGCTTGCTCAACGAGTTCAACCGCAGTTGGGCACAGCATGCCTCGGCGCTGGTACTGGTGATGTCCAAGACCACCTTCACTGCACCTGGCGCCAGCGAAGAGACGCCGGCGCTGTGGCACACCTTCGACACCGGTTCGGCCTGGGGCCACCTGGCACTGCAGGCGAGCCTCAGCGGCTGGCATACCCATGGCATGGCCGGCTTCGATCAGGAGCTGGCGCGCCAGGAACTGAAGATTCCTGACGGTTACGTGATGCACGCGATGGTCGCGGTCGGCAAGCTGGGCGACAAGGCAAGCCTGGCCGAGTACCTGCAGGCCCGTGAAGTGCCAAGCCCGCGCAAGCCGCTGAGCGAGCTGGCGGCCGAGGGTGATTTCAGCCTGTAAGGCTTGAAATGGCGTTGCCCCTTTCGCTGGCAAGCC
>NZ_JAAHBU010000537.1 GCF_010671725.1 Pseudomonas brassicae | reverse complement strand
CCAAGCCAGTCGCTGCCAAAGCCCCGGCCAAACCTGCCGCTACCAAACCTGCAGCCAAACCTGCAGTGCGCAAGCCAGCCGCCAAGCCCGCTGCTGCCAAGCCGGCCACTGCTGCACCTGCCGCAGCGTCGACGCCCGCTGCCAGCACTGGCGCTTCGACAGCCTCCACCGCCGCACCCGTGACGAGCGCAGTGACTCAGTCGCCTTCGACTGCTTCCTGATTCGCCATTGCCGCGACGCGCAGCACCTGCAGCGCGTCGTGGTGCCGGGCGCCCTCGGGCGTCAACGGCGCCAGCCAGTCTACCGCCACGCCCTCGCCTGACCACGCGTGTGCCGCCTGTTGCAACCGCTCCAGCAGCGTACGTTCCGCTTCCAGCTCCAGTGCTTTGACCTGTTCGCGCAAACCCGCCAGTGCGGCATCCTGCTGCGCGGCCGTGCGCCACTGTCGGCGCAGTTCGCGCAACGGTCCCACCACGGCGTGCTGCCAATGTGCAGCCAACTGCTGCAACTGCACCGCGCGTTCGGGCGCATACCCGAGCTTGCCGGCGTTCAGCCACGCCGCGCACAGCAGCAG
>NZ_JAAHBU010000536.1 GCF_010671725.1 Pseudomonas brassicae | reverse complement strand
GTGCGAAACGCCCCATGGGGGAAGGTCAGTGCCTGCAAACCGGTATTGCGCAAGGCCTGGCGCTGCATCTGCTGCTGTGCCCAGCGCAGGAACAGCGTGCACTGTGCACTGAAGAACTGCTCCAGTGCAGCCGCCGAATGGGTCGCCTCGAACACGGTTTCGCGCTCGCTGTCGACGTCCAGGTACACCAGCGCCAGGTTCACCTGTGCCAGTGCGCGCTGTTGGCACAACAGCCAGCCGTACACCTTGGCCTGGGCCCAGTGCAACTGCCGATGGTTGGCTGGCTGGCTGGCCAGGTCGCCGCGGTGGGTCTTGATCTCCTCCAGGCGATTGGCCGCCGCATCGTAGCCATCGGCGCGGCCACGCACCTGCAACTGCTCGAATTGCCCCTCCAGCGCCACTTCGGCCTGGTACGCCGCACCGCGCCGCGCCACCACCTTGCGGTGCCCGAGCATGCCCTCCAGGGCGGTGGGTGACGGGGTGAAGCGCAGGTCCAGGTCACCGACCTTGGCCGTGAACTCGCACAGCGCACGTACCGCCACCCGGTAACTCATGCCGCCGACTGCGCCCATTGCACATGGCACACCTGGATCGGCAGGCCATGCGCGGTGCAGAACTCGATCCAGCGCAGTTGGTTGTCCTGCAGGCGGTCGCCGGGGCCCTTGACCTCGATCATGCGGTAGCGCCGCTGCTCGGGCCAGAACTGG
>NZ_JAAHBU010000535.1 GCF_010671725.1 Pseudomonas brassicae | reverse complement strand
ATGGGAGTATGGCAGTCGCTGACGGCTATCAGTAAATCCTCTGAAGCGGCGAATTGGATCTCGCTCCTAGGATCAACCTTCGCGCTTGCTGGAGCGGGCGTGGAAGTTACTGCTGGAGCCAGCACACTAAGTGCCACATATCGAGGGAGATCCGTGCTTGCCGTGAATGCGAAGAGATTCAGTGCAAAATACGGCGTCTCCATTTTCGGGGCGGCTGGCGCTGGACTGTTCGCCTTGTCAGATGGGGTCAAAGCGATCAAGGCGCGTGGTCAACGCAACCCGGAGCAGGCACAAACTTACATGTACGCAGCACTGGCAAACAGCGTATTGGCACTCTCGACTTGGGCTGGTGGAACTGCTACTGCCTTAGCGCTAAATTCCGGAGGCACGGTTTTGCTTCTTACACCAGCAGGGTGGGCCGTTATTGCGCTAATTGCACTGGGGACAGCAATCTATTTCTCCCTAAAAGCCGAGCGCTTGACACACGGTCCCGTCGAGATCTGGCTGAAGCACAGTATCTGGGGGAAACAAAAAAA
>NZ_JAAHBU010000534.1 GCF_010671725.1 Pseudomonas brassicae | reverse complement strand
ACTGGCCGACGCCGTCAGCGCCGGCCTCGACCAGCGCGGCCTGCGCCCCGCACGCTCCACGCGCAGCGACCTGCTGGTCAGCGCCGATCTGCGCCTGGAGCGCCGCCTGCGCCAGGTACGCGACGACTACTATCCCCATGACGACTATGGCTACGGCGGCATCGGCTACAACCGCTACGGCGGCTACCGCAACGGCTATGGTGTGTATGGCAGCGTACCCATCGTGCGCACCTACCAGGTCGAGGTGCTGGTGGTGCGGGTGAACCTGTACGACGCCGGCAACGGCCAGCCGGTCTGGAGCGCCAGCGCCGAAGCCGCCAGCCAGGGCTCGCTGGGCGAGCGCGCCAGTGCGCTGCGGGCTGCCGTGCACAAAGCCCTGGATGGCTACCCCCCCAAGCTGAAGGCAATCGGAGAATCATCATGTTGCGCCGTCTCGCTGTACTTTCCCTGCTGGCACTGCTCAGCGCCTGCCAGAGCAACAACGTCACCCAGGACTTCGATGCCAGCCGCGACTTTGCCGCCTACCGCAGCTGGAACTGGCAGGAGCCGGCGCTGCAGTACCGCCCGGATGATCCGCGCATCAAGAGCGACCTCACCGAACAGCGCATTCGCCAGGCGGTGAGCGAACAGCTCGACCAGCGTGGCCTGCGCCCGGCGCCAGGCAGCGCCAAGGGTGACCTCAAGGTGCAGACCTACCTGATCGTCGAAAACCGCCAGCAGCAGATCACCACCAATTATGGCGGCGCCTGGGGTGGTTACTGGGGAGGCTACTGGGGCGGCCCGGCCTACAACGAAACCCGCAGCGTCGACTACAAGGTGGCGACCATCCAGGTCGACCTGTTCGACAGCCGCGATGGCAAACTGGTGTGGCGTGGCAGTGCCGAACAGATCATGAACAACTACCCGCCCAGCCCGCTGGAGCGCAACACCGCCATCCAGAAAACCGTGGCCCAGCTGATGGCCAACTACCCGCCACATTGAGCCTCGCCAGGCCAGTCGCCGCATCAAGGCGACTGGCCATTATCTTGACTACACTCCCTTGACGCACGCGTTCGCGCACGGCCTGCGCCGGCAAAGGAGTGCTCGTGGCTTCCCGATTCCCCGCAAGGCAGCGTGGTGCGATTGGCCTGATGGCCGCGCTGACGCTGGGCATGGCGCTGCTGTTCAGCTTGCTGGTGATCGACAGCGCGCGCCTGTACCTGGAGCACCGCAAGTTGCAGCGCGTGGTCGACATGGCCGCACTCGAAGCCGCCGGGCAGACGGCAGTGTGCGTCGGTGTCGGCCCGCAGGCGCCTGCGCTGGCCCAAGCCAGTGCTGCCCGCAACGGCTTCGTGGTGGGCGCGGCGCACACGCTGGCGACCACCTGTGGCACCTTGCAGACCGGTGCCAACAGCCTGCGCACCTTCACCCTCAGCGCCACCCAGGCCGACGCGATCCGGGTCAGCGCCAGCAGCAGCGTGAGCACCAGCATCGCCGCCGGCGTGCAGGCACTGCTCAGCGGCAGGGCGCCACCGGCCACCACCACCCTGCGCGCCACCGCAGTGGCGGCGGTGCCCAAGCCACCGCAGGCGATGCTGCGCCTGCAAACCACCCTGGCCACCATCGACTCGCGTAGATCCACCCTGCTCAATGCACTGCTTGATCCGCTCGGCGCCAAGGTGACACTGGATGCGCTCGGTTGGCAGGGCATCGCCAACACCGATATC
>NZ_JAAHBU010000533.1 GCF_010671725.1 Pseudomonas brassicae | reverse complement strand
CGTCGCTGGTGGTGATGAACAACCAGAATGCGCAGATCCAGGTGGGCGACAACATCCCGATCAACCAGACCACCATCAACCTGGACAACACCACCGTCAACACCAGCAGCGTGCAGTACGTGCAGACGGGCGTGATCCTGGACGTGGTGCCGCGCATCAACCCGGGTGGCCTGGTGTACATGGACATCCAGCAGCAGGTCAGCGATGCCAGCAAGATCGTCGACAGCAACGGCAACCCGAGCATCTCCACCCGTGCGGTGTCGACTCAGGTAGCGGTGCAGAGCGGGCAGACGGTGTTGCTGGGCGGCTTGATCAAACAGAACGAGGCCAGCAGCAACAACAGCGTGCCGTACCTGGGCCGGGTGCCGGGGCTGGGCTGGTTGTTCAGTGATCGTCAGCGCAACAAGGACCGTACCGAACTGATCGTGCTGATCACGCCCAAGGTGGTGTCCGACGGCAGCAGTGCGCGACAGATCACCGATGAGTATCGCCAGCAGTTGCAGTTGATGCAGCCGATGGGGGAGGGGAGTTGAGGGGGCAGTTCAGGGATTGACGCACGCGCTGCCGGGGGCGTAGTGATCGTCGCCGAGGACGCCAATCGATGATTTGAGTTGCCCACTGCGACGTATC
Organism: Pseudomonas brassicae; assembly: GCF_010671725.1. Lineage (GTDB taxonomy): Bacteria > Pseudomonadota > Gammaproteobacteria > Pseudomonadales > Pseudomonadaceae > Aquipseudomonas > Aquipseudomonas brassicae. The sequence goes on along the minus strand of NZ_JAAHBU010000533.1, from coordinate 404 downwards.
GAATCACAGTGGGCTCGATCAGTTGATCTGGAAAATCACTAATCCTGTGGCGTGGGGCGGATGATCATAATGCGTTTTCGATCAAGTCCCCATCCTCTATGTCCAGGAATATGTTTTCGTCCATGGCCCGTGCTACGCGCAAGTCAATGACTTGATCAATGGTGCGCAGCACCTCGCATATTTCCTGATTGGAGAAGGGTTGTCGAAGTTTTGCTGAAACTGTTTTCCATATTCTTTCGAGGTCATCGTTTTCTGTCGATGAAAGGACATCAAGGAATGTAATGATGAATCTTTCGTCGGGCGCATATTTTTCTAGTAGGCTTACAACATCAGCGCCTGTAATCGGTCGTACGAGCATAGATCACCAGAGTGGTTTGGCAGGGCCGTGTTAAGAGCTCCGTCAA
>NZ_JAAHBU010000532.1 GCF_010671725.1 Pseudomonas brassicae | reverse complement strand
ATCCCGCTTAGCTCCACCAATTTGCCAGGGTTCGTGAAAACGGATCTCTACGAAGGTTACAAGTCCCCTTCGTCTAGTGGCCTAGGACACCGCCCTTTCACGGCGGTAACAGGGGTTCGAGTCCCCTAGGGGACGCCATTTTACCCGCTCTGCGGGATTTCAAGGCTCATTCGCTTATTGAATGAGCCTTTTGTTTTTTCCCCTCCGAAATGTTTTCTTCTGCAGCCTTGGCCTGCAGGAGAAAAAGCTTGTCAATAAATATTATGAGCATAATATTATCTCCATAATATTTGGAGGCCCGCCATGCTCGATAAAAAAGCCCAGACCCGCCAGCGCATTCTCGATGCGGCACGTAGCGCCGTTATCCAGCACGGTCCCGCCGACCCCAGCGTGCAGCAGGTAATGGGCGCCGCCGGGTTGACCGTAGGCGGCTTCTACGCGCATTTCCAGAACAAGGACGCACTGATGCTGGAAGCCTTCTCCCAGCTGCTGGGGGAGCGCCGCGCCTTGCTGACACAGGTTGACCCTGGGCTTGATGGCGAAGCGCGGCGTGCGCTGGTGGCGGCGTTCTATCTGTCGCGCAAGCACCGTGACGCCACCGAGCATGCCTGCCCGTTGCCGACCTCCCTGAGCGAGATTGCGCACTTGCCGCAGGCGTTTCGCAGCGTGCTGGCCGAGCATATCGAATTGATGATGGCGCAGTTGGCCGATAGCCCCGAGGACGCCGACAAGGTGCTGGCCGATCTGGCCCTGATGGTTGGCGGCTTGGCGCTGGCGCGGGCGCTGGGTGGTGATGAGTTGTCTGACCGTGTGTTGCGTGCCGCCAAGTCGGCGGTGATCTGATCTGGAGCGATGCGATGAATAGCCTGAGCTGGATTCGTGGAATCAACGCGACCGTTGGGCGCCTGGCGCCGAACCGGGTGGCAGGGCGGATGCGCCACGCCTTCATGACCCCGCGCAGCCTGCCGCCGCGGGCATGGGAGCTGCCGGTATTGGCCAGCGCCGAGCGCATGAACTTGCGGTTCGGGCTCAGTGCGCTGCGTTGGGGGCGCGGGCCGACGGTGTTGCTGATGCATGGCTGGGAAGGGCGTCCCACCCAGTTTGCGCATTTGATCGAGGCGCTGGTGGGCGCAGGCTATTGCGTGGTGGCGCTGGAGGGGCCCGCGCATGGTCGCTCTCGTGGGCAGCAGGCCAATGTGGTGTCGTTCGCCCATGCATTGCTGGAGGCTGCGGGTGAGCTGGGGCCTTTGCACGCCGTGATCGGCCACTCCATGGGCGGCGCCAGCGCCTTGCTCGCGCTGCAATGGGGGTTGCGTGCCGAGGTGGCGGTAAGCATTGCTGCGCCGGCCCGCCTGCTTGGCGTGCTGCGCGGTTTCGCCCGGCACCTGGGCTTGCCGCCGCGGGCGCGGGCCGCGTTCATTCGACAGGTCGAGCGTGAGGTCGCGTGCCGGTGGCGCGCCTGGACGTGAGCGCCTATCAACTGGAGCTGCCGGGGTTCATCGTGCATGCCGATGACGATCCGCTGGTGGCGGCCAGCGAGGCGCGGATCATTCATCAGGCGTGGTTCGACAGCCAGTTGCTGGTACTGCCCGCAGGCGGGCATCAGCGTGTGCTGGCCGACCCGCAGGTGCTGCAGGGCGTGCTTGCACTGCTGCAGCGCAGTGCGCAGCCAGCGCGGCAAACGGCCTGAGCATCCGTTACACTCTGGCGCTCAACTCTGCACCGGGAGTGCGCATGAACTGGGATCGGGCAATGCCATTTACCCTCGACCTGCAGGTCGGGGCCGAGGATATCGACGGCCTTGGCCACGCCAACAATGCGGTCTATGTCACCTGGCTGGAGCGTTGCGCCTGGCGCCATTCCCAGCGCCTGGGCCTGGACCTGGCCGAGTACCGACGGCTGGACCGCGCGATGGCCGTGGTACGCCACGAGATCGACTACCTGGCCAGCGCTTACGAAGACGATGCGTTGCAGTTGGCCACCTGGATCGTCGACTGGGACCAGCGCCTGAAGATGACCCGGTACTTCCAGCTGATCCGTCCAAGCGACGGCATTACCCTGTTGCGCGCGCAAACGACGTTCGTGTGTATCGAATTGTCCACGGGCAAGCCCCGCCGCATGCCTGCCGAATTCATCGAAGGCTATGGCGCCGCGATGGCCGGAGCACGATGACGCGCGGTTTTTGCTAGACTGCCGGCCTTTTTCGCGCGAGACCCACGCCATGCAAATTGCCCTGGCCCCCATGGAGGGGCTGGTCGACAACATCCTTCGCGACGTACTGACCCAGGTGGGCGGCATCGACTGGTGTGTCACCGAGTTCATTCGCGTGTGTGATCGGCTGCTGCCGGCGCATGTGTACGAAAAGCTCGCCCCGGAGTTGAACCGCGGCGCGCAGACGGCGGCCGGGGTGCCATTGCGGGTGCAACTGCTGGGCTCCGACCCGGTGTGCCTGGCCGAGAACGCCGTGCTGGCGTGCGAGCTGGGCGCGCCGGTCATCGACCTCAATTTCGGCTGCCCGGCCAAGACTGTGAACAAGTCCCGCGGCGGTGCGGTGCTGCTCAAGGAGCCCGAACTGCTCCACGCCATCCTGCGCGAAGTGCGCCGGGCGGTGCCTGCGCATATCCCGGTGACGGCCAAGATGCGCCTGGGCTTCGACAGCCCCGATGGTGCGCTGGACTGCGCGCGGGCGCTGGCCGAAGGTGGCGCCGACCAATTGGTGGTGCATGCACGCACCAAGGTCGACGGCTACAAGCCGCCCGCGCACTGGGAGTACGTGGCGCGCGTGCAGGAAGTGGTCAAGGTGCCGGTGTTCGCCAATGGCGAGGTGTGGACCGTCGACGATTGGCGGCGTTGCCGCGAGGTCAGCGGGGTCGAGGACATCATGCTTGGTCGCGGGCTGGTGTCGCGCCCGGACCTGGCCCGGCAGATCGCTGCCGAGCGTCAGGGTGTCGCGTTCGTGCCGCTGGACTGGCAGGCGTGCAGCCCTTGCTGCAGGACTTCTGGGTGCAGGCGCGGGCGCAGATGACCGAGCGTCAGGCGCCGGGGCGGCTGAAGCAATGGGTCGCCATGCTGACCCGTACCTACCCCGAGGCCACGGCGCTGTTCACCGAGCTGCGCCGCGAGACCGACTGCGATCGCGTGGCGCAGTTGCTGGGTGTGCCGGTTCGTGAGGCAGCCTGAAGATTTTTTGTGGGGGGTGCTTGAAAAGTTGTGGCGGGTCCTTATCTAGGGAGTACGCGATGCCGAAGTCGGGTCGCGTGACAACTGACTCGCTGATCTTTCAGGAGATGTACCATGACTACCGCATTTTCTCTGGCTCCACTGTTCCGTCATTCCGTTGGCTTCGACCGTTTCAACGACCTGTTCGAATCCGCGGCGCGTAATGAGTCGGGTAGCACCTACCCACCCTACAACGTGGAAAAGCATGGCGAAGACCATTATCGAATCGTCGTGGCTGCGGCCGGCTTCCAGGAGCAGGATCTGGACCTGCAAGTGGAAAAAGGCGTCTTGACCGTGACCGGCGGCAAGCGTGACAGCAGCGGCGAAAGCGTTACCTACCTGCACCAGGGCATTGCCCAGCGGGCCTTCAAGTTGTCGTTCCGCCTGGCTGACCACATCGAAGTGAAGTCGGCGGGCCTGGCCAACGGCCTGCTCAGTGTCGATCTGCTGCGGGTCGTGCCTGAGGAAGCCAAGGCCAAGCGCATCCCGATCAACGGTGACAAGCCTGCGCTGAACTGAGTGCAAACTGAGTGAAAAAGGGCACCTTCGGGTGCCCTTTTCTGTGCTCGTCTTTCAGGCCCTTTCGCTGGCAAGCCAGCTCCCACAGGTACACC
>NZ_JAAHBU010000531.1 GCF_010671725.1 Pseudomonas brassicae | reverse complement strand
GGGGGTGGAACAGGTGGGCCGGCATGACAACTTCTTCGAACTGGGCGGCCATTCGCTGCTCGCGGTCAGCCTGACCGCGCGCTTGCGCCAGGAGGGCCTGGAGGCCGATGTGCGCGCGCTGTTCGAACAACCGACACTGGCGGGCTATGCCGCCATCACAGACAGAATGGAGATCGTCTTGTGAGCATTCACGAACTGCTGGCGACACTGAAGCACAACGACATCCAACTGGCGCTCAAGGACGGGCAGCTGGTGATCCAGGGCAACCGACAAGCCCTGAGCGACAGCGGCCTGGTGGCACGCCTGCGCGAACACAAGCCGGCGCTGGTGGCGATGATCGAGCAGGGCCGCTACAGCGATGGCAACCGTGCCGGCAGCGCACTGCCGGACAACCGCATCGCGCCCGGCTGCCGGCATATCACCCCGGACATGCTGACCCTGGTCGACCTCGACCAGGCCAGCATCGACGCGCTGGTGGCCGCCGTGCCTGGCGGCGCCGCCAACGTGCAGGACCATCTACCCATTGGCGCCGCTGCAGCAGGGCATCCTGTACCACCACGCCAGTGCACGCGGCGATGACCCGTATGTGATGCAGGTGCAGTTCGCCTTCGCCGACCACGCACGGCTGCGGGCCTTCGCCCAGGCCTTGCGCCGGGTGGTGGCGCGCCACGATATCCTGCGCACCTCGGTGCATTGGCAGGGGCTGGAGACACCGGTGCAGGTGGTGTGGCGGCATGCCGAGCTGAGCGTGCAGGCTGCCGATGCACCGGGCACCCTGGACCTCGGGCAGGCCCCGCTGATTCGCCTGCACTACCGTGAAAACCCCGGCAGTGAGCGGGTGCACGGCACCTTGCTGTTCCACCACATCGCCATGGACCACAGTGCCCTGGAGGTGGTGCGCCACGAGATCCAGGCCTGCCTGCAAGGCCAGGCGGAATCGCTGGGCGCGCCGGTACCGTTTCGCAACTATGTCGCCCAGGCCTGCCTGGGCGTCAGCGAGGCGCAGCACGAGGCGTTCTTTCGCGAGATGCTTGGCGACCTCGACACGCCGACCCTGGCCTACGGCCTGCAAGACCTGTCGGGCGACGGCAGCGGCGTGCTCGAGCACAGCCTGGCGCTGGCGCCTGCGGTGTGCCTGCGCCTGCGTGGCCAGGCGCGCCAGCACGGGGTGAGTGTCGCCAGCCTGTTTCACCTGGGCTGGGCGCGCGTGCTGGCCGGCCTCACCGGCGGCGAAAACGTGGTGTTCGGTACCGTGCTGATGGGCCGTCTGCTCGGCGCCGAAGCCACCGAGCGGGCCCTGGGCATCTTCATCAACACCTTGCCGCTGCGCCTGGACCTGCAGCATCAGCACGTGCAGGACGCGTTGCACACCACGCACCAGCGGCTGACCGCGCTGATGCGCCACGAACACGCGCCGCTGGCCCTGGCCCAGCGCTGCAGTGGCGTGGTCGCACCCACGCCGTTGTTCAACAGCCTGCTCAATTACCGCCACAGTGCGCCGGTGCCCAGCGGCGGGGTCAGTTGGCAGGGCATCGAGGTGGTACAGGCCGAAGAGCGCAGCAACTACCCGCTGGTACTGAGCGTCGACGACCTGGGTGAAGGCTTCAGCCTGACCGCACAGGCCGCGCCCGGCATCGATGCGCGGCGTATCTGCGCGTACCTGGAGTGCGCCATGCAGCACCTGCTGGACGCCCTGGAGCAGGCCCCGCACACCCCGGTTGCGCAGGTGAAGATGCTGCCGCCGGCCGAGCGCGCGGCCGTGCTCGATACATTGAACCCGCGCCCGGTGGGCTACGCTGCCGACCTTACCGTGCATCAGCGCATCGAACGTCAGGCCATCGAGCATGCCGACGCCATCGCCGCACAGGTGGGCACGCAGTCGCTCACGTACCGCGAACTGAACCGCCAGGCCAACGCCCTGGCGCACCACCTGATCGGCCTGGGCGTGCGCCCCGACGACCGCGTTGCGGTCATGGCGCGGCGCGGCCTGGAGACCCTGGTCGGCCTGCTGGCCGTGCTCAAGGCCGGTGCCGGCTACGTCCCGGTAGACCCGGCCCACCCCGATGAGCGCGTGCACTACCTGCTCGACGACAGCGCGCCGGTGCTGGTGCTGACCCAGCTGGCGCTGCTGGACCGCGTGCCCGCTGGCAAGGTGCCGGTGCTGGCCCTGGACCGCCCGCACTGGCCGCAACACCCGGACAATCCGCAGGTGCCGGGGCTCACGTCCGCGCACCTGGCCTACGTCATCTATACCTCCGGCTCCACCGGGCAGCCCAAGGGCGTGATGGTCGAGCACCGCAGCCTGAACAACCTGGTGGACTGGCACTGCGCGGCCTTCGACCTGCAACCGGGCAGCCACACCGCCAGCGTCGCCGGTTTCGGCTTCGACGCCATGGCGTGGGAGGTGTGGCCCGCACTGTGCGCGGCGGCGACCCTGCACCTGCCGCCGGCCGAGATCGCCAACGAACAGCTCGATGCGCTGCTCGACTGGTGGCTGGCACAACCGCTGCAAGTCGCATTCCTGCCCACCCCGGTGGCCGAATACGCGTTCAGCCGCGACCTGCGCCATCCGACCTTGCGCACCTTGCTGATCGGCGGCGACCGCCTGCGCCAGTTCAGCCGTGACCCCGGTTTTGCCGTGGTCAACAACTACGGGCCCACCGAGGCCACCGTGGTCGCCACCTCCGGGCCGCTGCTGCCGGGCGGCGCGCTGGACATCGGCCGGCCGATCGCCAACACCCGTGCCTACCTGCTGGACGCGCAGTTGCAACCGGTGCCGTTCGGCGTGGCAGGTGAGCTGTACATTGGCGGCGCGGGGGTGGCGCGCGGTTACCTCAACCGGCCGGACCTGACCGCCGAGCGCTTCCTCGACGACCCGTTCAGCCCCGAGCCCGCTGCGCGCCTGTACCGTACCGGCGACCTGGCGCGCTGGAACACCGATGGCACGCTGGAGTACCTGGGCCGCAACGACGACCAGGTCAAGGTGCGCGGGGTGCGCATCGAGCTGGGCGAGATCGAGGCACAGCTCAACCGCCTGCCCGGTATCGCCGAAGCGGTGGTGCTGGCCCGTGAGGACGCGCCAGGGCAGGTTCGCTGGTGGCGTACTTCACCGTGCACGACGGGCATGATGCACCGACTGCCGAGCCGCTGCGCAGCCAGTTGCTGGCACAACTGCCGGAGTACATGGTGCCGGTCGCCTATGTGCGGCTGGCAGCGTGGCCGCTGACCGCCAACGGCAAGCTCGACCGCAGGGCGCTGCCCCGTCCGGACGGCACGGCGCTGATCAATCGCGGCCATGTGGCGCCGCAAGGGCCGCTGGAAACGGCACTGGCGCAGTTGTGGACCGAGCTGCTGCACGTCGAGCAGGTGGGGCGTCACGATCACTTCTTCGAGCTGGGCGGTCATTCGCTGCTGGCCATGCGCATGGTGTCCCAGGTGCGTCAGCGCCTGGACCTGGAGCTGGAACTGGGCAGCCTGTTCGCCAACAGCGAGCTGGCTGCCGTCGCCGCCTGCCTGGGCGAGGCGGCGGCCAGCCCGTTGCCGGCCATCCCGACAGTGACGCGCGGCGAACCCCTGGCGCTGTCGTTCGCCCAGCAGCGCCTGTGGTTTCTGGCGCAGATGGACGGCGGCAACCAGGCCTACAACATTCCGCTGGCCCTGCGCCTGCGCGGGGCCCTCGATAGCGTGGCCTTGCGTCGGGCGCTGCAGCAGGTAGTGGCGCGGCACGAGACGCTGCGCAGCCGCTTCATTGCCCAGGACGAACAGGCGCAGGTGCTGTTTGATGCGGCACACGCCGACAACCTCGTCCTGACCTGCGAAGACCTGCGCGAACAGCCCGAGTTGCTGTCGGCGCGGGTCGAACAGGAGGCGCAAGCGCCGTTCGAGCTGTCGGCCGGCCGCTTGATCCGGGGCCGGTTGTTGCGCCTGGCCGACGACGAGCATGCGTTGCTGCTCACGGTGCACCATATCGTGGCCGATGGTTGGTCGATGGAGGTGCTCACCCGCGAGGTGCAGGCCCTGTACCAGGCGTTCAGCACCGGCCAGCACGACCCGTTGGCACCGCTGGCCTTGCAGTACGCCGACTATGCCGCCTGGCAGCGCGACTGGCTGCGCGGCGAGGTGCTGCAGCGCCAGGCCGACTACTGGCAGCAGACACTGAGCGGGGCACCGGCGCTGCTGATGCTGCCGACCGACCGGCCACGACCGGTGCAGCAGGACTATGCCGGCGGCAGTGTCGCGCTGCAGCTGGACGCTGGCGTGTGCGCTGCACTGGAGGCCCTTGCCCAACGTCACGGCGTGACCCTGTACATGAGCGTGCTGTCGGCCTGGGCAGTGTTGCTGGCACGCCTGTCCGGCCAGAGCGAGGTGGTCATCGGCTCGCCCGTGGCGAACCGGCGCAGCGCCGAAGTGGAAGGGCTGATCGGCCTGTTCGTCAACACCCTGGCCTTGCGCCTGGACACCTCGGGTGACCCCGATGTGGCGGCGTTGCTGGCGCGCACCAAGGCCTGTGTGGTGGCGGCCCAGGCGCAGCAGGACCTGCCGTTCGAACAGGTGGTGGAGGTGCTGCGCCCGCCGCGCAGCCTGGCGCACAGCCCGTTGTTCCAGGCCTCGCTGAGCTGGAACACGCACACCAGCACCTCGCTGCAACTGGGTGAGCTGGCGGTGACATCGATGGGCGCCACCTTGCCGTTTGCCAAGTTCGACCTGACCCTGAGCCTGACGGCGGGCCCCGAGGGCATCCACGGGGCGCTGGAGTACGCCACTGCATTGTTCGACGAGGCCACGGTGCTGCGCTATGCCGGTTACCTGGAACAGCTGCTGCGCAGCATGGTCGAGGATGACCAGGCGGTGCTGGCGCATGTTGCGCTGCTGCAGCCGGCGGAGCGCGAGCGTGTGCTGGTAACGTTCAACGATACGGCGGCCGACTACGACCTTGAGCAGCACCTGCACGGGCTGTTCGAAGCCCAGGTGCTGCGTACGCCGCAGGCCGTGGCGGTACAGGCCGAAGACGCGCAGTTGAACTATGCGCAGCTCAACCAGGCGGCCAACCGGCTGGCCCATCACCTCATCGCGCAGGGGGTGAAACCCGATGACCGGGTGGCGATCTGCGTCGAACGTGGCGTGCCGATGGTGGTCGGCCTATTGGCCATTCTCAAGGCAGGGGGCGCGTATGTGCCGCTCGACCCGACCTACCCACTGGAGCGCATCCGCTACATGCTCGACGACAGTGCGCCGGTCGCGCTGCTGGTGGAGCCCGCTACCCGCGAGCTGCTGGGCGACGTGCAGGTGCCGCTGATCGACCTGCAGCAGCCAACCTGGGAGGCCTGCAGCGACGCCAACCCGCAGGTTGCCGGGCTGACCCCGCGCCACCTGGCCTATGTGATCTACACCTCTGGCTCGACCGGCCAGCCCAAGGGGGTGATGAACGAGCATGCGGGCGTGGTCAACCGCCTGCTGTGGATGCAGGAGGCGTACCAGCTGGACGCTGCCGATACGGTGTTGCAGAAGACTCCGTTCAGTTTCGACGTGTCGGTGTGGGAGTTCTTCTGGCCCTTGCAGACTGGCGCCCGGTTGGTCATGGCGCGCCCCGGCGGGCACAAGGACCCCGCGTACCTGCGCGAGGTGATCCAGGCCGAACGCATCACCACCTTGCACTTCGTGCCGTCCATGCTCGATGTGTTCCTGGCGCACGACGAGGCCTTTGCGGTCGATCGCCTGACGCGGGTGCTGTGCAGTGGTGAAGCGCTGCCGGGCAGCCTGGTACGCCGGTTCAAGACGCAGTTGCCGAGCGTGCAGTTGCACAACCTGTACGGGCCGACTGAAGCGGCCGTGGATGTGACGGCCTGGCACTGCGCCGAGCCCCTGGCGCAGACGCCAGACAACACGCCGATCGGCAAGCCGATTGCCAACACCGCGATGTACATCCTCGACGAGCAGGGCCATCCCGTGCCCCAAGGGGTGGTGGGCGAGCTGTACATCGGCGGTGTGCAGGTGGCGCGTGGCTACCTCAACCGCGCACAACTGAGTGCCGAGCGCTTCCTCGACGACCCGTTCAGCCCGCGCCCCGGCGCACGCCTGTACCGTACCGGCGACCTGGCGCGGCACCTGGCCGACGGCACCCTGGAATACCTGGGGCGCAACGACGACCAGGTCAAAATTCGCGGCTTGCGCATCGAGCTTGGCGAGATCCAGGCGCGCCTGACCGCGCAGCCCGGTGTGCAGGAGGCCGTGGTACTGGCGCGCGAAGACCAGCCAGGCGACAAGCGGCTGGTAGCCTACTACACGGGCCCCGCTGCCTTGGCGGTGCAAGCCTTGCGTGACGCGCTGCTGGCCCACCTGCCGGACTACATGGTGCCTGCGCTGTTCGTACACCTGGCGGCGCTGCCGCTGAGCCCGAATGGCAAGCTCGACCGCAAGGCATTGCCCGCACCGGGTGCCGACGCCTTGCCGACCCGTCCCTACGAAGCCCCCCAGGGCGACACCGAGGTGGCCCTGGCGCACCTGTGGGCGCAGTTGCTAGGTGTGGGACGGGTAGGGCGGCAGGACAATTTCTTCGAAATGGGTGGGCATTCGCTGCTGGCGGTCACGCTGCTGGCGCGCATGCGCAAGCAGGGCCTGCGGGCCGATATCCGCGTGCTGTTCAATCAGCCGACCCTGGCGGCGCTTGCCAGCGCCGTGGGCACGGACAACGCGGTGCAGGTACCGCACAACCTGATCGATGCCGGCTGTACGCACATTACCCCCGACTTGCTGGCGCTGGTGGCGCTGTCGCAGGACAGCATCGACCGCATCGTCGCGCAGGTGCCCGGTGGTGCGGCCAATGTGCAGGATATCTATCCGCTGGCCCCGTTGCAGACGGGCATTCTCTACCACCACCTGACGGCCAGCGGCGGTGATCCCTACCTGCTCAAGGCCCACTTCACGTTTGCCGACGAAGCGCGCCTCGGCGCCTTCACCCATGCCTTGCAGCGCGTGATCGAACGCAACGACATCCTGCGTACCTCGCTGTTCTGGGAGGGCGTGCAGCACCCGGTGCAGGTGGTGTGGCGCGAGGCGCCGCTGCAGGTGCAGGCGCACCCGTCGCTGGCCATGGGCGAGTCGCTCGAAGACGGGCTGCAGCACGCTCGGCTGGACCTGACCCAGGCGCCGTTGCTGCGGCTGGTGTACGCCCGTGACCCGGTGGGGCAGCGCCTGATGGCCACGCTGCTGTTCCATCATGCGGTCATGGACCACGTTGCACTGGAGCTGCTTCGCGAAGAAATGCAGGCGGTGATGCTGGGGCAGGCGCAACAGTTGGCGCCCCCGGTGCCGTATCGCAACTACGTTGCGCAGACGCTGCTGGGGCTGGACGACGCCGCTCACGAAACCTACTTCAAGGCCCGACTGGGCGATATCGATGAACCGAGCCTGCCCTACGGGCTCGCGCCACTGGCCGACGCGCAGGTACCGGCCGAGTTCGGCCAGCGCATCGACGACGGCCTGGGCCGCCAGGCGCGCCAGCAGGCGCGTGCGCTGGGGGTCAGCCCCGCCAGCCTGATGCACCTGGCCTGGGCGCT
>NZ_JAAHBU010000530.1 GCF_010671725.1 Pseudomonas brassicae | reverse complement strand
GTAGTAGGTCTTGTCGAACAGGTTCTTCACGTTCAACTGAAAGCGCACCTTGTGCTCATCCACCCGGGTTTCATAGCTGGCAAATGCATCGGCCACGGTGTACGCCGGCAACTCGAAATCGTTCTCGGCATTGCCCGCCCGCTCGCCCACATACCGCGCCCCGGCACCGACCCGCAGGCGGTCGCCGCCAAACAGGCTGCCCACGTCATACACCGCCGACAACGAGCCGGTATGGCGTGCCACGTTCTGCAGGCGGTTGCCCTTGAACTCGGGGTCCTTGGTGACTTCGGCCGCCGTGTAGGCATAGCTGCCGATCAGGCTCCAGCGCTCGCTCAACTGCCCCGAGAGGTCCATCTCCAGGCCCCGCGATTTCACTTCGCCGGCATTGCTGTACAAGGTGTCGCCCGTGACCGAATCGAAGTTGGCCACCAACACGTTCTGCTTGGTGATATCGAACAACGCCACGGTAGCAGTGACGGCACCTGGCAGGTCGAGCTTGGCACCCAGCTCCCAGGACTTGCCCTCCTCGGGCGCAATCGAGGCATCCAGTACCAGGCCGCCGGTGAGCGGCGCAATGCTGGAGTTGGGCTTGAACGACTCGGTGTAGCTGCCATAGAACGACAGCGTGTCATCGACCTTGTACACCAGCCCCGCGCGCGGTACCCAGGCCTGGCCGCTGTTGTCGGTGTTGGCGGTGAACGGCCGGCCGCGCCCGGCGTACTGGTCGAACTGCTGGTAGCGCGCGCCGGCCACCAGGATCCAGTGCTCGTCGAGGTGGATCGAGTCCTGGAAGAACAGCGAGTTGCTGCGCAACTTGTCGGTCTGCGCACTGTTGGCATCAGAGACCTCGCTACCCTGCTGAACCTCGCCATACACCGGGTCGACATAGCTGAAGGTGTTGCGCGCACCGCGAATCAGGTCGGCACGGTAGACCTTGCGAAACTCGTCATCCAGCCCCAGCAGAAGGTCATGCTGCATGCCGGCCACTTGCACCTTGCCTTCCAGGCTCGCGGTGGCGAAGCGGTCGCTGCTGATGGCGCCAGCGGTGCCATCGAGGCTGCGTGTGAGGGTACCGGCGCCAGCGTCGACACCCGTTACGCGAACCTGGCTGGCATCGTAGGTTTCGCGGTTGAAGCTGTAGCCGAAGTGGGCCTTCCAGTCGTCCGAAAGCTGGTGGTCGACTTCGAGGCGGTACAGGTCCGAACGCCCCTCCATGTTGTTGAACGGCTCGTCCAGGCGGCGCGTGGCCGGAATGTCCAGCGGGTGGTTGGTGAGGTTGCTGATCGCGGTACCGCGGTCGAACGGGTACAGGAACTCACGGTGCTCATAGGCCACCAGCACCTGGGTGTCTTCGCCGAACCAGGCCAGCGACGGCGCCACCAGCGTCTCGCGCTGGGTACCGAAGTTGCGCCAGTAGTCTTCATCTTCATGGTCGAGCACCAGGCGGTAGGCGAAGTTGCTCTGCCCCAGCGCACCGGTGCTGTCGAGCCCGCCACCACTACCGTTTTTGCCACTGCCGTAGGTGGAGCCGCGCAGCTCGACGGCATTGTATTGCTGCAGTTGCGGGCGCTTGCTGACCACGTTGATCACCCCGCCCGGGTCCTGGATGCCATACAGCAGCGACGCCGCCCCTTGAGCACTTCGACCCGCTCGGTGGTGGCGTTGAGGCTGCGCCCCTGCACGATCGGCATGCCATCGCGCATGATCGAGCCGTCGCGGTTGTCGCCGAAGCCGCGCTTCATCACGGTGTCGGAGGTGCCGCCGAAATTGTTGCCCTGGGTGATGCCGCTGATATTGCTCAGGGCATCGTCGAGATTGCGCGGGGCCTGGTCCTTGAGCACTTGGGCCGGCACCACGTTGATCGCCTGCGGGATCTCCAGGTTGGGTACCTGGCTGCGCATGATGGCGCTGGTGGTGGGCGGCTGGTAGCTGCCAACGCTGTCCTGCTGCGACGACACCGTGGTGGGCGCAAGGCTCAAGGTGCCGACCTGGGCCAACGGTTCGAGGGTGAGCGTACGCGCATTCAGCCGACGGTAGCTGAAGCCGCTGTTGCCCAGCAGGCGTTGCAGGGCCTGGTCGACGCTGAAGGTGCCGTCGAGTGCCGGCGCATCGAGCCCTGGCAGCTCGACGGTATACACCACGCTCAGCCCGGTCACGCGGCTGAAGTCGTTGAGGGCCTGGGGCAAGGGCTTGCTGGCCTGGGCAAAGCGATACACCTGCTCGACCTGCTGCGCCGCCACGGCCTGGTTCATCGTAGCGGCCACCGGCAGCCATGCTGCCGCTCCAAGACCGATTGAAACACAACGCACCAACGAGGATTTTGCCCTGAACTTCATGCCGACGACCTGTGAGTGAACCTATCGTATGCGAATGAATCGCACTTTCACCCACTACACGGATGCCGCCTGCACTTACCTCACCTGCACCCGCAACTTTTTTTCAGCGCAGCAGCGTGACCCGTCCCAGCAGCGTGTTGCGCTGGAACCCGGCAACCGTGCCGAGGGCGTCCAGCGCCGCCAGGGGGTCGTTGGCAGGGAAGCTGCCGCTGACCTTGCGCTGCGCCAGCGCGTCGCCCAGCAGCACAATGCGCCCCGGGTAGTAGCGCGACAGCTCTTCGACCACCTGGGCCAGCGGGGTCTGGTAATAGGTGAGCCAGCCCTGGCGCCAGGCCAGCCGGCTTTCACTGTCGACGCGGTGCACGGGGCTGGCGCTGCCGTGCACGTAGGCCACCTGCTGGCCGGCCGTCAGTAGCTGCTGGGCCTGGCCGCTGGCAGGGGTAACCCCGACCTTGCCGGAAAGCACGGTAACGGTGGCACCGTCGTCGCGGCGACGCACTTCGAACTGGGTGCCCATCACCCGCACCTCACCGCCGTTGGCATGCACGGTGAACGGCGCGCCGGTGTGTGTCACCTGGAAGAACACCGCGCCCCGGCGCACCTGCACCTGGCGCTGGCCGTGGCTGAAATCGACCCTGATGGCGCTGTCGGCATCCAGCACCAGCTGCGACTGGTCGGCCAGGGTCACGGATTTGAGCTCACCCACCGCGGACACGTAGTCGGCGCCCAGGTCATCGACCCAGTTGGCCGGGTGCCAACCGGCACCGAGCATGACGCCGAGCAGCACCGTGGCGGCCACCGCCAACCGCGCGCCCCGC
>NZ_JAAHBU010000053.1 GCF_010671725.1 Pseudomonas brassicae | reverse complement strand
AAAATTTCTGACACCCCCGCCTTCAGATCTGTGTGGCGCCCCGTCGCTCGCACAACGCCTCCAGCAGATCACGTAACGCCAAGCCATCCTCATTCAGCGCCGGCCGCGCATACAGCACCAGCTCCAATCCTTCGATCGGCGCAAAACCGTCGTCCACGCCCAGCACCCGATGCCCAGCGCCCACGCTGCGGCTGGGGATCAGGCTGATCCCCAAGCCCGCACTCACCGCCGCCACCAGGCTGGTCAAGCTGGTGCTCGAATAGCTGATGCGCCAACTGCGTCCAGCTGCCTCCAGCGCGTTGATCATCTCCTGCCGATACAACGCGCCCACCGGAAACACCACCAGCGGCACTGGCTCCACCACCCGCACCAACGCAGCACTGCATACCCACGACAACGGCTCGCGCCAACGTGCATGGCAATCACGCTCCGCACCCCATTGCTTGACCAGCAGCACGTCCAGCTCGCCATTGCGATAAAGGCGCAGCAACGGGTGGCTCAAGCCACTCTCGACCTCCAGGCGTACCCGCGGACGCTGGCCAATGAAGCGGCTGAGCGGCTCGGTCAACACGTCGCCCGCCAGGTCTTCCGGCACGCCCAGGCGCAACGCCCGCTCCGGTTGCACCGGGCTGAAGGCCTGGCGCGCTTCTTCGTCCAGGCGCAGCAGGCGCCGGGCAAAACCCAGCAGGCGCTCGCCGTCCTCGGTCGGCCAGATCTGTCGCTGACTGCGGTCCAGCAGGCGCACCCCCAGGCTCTGCTCCAGGCGGATGATCTGCTGGCTGATGGTGGACTGGGTCAGGTGCAGGCGCTGCGCCGCACGGGTGAAGTTGCCGGTTTCGACCACGCCCACAAAGCTGCGCAACAACACGGGATCTAGCATTCGATTACCCACTGACATGCATGAAATCAATTAATTTCATGCTACACGCGCTGCTCGGGATAATCGCCCCTCATTCAACTCACGCCGACAGGAGCGCCTGCCCATGGCCCACGAACCGTTCATGCAGCAAGCCCTGGCATTGGCCAGGGAGTCGATTGCAATCGGCGGTCGCCCGTTCGCGGCGGTGCTGGTGCATCAGGGGCGGGTGATTGCGCAGGCCGTCAACCAGATCCACCTCACCCAGGACCCCACCGCGCACGCCGAGCTTCAGGCAATCCGCCTGGCCAGCCAGGTGCTCGGCAGCCCACGCCTGGACGGCTGCGAGATCTACGCCACCGGCCACCCTTGCCCGATGTGCCTGGCCGCCATGCACCTGTGCGGCATCGAGCGCGCCTGGTTCGCCTATAGCAATGAAGACGCCGAGCCCTATGGCCTGTCGACCGCTGCTGTGTACACGCAGATGGCGCGCCCGCCCCAACAGCAGTGCTTGCCGCTGCTTCAGCTCAAGCCTGCCGGCGAGGGCGACCTGTATGCCGCCTGGCAACAGGTGCACCAATGAAAAACCAACAGACCCGTGGCCCATTGCTGCTGTTGCTGGTGATTGTCATGGCGCTGAACCTGCGTCCGATCCTTACCAGCATCGGCCCGTTGCTCGAAGACATCCGACGCAGTACCGGGTTGGGCTATCAACAGGCCGCACTGCTCACGGCCTTGCCGGTGCTGTGCATGGGCCTGGTACCGCTGTTGCAACCCTGGCTGCGGCGCTGGCTGAGCGAGCAGGGTGCGATGCTGATCGGCCTGGCCGCCATTGCACTGGCCTGTGGCTGGCGCCTGGTGCTCGACTCTGGCCCGGCGCTGGTGGCCAGCGCGGCACTGGCCGGCCTTGGTGTAGCGTGTATTCAGGCGTTGATGCCGGGGCTGGTCAACCGCTGGTTCCCGCAGCGCCTGGCGATGGCGATGGGGGTGTACTCGGCGGCACTGATGAGTGGCGGCGGGGTGGCCGCGGTGCTCGGCCCACGGGTCGCCGAAGCGTTCTCACGCTGGCAGGTCGGGCTCGGTGTGTGGCTGCTGCCGGTGTTGCTGGCCTTTGCCGTAGGGTGCTGGGTGCGCCCGCAACTGCAGGCAGCGAGCGGGCGCGGGACGGCCAGCGGGCACCTGTTCGGCAGCCGCCGGGGCATGGTTGCTGGCGGTGTATTTCGGGTTGATCAATGGGGGTTACACCAGCATGGTGGCGTGGCTGCCCGCCTATTACCAGCAGGTCGGCGGCAGCGCCCAGGGCGGCGGCGAACTGGTCGGGCTGATGACCATCTTCCAGGTGCTGGGGGCGTTGGGGTTGCCGTTGCTGCTACGCCGCCTGATGGACCGGCGGCCGGGCCTGTGGCTGGCGCTGTCGGTGCAGTTGCTGGGGTTTGTCGGCTTGCTGCTGGCGCCAGCGGTGGCGGCTGTGTGGGTAGCACTGATCGGCTTTGGCCTGGGCGCCTGCTTCAGCCTCAGCCTGACCCTGACCCTGGAGCATCTGAAGACGCCGGCCAGCGCGGGTGTGCTGGCGGCGTTCGTGCAAGGCGTCGGCTTCATCATCACCGGCATCGTGCCCTATGTGACCGGCTGGCTGCGTGACGTCAGCGGTAGCTTCCAGGCGTCCTGGCTGCTGCTGAGCATCACCGTGGTGATGATGCTGCTGGTCACCTGGCGCTTCGCGCCCGACGGTTATGCCAAGGCGATGGCGGGTGTTGATCCCTCGGGGCAACGGGGCGGCGCAGGTGGCGCCACCGGAGTACAGTCGGCACCTGAAGCTGGCCAAGGTGTGCAGTGATCACGGTTGATCGACAGGTGTGCCGGCGTGGTCCGGCAGTGGTAGCCTTGCAGGGTCATTCGCACCGGATTTGCCCATGGCCGCGCACAAGCACAGCATTCGTCAACGCAACGTCGACAGCATTCTTCTGGCGGCAGAGAGGGTGTTTGCCGAAAAGGGCTTCGCCGGCACGGCCATGGCCGACATCGCCGAGGCTGCGCAGTTGCCGCGCAGCAACGTGCACTACTACTTCAGCACCAAGACCGACTTGTATCAGGCGGTGCTGTTCGGCCTGCTGGAGGTGTGGAAGCAGGACGCGCTGTGCTTCGAACTGTATGACGACCCGCGCATCGTGCTCAGCGCCTACATCCGCGCCAAGATGAACCACTCCTGGACGCGGCCCTACGGCTCCAAGGTGTGGGCCGACGAGATCATCCATGGTGCACCGCACCTGGGCGCCACGCTGGATGAGAGCCTGTACGGCTGGGCCAAGCTCAAGGAGCACAAGATTCGCCAGTGGGTGGAGGAGGGGCGCATCCTGCCGGTAGAGCCTTCGGGGCTGCTGTACATGATCTGGGCGTCGACCCAGCACTATGCCGACTTCAGTCACCAGGTGAACCTGCTCAATGCCCACCAGCCCTTGAGCGAGCCGCAGTTCGAGCGTGCGCTGCAGACGGTGACCAGTGTGATCCTGCGCGGGATCGGCCTGGCGCCCTGACGGCTGGCGAAGATCTCGCCCGGGTCTAGAGCCGGGTGTACTGCATGCGCCAACTCGCCCGATGCGCCTCGCCCTCGCGCAACAGCACCAACCCTGGCCGCCCTGGCAGGTGGTGGGCATTGACCGGGTGGCTCACCGGCTCGAAGCAGAAGAACGGCTGCCCCGGCGGGCAGAACAGCAGGTAATAGCCAAACCCTTCGGCCCGGCAGTCCAGGTGATAGCCGGCATCTTCCTGCTCGATCCGGCACACTCCATCCCAGCCCACGAACGCGTTGTCCACCCGCTCGCCCGGCAGTCCATTGCCCTGGCGCAGGTCCCATTCTGCTGGCAGCTCACTCAACTGCGTCGACAACTGCTGCGCATCGCACAGCCACACGTGGCTGGCCTGGGCCGTTACCCGCGTGGCAGGCGTGCGCACAAAGTAAGGATGCAGCCCCAGGCCGTGCCAGGCAGGCTGCGCATCACGGTGCGTCACGCTCAGCTCGATGCTCAGGCAGCCCTCCTCCAGGCGAATGTACTGCTCGGCCTGATAGGCGAAGGGCACCCGGCTTTCCAGGCGCAGCAGTACCGCCTGGTCGCTCTGCTCGATCACCTGCCAGGGCTGCTGCCAGGCACTGCCATGCACCGCCAGCGGTGAACCCTCGGTATTGGCCGGCAACGCCATCCAGCCCTCGGGTGTGTCGAAGCCGCCCGAGCGACCCGGTTGGACCATGGCACCAGCGGATAGCAGCCCAGTTGCCGTGGCGAGGTTGCCGCAACGTGGCAGGGCGCAGCAGCGCGCGTTCATCGTTCAGCGTGGTCCAGCTCACCAGGCTGCCACCCAGCTCGGGGGCCACAACTGCCCGAGTTAGACGGTCCTGAAGCGTTACAGCAGTTTTCATCGAAGGTTCCCTTTACGATATTTACAGATGATTGACCTATAAATCGACACGTTTCATGCATATAGAAGTGTTGTCGTACAACTTCGTAAGCTATAGTGGCTGTTCATCCGTAAACCGAGACAACAGTTCGCTATGGACAACCAGATCGTCCAACCCCGTGTTCGTAGAAAGCATCGCAGCCTAGGCCAGGAGCTGGTCACCGAGCTTTCACGGCGCATTCGTGACGGTGAGATCAAGCGCGGCGCAAAGCTGCCCACCGAGTCACAGATCATGGAAGAACAAGGCGTCAGCCGCACCGTGGTGCGTGAGGCCATTTCCCGCTTGCAGGCTGCAGGCCTGGTGGAAACCCGCCATGGCATCGGCACCTTCGTGCTCGATACCCCAAGCCCGAGCGGCTTTCGTATCGACCCTGCCACCATCGTCACCCTGCGTGATGTACTGGCCATCCTCGAGCTGCGTATCAGTCTGGAGGTGGAATCGGCGGGGCTTGCCTCCGCACGGCGCACCGACGAGCAGTTGAAGCTGATGCGCGAGGCCCTCGATGCGCTGGAAAGTGGCGCGGGCAATGCCAGCGATGCCGTGGCCGCCGACTTCCAGTTCCACCAGCAGATCGCCCTGGCCACCGGCAACCGCTACTTCACCGACATCATGCTGCACCTGGGCACCAGCATCATCCCGCGTACCCGGGTGAACTCGGCGCGCCTGACCCATGACGACCAGCAGCATTACGCGGAGCGCCTGAGCCGCGAACATGAGGACATCTACCAGGCCATCGCCCGGCAGGACGCCGAGTCGGCGCGTGCCGCCATGCGCCTGCACCTGACCAACAGCCGTGAGCGCCTGCGCCAGGCCTACGAAGAAGCCGAAGCGCAAGCGCTGCACGGCTGATGCGGGTACGGCTGGCTGCGCCCTGCAGCCAGCGTCATGGCTCAGGCCCGCGCCAGCGGTTCGGCCAGGCCCTTGACCCCCGGGTTCAGTGCGAACACCCCTCCGGCCAATGGCTGATCGGCCAGGTCCACGCCTTGCGGGCGAATCGACGTCACGAACAGCGTGTCCAGTTGCGGGCCGCCAAAGGCGCACATGGTCGGCTTTTTTACCGGCAGTTCGAGCGTGCGGTCCAGCTTGCCTTCGGGGGTGAAGCGCAGCACCAGGCCGGAATCGATCGCGCAGATCCAGTAGCAGCCTTCGGCATCCACGGTGGCGCCATCGGGTCGGCCGGGGTGGTTGTTCATGTCGATGAATACCCGGCGGTTGTGCGGCGTGCCGCTGTCGATGTCGTAGTCGAAGGCCCAGATCAGCTGCACGCCAGGGTGCGAATCGGAGACATACATCGTCTTGCCGTCGGGGCTGAACGCCATGCCGTTGGGCACGGTCAGCTCGTGCAGTCGGGCCTGCAAGAGCTGCACCGGGCCGCCGACCTGCGGTTCGTAGCGGTACAGCGCACCGACCTTTTCGGCCCCCATGTTGGTTTGCATGGTGCCGGCCCAGAAGCGCCCCTGGCGGTCGCAGCGCCCGTCGTTGAAGCGCATGTTCTCGCGGGCGTGTTCGACGCTGGCGCGTTTCTCTGCACGCAGGCGGCCATCGGCCTGGGGGGTGAGCTGGAAGATGCCGGTTTCCTGGGCGCCCAGCCAATGGCCTTGCGGGCTGCGGGCGATGCAGGCGAGCATTTCGTCGGCCTGCCAGGACGTGGTCTGACCATCGAGCTGCCAGCGGTGCAGGCGCCCAGCGGGGATATCGACCCAGTACAGGGCGTTTTCGTGAGGTTGCCATACCGGGCTTTCACCGGTGGCATTGCGTGCGTCGACGATGAGTTCGGCGGTCATGAAAAGGTCTCGGTAGGAGCCGGCCTTGCCGGCGAAGAGGGCGGCGCTGTATCAGATGGGGCGTGGCGTCTGCTGCGCGGAAGCTGGCTCCTGCAGGACCCAGCCTTCCCGGCATTCAGGGTTCAATCACCAAACGGCCCGGCCGCGCAGAACGCGCCGCCTTGCAGCACGGCATTCGGATCATCTGCCGCAGGCTTGGGCAACTGTTCCATCTGCGCACGGAAGCGCTCCGAGCTGTCCTGTGGCTGGAACCCCAGGTGCGCCGCGTAGCGGTTGTTCCACCACAGGTCGCGGTTGGCCGACACGCCGTAGACCACGGTATGTCCGACGTTTTCGGCGAGCAGCGCGCGCTCCACCAGGTGCGCCAGGTCCGGGTAGCTCAGCCACGTGGACAGCATGCGCAGGTTGCGCGGCTCAGGGAACGAGGAGCCAATGCGCAGGCTCACGGTTTCGATGCCGTAGCGGTGGAAGTAGAACGTTGCCAGGTCTTCGCCGTAGGACTTGGACAGCCCGTAGTAGCAGTCCGGGCGGCGCGGGGAGTGTGCGTCGATCTGTTCGCTCTGCGGGTAGAACCCGGTGACGTGGTTGGAGCTGGCGAAGATCACCCGCTTGATCCCGTGCTTGCGCGCGGCTTCATAGATATGGAAGGTGCCGCTGATGTTGGCTTCGAGAATCTCTTCGAACGAGCGCTCGGTGGAAATCCCGCCCAGGTGCACGATCACGTCCACATCCTGAGCCAGGGCCAGCACGCCGGCCTTGTCGGCCAGGTTGCAGTTGATCACTTCTTCATGGTCGCCAGCCGGTGGCGCCATCGGGCTGATGTCGGAGACCCGTACAACGTTGGCGTGCGCCTGCAACGCTTCGCGCAGAATCTGCCCAAGGCCCCCGGCGGCGCCGGTCAGCAGCAGGCGATTGAAGGGTTTTGGGGTGGCGGAGGAGTGTGGTGTCGTCATGGCGGGCGCCTTCAGTTAGAGTTCCGTTATGTGTCGTCAGATGACAAAACCGGGCCGTCTTTAGGACGGCCCGGTTGCTCGGCATTACATGAAGTTGTACTGGATCCCCAGGCGCCAGCGAGCCTGGCGGTCATCCGTGGTGGAGTTGACCTTGACGTCGCCTACCTCCATGAACGGTGCCCACTGCTTGTTGATCTTGTACTTGACGATCATGTTCTGCTCGTAGTCGCTCTTCTTGTTGTCGTAGCGGATGTAGTCGGTATCGAAGTAGATGTACTGGTACTCGAAGGCCCACGGGCCTTTGGGGGTGAAGCCCAGCCAGCCTTCGAGGCGAGTGGTGTTCTGGTTGTCCTTGGCGCGGTCGTCCTTGCTGTGGTCGATCACATCGCGGTCCAGCCGCTTGGCGTCGTGACGCACGCGGGTGGCAACGTACCAGGTGTCGTTGATCTTGTAGTTGTACTTAAGACCGAACTTGTAGCTGGTGGAGTCTTTCCCGCTGTCCATCTGGAACGCCGGGGTCAGCGTCGACTTGGGGCTCAACTTGTAGTTGTAGTCCACGGTGAATTCATGGCCGTTGTTGACCAGGTTGTCATACGCGACGTCTTCGCGGTCACCCGCGGTCTTGTACTTGATCTCTGCACCGAAACCCAGGCCGCTGTCCATCCGGTAGTTCAGCTTGATGCGGTCGGAGTGGATGCTGTCGTCTTCGGTGAAGCCGTGACGGTAGTTGATGCTGGCCGAGTCTGCGCAGGCATAAAAGGACAGGCCGAGGGTGCTGATGGCAATGAGGCTGCGGAGTGTTGTGTTCATGCGATCTTCTTTTTTTGTTTTTGTTGGGGTCGTTATGAAGCGTGCTGCCAGGGACGGTTGCGGGTAGAGGAGGGCTCCTTGGAGGTCAATTTCGACGTACGTTATCGTACAACATTAGGGCTGTCTACGATTTATTCGCGTAGTTGTAGGATGATTCTTATAAACCGCTCAAGAACAGGCTTTCTAGCGGCATTCATGAGATTTATTGGGTGCTAAAAGCCCTTGTAATGCCGTAAAACAAGGGCTGTAGAGGTGGGTGACGAAAGGTTTGCAAGGGAGCTTTTCAAGTGTTGTACGATGACGTATGATCGATTCCAGAGCGTGACACACCCGCCACAAATCCAATAAGAAGGCTCAGACGTCCATGATCATCACTGCTGTTAACGTCCAGGTTTTTTCCTACCCCACCCGCCGCGCTGTAGACAGTGCCGGCCATGCCCACCCGGGCGACGTCACCCAGGCCAAGATGGCCTTGCTGCGCATCAAGACTGAATGCGGCAACGAAGGTTTTGCCTTCGGTGCGCCTGAGCTGATCCGTCCTTATGTGCTGGACGGCTTTGTGCGCAAGGTGCTGGTTGGCGCCAATGCCTTCGATCGCGAGAAGATCTGGCACGACCTGGTGCACTGGCAGCGCGGCAGCGCCAGCCAGTTGACCGACCGTGCCCTGGCGCTGGTCGAGCAAGCCCTGTGGGATTGGGCCGGGCGCAAGCTGAACGTGCCGGTGCACAAGCTGATCGGCGGCTACCGTGACAAGGTGCCGGCCTACGGTTCGACCATGTGCGGCGACGAGCTGTCTGGCGGCCTGTCCACCCCGGAAGAGTACGGCCGCTTTGCCGAAACCCTGGTCAAGCGTGGCTACAAGGCCATCAAGCTGCACACCTGGATGCCGCCGGTATCCTTCGCGCCAAGCGTGAGCATGGACATCAAGGCCTGCGCCGCAGTGCGTGAAGCGGTCGGCCCGGACATCGCGCTGATGCTCGATGGCTACCATTGGTACAGCCGTACCGAAGCCCTGACCATCGGTCGTGCGCTGGAGAAGCTGGACTTCGCCTGGTTCGAAGAGCCGATGATGGAAGACTCGGCCGAATCCTACGCCTGGCTGGCGCGTGAGCTGTCCATTCCGGTACTGGGCCCGGAAACCCTCGCCGGCAAGCACCTGAGCCGTGCCAGCTGGGTCAAGAACGACGTGTGCGACATCCTGCGCGCCGGGGTTGCCGGCGTCGGCGGCATTGCGCCGTGCCTGAAGGTGGCACACATGGCCGAGTCGTTCGGCATGGATTGCGAGATCCACGGCAACGGCGCGCCAACCTGGCGGTGGTCGGTGCGATCAAGAACTGCACCTGGTACGAGCGCGGCCTGCTGCACCCGTACCTGAACTACGACGAAGTGCCGGCCTACCTCAAGCGCCTGGTCGACCCGATGGACGAAGACGGTTTCGTGCACCTGTCGGACCTGCCAGGCCTGGGCGAGGAAATCGACTTCGACTTTGTCGAGACCAATACGCTGCACAGCTTCTGATTCGTGCATGGCGGCACGCGCCATAGCGTGCGCCCGAGAGTCCAATAACTATAAAAAGGCTATCTCACATGAGCGTTCTCCCCAAACTCTGGGCGGGGGTCTTTGCTGCATCGCTGGCAATGACCTCGGTACCTGCCGCTTTCGCCAAGACTCCGGCCGACCAGCTGATCGTCGGCATGAGCATGATCAACCTGCTGTCCCTCGACCCGGCTGCTGCCACCGGGCTGGATGTCTCGGAAGTCAACGCCAACCTGTACGACATGCTGCTGGTGCAGGATGTGAAGCAACCTGACAGGCTGGTGCCGGCCCTGGCCGAAAGCTGGACGGTCAGCGATGACCGCAAGACCCTGACCTTCAACCTGCGCAAGGGCGTGAAGTTCCATTCTGGCAATGACCTGAGCGCCGAAGATGTGGCCTGGTCGCTGCAGCGCGTGATCAAGCTCAACCTGGCCCTGGCCTCCACCTGGAAAGCCTACGGCTTCACCGCCGGCAACGTCGCCCAGCACATGCGTGCCACCGACGAATACACCTTCGTGGTCGAGCTGCCGCGCGTGACCGACCCGATGCTGGTGCTCAACACCCTCGCAACCTCCCCAAGCGCTTTCATTCTTGACCGCAAAGTGGTGCAGCAGCACCAGAAAGGCGATGACATGGGCGGCGCCTGGCTGACCACCCACGCCGCCGGCAGCGGTCCGTTCGTGCTGCAGGACTGGCGCGCCAACGACGTGATCCTGATGAACCGCTTCGACGGTTACTGGGATGGCCCGGCCAAGCTCAAGCGCATCGTGATGCGCAACATGACCGAGTCGCAATCGCTGCGCCTGATGGTTGAACGTGGCGACCTGGACCTGGCCAAGGGCATGGCAGCACCGGATATCGAAGCGCTGGAAAAATCGGACAAGGTCAAGGCCCAGACCGTGCAGCGCGGCACCCTCTACTACGTCGCCCTGAGCGTCAAGAACAAGCCATACGACGATGCGCGCGTGCGCAAGGCCGTGCGGTCGCTGATCGACTACCAAGGCATCAACAACACCGTGATGCCGCACTACGGCCAGATCAACCAGCGTCCGTTGCCGTTGGGCCTGCCAGCGCGTCTGGACGATCCGGGCTACACCCTGAACGTTGCCGAAGCGAAAAAGCTGCTGGCCGAGGCCGGTTACCCCAACGGCTTCAAGACCACCATTCGTGTGCTCACCGAGCCACCGTTCATCAACATCGCCTCCAGCCTGCAGTCGACCCTGGCCCAGGCGGGCATTCAGGCCACCATCGTCACCGGTACCGGCAACCAGGTCTACGGTGCCATGCGTGAACGCACCTTCGACATCCTGGTCGGGCGTGGCGGCGGCGGTGCCGAGCGCCACCCGCATTCGAGCCTGCGTACCCTGGTGTACAACCCGGACAACCGCGATGAGGCCAAGCTGAGCAACTTCCAGGGCTGGCGTACCTCGTTCTACAGCCCCGAGTTGAACAGCCTGATCGAACAGGCGGAAGTCGAGCCCGACAAGGCCGTGCAACTGGCCCAGTATCAGCAGATCCAGAAAACCCTGGACGAGCAGGTGGGGGCGATCCTGCCGGTATCGCAAATGACCGACACCGTGGTGCTGTACCACGATGTCCAGAATTACCAGGGCCACACTGCGGCCACCACCCGTTACAAAGACGTCTACAAGTCGCGTTGAGCGGGCGAGGGGCGTACGCGCCCCTCACGCCTCGGTGATTGGTGAACGCTTTTTCAGGAGCCTGTTATGTTTCTTTCGACTGCCTCTGTGCTGGGCACCCGCGTGTCCGGCACTGCCCGCCGGGCCGGCACGGTCCTGGTGACCCTGCTTGGTCTGCTGGCGCTGACCTTCTTCATTGGTCGGGTGATGCCGCTGGACCCGGTGCTGGCCGTGGTCGGTCCGGACGCCGACAGCTCCACCTACGACCAGGTGTACCGGGCCATGGGCCTGGACAAGCCGATCTGGACCCAGTTCGGGCTGTACCTGAACGACTTGCTGCACGGTGACTTCGGCAACGCGCTGCTCACCGGCCACCCGGTGCTTGAAGACATCAAGCGCGTGTTCCCGGCCACCATCGAACTGGCCACCCTGGCGATTCTGTTCGGCATCCTCATCGGCCTGCCGCTGGGCGTGGTCGCGGCCAGCAACCAGGGCCGCGTGGGCGACCATGTGGCACGGGTGATCACCCTGTTCGGTTACTCCACACCGATCTTCTGGGTCGGCATGATGGGCCTGCTGGTGTTCTACGCCTGGCTGGGCTGGGCGGGCGGGGCAGGGCGTATCGACCTGGCCTACGACGGCATGGTGCCCGACGTGACCGGCCTGCTGCTGATCGACTCGGCACTGGCACGCGACTGGGACGCCTTCTCCAGCGCACTGCGCCACATCGTGCTTGCCGTCGTTGATCCTGGGCCTGAACTCGGTGGCCTACATCAGCCGCATGACCCGCAGCTTCATGCTTGAACCAGCTGTCC
>NZ_JAAHBU010000529.1 GCF_010671725.1 Pseudomonas brassicae | reverse complement strand
TCGGTGAGCATTTCCAGCTCGGGATTGATGAAGACGCGCGGTTCGCTGCGGTCTTCGCTCAGGTCCATGACCACCACGCGCTTGTGCACGTTGATCTGGGTCGCGGCCAGGCCGATGCCAGGGGCTTCGTACATGGTTTCAAACATGTCATCGATCAACTGGCGGATGCTGTCGTCCACTTCCGTCACCGGTTTGGCGAGGGTGCGCAGGCGCGGGTCCGGGAATTCGAGGATGTTCAAGATGGCCATAAGCGTATGAGCTGCACTGTGCGATGAGTTACAAACATGAATGCACATAATAAAGGTATTCGGCGCATTCGGCACCTTTCTCAAGGTCGGCTAGGGTTGCAAGGGTGATCGACAGCTACCTGTTCGGGGCAAGTTGTCAAAGTATTATCAACAGAGTTATCCACAGGTTGTTGCAGGTGGTTAACTCGTCACCGGTCAAGGATGATCCGATGCTTTCCACCTCTTCAGCGGCCTGCCCTGCGGCCGAGCTCGAGGCGCGCTTGCGCCTGCACCGTCTTCCCGACATCGGGCCCAAGGGTTTCCACCAGTTGCTGCAGGCGTTCGGCAGTGCCCGTGCGGCATTGGCCGCGCCCGCCGCGGCCTGGCGCGCACTGGGTCGTAGCCCGGCCAGCATCGCCGCCGCGACAGCGTCGACGTCGGGGCCGGTGTAGAGGCTGCAATGCGCTGGCTAGAGCGCTCGCAGCACCATGTGCTGATGTGGG
>NZ_JAAHBU010000528.1 GCF_010671725.1 Pseudomonas brassicae | reverse complement strand
TGTTCGGTCCAGCCGTCCAGGCCCGGCCCGTGGTCGGCCGTCAGGGCTGCGCGCAGCGACGCCGCATGGCGCCTGACCAGTGGTTGCAGAGTGGCTGGCAGCTCGGCCAGCAGAGGCAGGCTCATGGTCTATCCTTGATCGGCGTGAAACGGTTGGCCACGACAACCCCGGGGAACTCGCGGCCCGGTTGGACTGTCGTACAAAAGTCAGAAATAGCTGAAAAACCGGATTCTCTGGCAGAAATCATCACAGCAAACCTTTTCTTAACTTGCTTTTAACCACCGGTATCGATTTATCCCACAACCCGAACAGGGGCCACGAGCCTTTTTCGTGTAGTTTTACTACTGCTTTTTTACTGTCAACGCATGTAATGAGGATCGATTTGTAGTAAAACTACACGCCGCCGGTACAACCCCCGGTAATCCAAGAATTTCATGTCGTCTGCCCAAAAGGCCAGTCGCAAACTCAGGCAACCGATTCTGGAAGCCTTTCCGCCCTGGAGCAAGCCATGCAAGACCTCGATCCCGTCGAAACCCAGGAATGGCTGGACGCCTTGGAGTCGGTTCTCGACAAAGAAGGCGAAGACCGCGCTCACTACCTGATGACCCGTATGGGCGAGCTGGCCACCCGCAGTGGCTCGCAGCTGCCGTACGCCATCACCACGCCTTACCGCAACACGATTCCCGTCACCCACGAAGCACGCATGCCTGGCGACCTGTTCATGGAACGCCGCATTCGCTCGTTGGTCCGCTGGAACGCGATGGCCATGGTAATGCGTACCAACCTGAAAGATTCTGACCTCGGTGGTCACATCTCCAGCTTCGCCTCCAGCGCGACCCTGTACGACATCGGCTTCAACTACTTCTTCCAGGCCCCGAGCGACGAGCACGGCGGCGACCTGATCTACTTCCAGGGCCACACCTCGCCAGGCGTCTACGCCCGCGCGTTCATGGAAGGCCGCATCAGCGAAGAGCAGATGAACAACTTCCGCCAGGAAGTCGACGGCAAGGGCCTGTCGTCCTACCCGCACCCATGGCTGATGCCTGACTTCTGGCAGTTCCCGACCGTTTCCATGGGCCTGGGCCCAATCCAGGCGATCTACCAGGCACGCTTCATGAAGTACCTGGAGCACCGCGGCTTCATCCAGCCAGGCAAGCAGAAAGTCTGGTGTTTCCTGGGCGACGGCGAGTGCGACGAGCCGGAATCCCTGGGCGCCATCTCCCTGGCCGGCCGCGAGAAGCTGGACAACCTGATCTTCGTCATCAACTGCAACCTGCAGCGCCTCGACGGCCCGGTTCGCGGCAACGGCAAGATCATCCAGGAACTCGAAGGCGTGTTCCGCGGTGCACAGTGGAACGTCACCAAGGTCATCTGGGGCCGTTTCTGGGACCCACTGCTGGCCAAGGACGTCGACGGTATCCTGCAACGCCGCATGGACGAAGTCATCGACGGCGAGTACCAGAACTACAAGGCCAAAGACGGCGCGTTCGTGCGTGAGCACTTCTTCAACACGCCTGAACTCAAGGCAATGGTTGCCGACCTGTCCGACGACGAGATCTGGAAGCTCAACCGTGGCGGCCACGACCCGTACAAGGTCTACGCGGCGTACCACGAAGCGGTCAACCACAAAGAGCAACCGACCGTCATCCTGGCCAAGACCATCAAGGGTTATGGCACCGGTGCCGGCGAAGCCAAGAACACCGCGCACAACACCAAGAAGGTCGACGTCGACAGCCTCAAGCTGTTCCGCGACCGCTTCGACATCCCGGTCAAGGACGAAGAGCTGGAGAACCTGCCGTTCTTCAAGCCAGAGCCTGACAGCGCCGAAGCCCGCTACCTGAGCGAGCGCCGCACGGCCCTGGGCGGTTTCGTGCCGCAGCGCCGCGCGCAGAGCTTCAACGTGCCGACGCCACCGCTGGAAACGCTCAAAGCGATCCTGGACGGTTCGGGCGACCGTGAAATCTCCACCACCATGGCCTTCGTGCGGATCCTCGCGCAACTGGTCAAGGACAAGGAAATCGGCCCGCGCATCGTCCCGATCATCCCGGACGAAGCCCGTACCTTTGGTATGGAAGGCATGTTCCGCCAGTTGGGCATCTACTCCTCGGTCGGCCAGCTCTACGAGCCAGTCGACAAAGACCAGGTGATGTTCTACCGCGAAGACCAGAAGGGCCAGATCCTCGAGGAAGGCATCAACGAAGCCGGCGCCATGTCGTCGTTCATCGCTGCCGGTACTTCGTACTCGAACCACAACCAGCCGATGCTGCCGTTCTACATCTTCTACTCGATGTTCGGCTTCCAGCGGATCGGCGACCTGGCCTGGGCCGCTGGCGACAGCCGCACCCGTGGCTTCCTGATCGGCGGTACTGCCGGGCGTACCACCCTCAACGGTGAAGGCCTGCAGCACGAAGACGGTCACAGCCACATGCTGGCCGCGACCATCCCGAACTGCCGCACCTATGATCCGACCTACGGCTACGAGCTGGCGGTGATCATCCAGGACGGCATGAAGAAGATGACCGAAGAGCAACAGGACGTCTTCTACTACATCACCGTGATGAACGAGTCCTACCAGCAGCCAGCCATGCCGGCCGGTGTCGAGGAAGGCATCATCAAGGGCATGTACCTGCTCGAAGAAGACACCAGGGAAGCAGCGCACCACGTGCAACTGATGGGCTCCGGCACCATCCTGCGCGAAGTGCGTGAAGCAGCGAAGATCCTGCGTGAACAGTTCAACGTCGGCGCCGACGTGTGGAGCGTCACCAGCTTCAACGAACTGCGTCGCGACGGCCTGGCCGTAGAGCGCAGCAACCGCCTGCACCCTGGCCAGAAGCCGCAGAAGACCTTCGTCGAAGAGTGCCTGGCAGGTCGCAAAGGCCCGGTCATCGCCTCTACCGACTACATGAAGCTGTTCGCCGAGCAGATTCGTCAGTGGGTACCAAGCAAAGAATTCAAGGTCCTGGGTACCGATGGTTTCGGTCGCAGCGACAGCCGCAAGAAGCTGCGTCACTTCTTCGAAGTCGACCGTCACTTCGTGGTGCTGGCTGCACTGGAAGCCCTGGCTGACCGTGGCGAGATCGAACCCAAGGTCGTGGCCGATGCCATCACCGCGTTCGGTATCGACCCGGACAAGCGCAACCCACTGGACTGCTGAGGAGTATTTTTAAGTGAGCGAACTCATTCGCGTACCTGACATCGGCAGCGGTGAAGGTGAAGTCATCGAGCTGTTCGTCAAAGTCGGCGACCGTATTGAAGCCGACCAGAGCCTGCTGACGCTGGAGTCGGACAAGGCCTCCATGGAGATCCCGGCCCCCAAGGCCGGCGTGATCAAGGCCCTGAAGGTCAAGCTGGGCGACCGCCTGAAAGAAGGCGACGAACTGCTGGAACTGGAAATCGAGGGTGCCGCTGCGGCACCTGAGGCACCGGCCGCCGCTGCGCCTGCCGCCGAACAGAAGCCTGCTGCCGCCCCGGCTGCAGAGGCTGCCCCGGCACCGACCGCCGCACCTGCTGCTGCCACGGTTCAGGACATTCATGTGCCGGACATCGGCTCGTCGGGCAAGGCCAAGATCATCGAGCTGCTGGTCAAGGTCGGCGACACCGTCGAAGCC
>NZ_JAAHBU010000527.1 GCF_010671725.1 Pseudomonas brassicae | reverse complement strand
AACCATAGGAGCAACTGCAGGCAATGCCTTGAGGCACTAGCTGGCGACATCCTTTTTCACAGCGCTTAAAACGAGTAGACAAGGCTGAAACTGCCACCTCGGTCATGGTCCACCCGACGGGTCTTTACCACGTCGAACCTCGCATCGACCCGCAGATCCTCCAGCAAACCCATTCCGGCACCAACACCCACACTGCGCTGGTATCCGGCAAGATTATTATCAAAGTCGGCACCGTTGATCTGGATCGTGTTGCGGTCGTTAAACTCACGTCCCAGCGCCAGACGCAGGTACGGCTCCAAAGCGTTGCGTGGGCCAAGATCGTGCTTGAATCCCAGAGTGATACCCACGCTGGCCTGTGCCATGTCCAAACTTTCGGCCCTAGCGCGCATGCCGTTGCTTAAATTCTGGTGATAGCCGATCACATGCGCAGCGCTTAATTGCACGAAGGGCTGTGCGTACCAGTGCTTATCAAGCTCCAGCCGCTTGCCTGCCTCCGCCAGGACGCTAATAGCATCGGTCTGAAACTTACCGTGAGCCTTGCTACCGCTGCTCATTGTGACCTGCGCATCACTGAACAAGCGATTAACCTTGAACACACCGTCAAAATACAGCCCCGAACTATCCGACAAGCTGCCATAGAGCCCGACATAAGCCGACTTGAGCTGGCTCTTGGAGGGGCCGTCCACCCCAATTTCGGATTGCGAATAACCACCAAAAACGCCTAGGGTAAGCGGTATCTGAGCCTCTCTGATTGGGCCCTCATACCCCAGCACCATGCTCCAAAGGTCCTGGTTGTAGTTCACATCCGAATCAGCCGTGCCTTGGGACTTACGGCCAAAGGTTTTAGCCCACGCACCGCCACGCGCTTGTCCATAGCGCAAGTCATTCAACTGTTCTTGAATGGCACGATTCTCCCCTTGGAGCAGTTGCGGGGTGGCAACGTGCGAGCTGATAAGTGTTCGCGCGCTGGCAGTGAGTGATCTGGAGGCCGGTACATGGGGTAGCACAGTACTGGTCAAACCATCTGTACCGGGCGAAGAATCTTGATCAGTGAGTTGATAGGGTGTCAGTACCCAGTCGTTGCCTTGCTGCTGAAGGCGATACTGGTAAAGACCGACGTCTACGACGCTGCCATAAAGGCTGAAAACCGCAGTGCCGCCATTGGTTTCGATGAGAGTCGCGGGCTGCGGTGCTTTGGGCTCCTCGCCGGTATTGTGCACACGCAGCGTAAAATCGCCAGAGGCGGTACCTGTGACTTTCAATTGATCGGAGGTGAGAAGGCCCAGGTTCGTAGTGAGTTCAAACGTTCCCCTACTACCTGAGAGACTCTCCACCGTCAACGTATTACGCGTGCTACGTGTGCCATCCGAAAGCGAGACAAAACCTTCGTCCAAGGCTAGGCTTTTTATTGACTCACTCCGTTCCATCTGCCAGGTACTGCGGGACTCGATATTCATTTTAATTACTGAAGCCCCCCCGCCGTATTGTTCGTACCGTCCCTTGAATATTGCGCCGTCACGCAATGTAAACTGAAGTGAAGGATCGTTAGCCAACATGATTACCGCGCCGTAACCGGAGCCACTTCCGATAGTTGAGCCACCAATAACCAGATGGGTAGTGCCGGGACCATTTAGATACATCAAATTCCCACCCAGAAGCTGGCTACCGTCAAGAATGTTAATGCTATGACTTTGCTCAGGCGCATATGTGTTGATCAAAAATGCAAAGCGACCGGCCTTAAGCTTCGTATCCTGAACCGTGACAA
>NZ_JAAHBU010000526.1 GCF_010671725.1 Pseudomonas brassicae | reverse complement strand
GACCGCCGGCGGCGAGGTCACGATCCATGCCCGCAAGGCCGTGGTGCTGGCGGCAGGCGGCTTCCCCAACGACATCGAGCGGCGCAAGGCGCTGTTCCCGCGTACCCCCACCGGCCTCGAGCACCTGGCCTTGCCGCCCTTGGGTGCCAGCGGCGATGGCTTGCGCCTGGGCGAAAGCGTGGGCGCGCGGGTGGCCGACGACCTGCACAGCCCGGTGGCCTGGGCGCCGGTGTCGAAAGTACCGTACAAGGACGGCTCGTTCGGGCACTTCCCGCACATTATCGAACGCGCCAAGCCGGGCATCATCGGTGTGCTGGCCAACGGCAAGCGCTTCGTCAACGAAGCCAATGGCTACTACGACTACGTCAGCGCCATGGTCGCCAGTGCACCCGGCGAGCAGGTCGCCTCATGGCTGATCTGCAGCCACAGCTTCCAGCGTCGCTACGGCCTGGGCATCTCGCGGCCGTTCCCGTTGCCGGTGGCGCCGTTCATCCGCAGCGGCTACCTCAAGCGCGGCGATACCATCGAACAACTGGCCAACGCCTGCGGCATCGATGCACACGGCTTGAGCGCGACCCTCAGCGAGTACAACCGGCATGCGCGCCAGGGCCAGGACCCCGCATTCGGTCGCGGCAGTACGCCATACAACCGCAAGCAGGGCGATGCACTGCACCAGCCCAACCCATGCGTGGCGCCGATCGAGCAGGGGCCGTTCTATGCGGTAAAAGTGGAGCCGGGCTGCTTTGGCACATTTGCCGGGCTCAGGACCAATGCCCACGCGCAGGTGCTGGATGCGCAGCAACAGCCGATCGCCGGCTTGTATGCCGCCGGTTGCGACATGGCCAGCATCATGGGCGGGCATTACCCGGCGGGAGGGATCAACCTGGGGCCGGCGGCGACGTTCGGCTACATCGCCGGGCGGCATATTGCGGGGGTCAGTGCGTACGAATGACGACGGCCCTGCTGGCCCCGCGCCTCGCGGTGAAGGGGCCAGCAGGGCCAGGCAGGTCAGAAGTCGAAGAACACCGTCTCGCCGTCACCCTGGATGCGAATGTCGAAGCGGTAGGCCAGCTTGCCATTCACTTCGCAGCGCCTGGCCACCAGGGTCTCGCGACGCTGCGGCTGCTCGATCAGGTTGAGCACCGGGCACTTGGCGTTGGCCGCGCCTTCATCATCGAAGTACAGCCGGGTGTGCAGGTGGATATTGATGCCACGCGCAAACAGGCTGATGTTGATGTGCGGCGCCATCGGCACGCCGGCCGCATTCGCGACCACACCCGGCTTGACCGTCTCCAGCGTCCACTCACCCGCATCGAAGGTGGTGGCGGTGCGGCCAAAGCTGTTGAAGGGTTTTTCCAGGTTGTAATCGTCGTGGTACTGGCCGGCCGCATCGGCCTGCCAGAACTCCAGGAACGAATCGCGCACCAGGTGGCCGTTGCCATCATAGACATGGCCGATCAGCACGATGTGCTCGCCGGGCGCATCGCTGCGCGCCATGCGGCTCCAGATTTCCTGGTCGCGGGTCGGGTTGCCGGCCGCTTCCAGCGCCAGCCCGATGTGGACATACGGGCCGGCGGTCTGCGAAGGGGTTTCCGGCAGCAGTTCGATAGGCATGACGGGGCTCCTCAGCGGTTTTCGAAGTGGGTCTTGCGCTGGCCGCGCAACACGATGTCAAAGCGGTAGGCCAGGCAGTCCATGGGATTGGCGTTGCTCATGTCGAGCTTGGCAATCAGGCTCTGCACCGCATCCGGGTTGGCGATCGACTTGACGATCGGGCACATCGGGATCAGCGGGTCGCCTTCGAAATACAGCTGGGTGATCAGCCGGGTGGCAATCGACGGGCCGCTCACCGACACGTGGATATGCGCCGGGCGCCAGTCGTTCGGGCCGTTGCGCCAGGGGTACGGGCCCGGCTTGATGGTGCGGAAGCTGTAGTAGCCCTCGCTGTCGGTCAGTGCCCGGCCAACCCCACCGAAGTTCGGATCGAGCGGTGCCAGGTAACGGTCGTTCTTGTGGCGATAACGACCGCCGGCATTGGCCTGCCACATCTCCACCAGGGTGTGCGGAATCGGCTTGCCATACTGGTCGCACACGCGGCCGGCCACGATGATGCGCTCGCCGATCGGCAAGCCGCCATGGTTGAAGTTCAGCAGCAGGTCATTGTCGTGCTCGGCGAATTTCAGGTGGGAGAAATCCGGCCCAGTGCTTTCGCTGATGGACTGTGGAATGCTCACCAGCGCCTGGCGGGGCGAACGCGCAATGGAGGTCTTGTAGTCAGGGGTAAAAGCTTTCGGATGCCAGTTCCGATCACGGATAACGAAACGACTGGTGTCTGGTGCAGACATGCCGTTCTCCTCTTATTGGTTTTTTGGAGGCCTGCACGGAGCAGGCGTGATCGGCAGTGTCCCCCAGGCACGGGCCCGCGAACATTGAAAAGAACCCCGGCATCCATAACCATTTGGTTATGCGTAAAACGCCGACAGCGTCAGGCCGAGTGAACTAACCTTTATCTTCATGTTTCAAGCTCAGGAGAATGCTCATGCTATGGCGAAAAGGCAGGCGCAGCGACAACGTAGTCGACGCCCGCGGTGAAGGCGGCGGCGGCGGCGGTGGCGGTGGCATGCGCATGGGCGGAAAGGGCCTGAGCCTGACCGCGGTGGTGCTGATCGTCGGCATCGGCCTGCTCACCGGGCAGGACCCGATGCAGATCCTTGGCCAATTGACCGGGCAGATGAGCGAACAGAGCGCCCCGCTCGGCACAGGTGAACGCAAGGCCCCCCCGGCCGGTGACGAGCAGGCCGAATTTGTCGCCAGTATCCTGGGCGACACCGAAGACACCTGGCGCGCGATCTTTGCCCAGGCCGGACGCCAGTACAAGGACCCGACCCTCAAGCTGTTCAGTGGCCAGGTCAATTCCGCCTGCGGCTTCGCCTCTTCGGCCACGGGGCCGTTCTACTGCCCGGCCGACCAGCAGGTGTACCTGGACATGAGTTTCTTCCGTGAGATGGAGCAGCGCTTTTCCGCCGCCGGCGACTTTGCCCAGGCCTACGTGATCGCCCACGAGGTCGGCCATCATGTGCAGACCCTGCTCGGCGTGTCGGCCAAGGTCGACCAGGCACGCCGCAATGGCCAGCGCCTGCAGGGCGACAATGGCCTGCTGGTACGCCAGGAACTGCAGGCCGACTGCCTGGCCGGGGTGTGGGCCTACCAGGCGCAACAGCGTCATAACTGGCTGGAGCCAGGCGATGTCGAAGAAGCCCTGAACGCTGCCAACGCGATCGGCGACGACCGTCTGCAACAGCAGGGCAAAGGCCGCGTGGTGCCCGACTCGTTCACCCACGGCACCTCCGCGCAGCGCGTACGCTGGTTCAAGACCGGCTTCGCCAAAGGCGACATCAACCAGTGCGATACCTTTGGCGCGAGCACCCTTTGAGGCCATGACAGGGTGTTTGCGCGGGAGCGGAAACACCCATAAACACTTTGTTGATCGATTTTGTCGGAATTAGCAAAAAAGCGTTTCAGCTCTGTCAGATTCAGCCGATAGAACCAGCTCACGTCGGCTGGCCTCCAAGAAAAAAAACCTTCCAGCGATTGAGATCAAGAGAGCGTTTAGAACACCCTGGAGGGATTGCATGAACAGCTGGTTTGCCAACATCAGCGTCAACCTGAAACTTGCCTTGGGCTTCGGCCTGGTGCTGCTGCTGACCGGCCTGCTGGCCCTGACCGGGTGGACCAGCCTGGGCGGGTTGATCGACCGCAGCAACTGGATGAGTGACATCACCCAGCTCAACAACGAACTGACCGAGCTGCGCGTGGCGCGCTTGCAGTACATGATTGCCGACGCGACGACAAGACCGCCGCCAACATGCAGGTCAAGCTCGATGCCTTCATGGCCAAGCAGCAGAAGCTGCTCAACACCTTCAAGAGCCCGGACAACCTCAAGCTGCTGCGTGAGCAGGAGCAAGTGGTCACGGCCTACCAGGTGTCGCTGAACAAGATGCGCACCGCCTACACCCAGGGTGCTGCGGCACGCAAGGCGATGGGCGTGGCAGCCACCGAGGCAGGCGCCCAGATGGACCGCCTGGTAGCCGATACATTGGCCTCGGCACAGGACGACAATACCCGCCTGGCCCTGCTCAAACGCCTGACCGACGTGCGCCAGCAACTGCTGCTGGCACGCTTCGAAATGCGCGGCTACATCGCCGACCTCACCGCCGAAACCGAACAAAAAGCGGCGCGCCAACTCGACACCGCACTGGCCGCCATTCGCCAGCTCACCACCAGCGAATCACGTGCACAACCGCTAGAAGCGGCGGCGCTGCGCTACGGCGATGCGGTGCGCGCCTACAAGGCGACCAACACCGCCATCAGTGAAGCGCGCAAGGAGATGACGGCACAGGGCTACGACATCGTGCGCCTGAGCAACGAGCTCTACAGCATCCAGTTGCAGCGCCGCGACATCGAAAGCAGCCAGGCGCGTACCTGGCAGCTGGCCAGCACCCTGGCAGCCCTGCTGTTCGGCGTGCTGGCAGCGGTGCTCATCACCCGCCAGATCACCCGCCCACTGCAGGAAACCCTCGCCGTGGTCGAGAAGATCGCCGCTGGCGACCTCACTCACAGCATACGTGTCACGCGTCGTGACGAACTGGGCGTGCTGCAGCAAGGCATTCAGCGCATGGGCTCGACCTTGCGCGACCTGATCAGCGGCATTCGTGATGGGGTTACCCAGATCGCCAGTGCCGCCGAAGAGCTGTCGGCGGTCACCGAGCAGACCAATGCCGGGGTCAACAGCCAGAAGGTCGAGACCGACCAGGTGGCCACCGCCATGCATGAAATGGCGGCCACCGTGCAGGAAGTGGCGCGCAACGCCGAACATGCCTCCGAAGCCGCGACCGATGCCGACGGCCAGGCGCGTGCCGGTGACCAGGTGGTGGCCCAGGCCATCGCGCAGATCGAGCGCCTGGCGGTCGAGGTCAACCGCTCCACCGAGGCCATGGGCCAGTTGCAGCAGGAAAGCCAGAAGATCGGCAGCGTGATGGACGTGATCAAGTCGGTGGCCGAGCAGACCAACCTGCTGACGCTCAACGCCGCCATCGAAGCGGCGCGTGCCGGTGAAGCCGGTCGCGGCTTTGCCGTGGTGGCTGACGAAGTGCGCGGGCTGGCGCAGCGCACGCAGAAGTCCACCGAAGAAAATCGAAGTGCTGGTGGCGGGCCTGCAAA
>NZ_JAAHBU010000525.1 GCF_010671725.1 Pseudomonas brassicae | reverse complement strand
TGCTCCAGCAGCAGCGCCAGGCTTTCGTACAGGCGCTGCTCGCCATCCTGCGGTGGCGCCACGCTGTCGAAGCGCACCAGTGCATGCAGCCCCAGGCGCGCCAGCGCTTCACGCCAGTCGGGCTCGCGATGGTTATCGCTGGCCACGAAATTGAGCACCGGCAGCAGCGGCTTGCCGCAGCTGGCCAGTACCTCCAGTTCGTCACGGTACTTGGCCAGCACCGGCTCGCGGGCATCGATCACATACAGCCCGGCATCGCTGGCCAGCAACTGGCGCAGCACCTTGGCCTCCTGTTCGAAGCGCTGCGCGCCTCGCTGCCCTGCAGAAAACGTTCGAGCCGCGCCGGACCGTCCAGCCGCTCTCCCGGGCGCTCCAGGCGTTCGAGATAGTCGAGCAGGGCGATGGCGTCTTCCAGGCCGGGCGTGTCGTACAGCTCCAGCAGCGGCTGGCCGTCCACCGACAGCCGCGCGCCTTCCACATGCCGGGTGGTACTGGGACGGTGCGAGACTTCGCCAAAGCCCACGTCGCGGGTCAGGGTGCGCAGCAGCGAGGTCTTGCCCACGTTGGTGTGGCCCACCACGGCCAGTTTCAACGGCTTAGTCATGGCCATGCTCCAGCCAGTTCATCGGGGCGCTGTCGGCATAGTCCAGCCCCAGGTGCTCCAGCGCCTGGTGCCAGTCGCCCAGGCGGTCGGCGTCCAGC
>NZ_JAAHBU010000524.1 GCF_010671725.1 Pseudomonas brassicae | reverse complement strand
CGAACCGCAGTTCCCACATTTGTTGCAACGTACCAGGCTGACAGATCGGCGTTGTCAGCCTCGTTGGTCCGGCACCCATCCCCTGTGATGCCACCAAGCACCAGCCAACACCCCTGAAACAAGCCCCCCCCAGACACCTCCCCACCCAATCCCACACAAAAAATACAGTTCACAACTGTACACCAATGATGGCACACTGAATGGTAATGATTATCAGTTGCCATACCTTAATAATTCTTAACTAACCGAATAGTGATGCGGCTGTTAGAAAAGGCACCATGACCCAGGAGGAGCGGCAGATGCGGGTACTTGTAGTAGAGGACGACCCATCGGTAAGTCATTGGCTGGGCAGCAAGCTGCACGCCAGCGGGCACAATTGCCGCCTGACCGACAACGGTGAATGCGCACTGCAGATGATCGGCGACGAGGTGTTCGATGTGGTGATTCTGGACCGCATCCTGCCCAAGATGGATGGCATCGAGGTGCTCCAGCGCCTGCATGGCCAAAGCCGCCCGCCCATCCTCATCCTCTCCGCCAACGACCAAAGCAGCGACCGTGTCGAAGGCCTGCGCGCCGGCGCCGACGACTACCTGGGCAAACCGTTCGATTTCACCGAACTGCTGCTGCGCCTGGAACTGCTGGCACGCCGCCACAACAACCTGTCCAGCAGCGACCAGCTGCAAGTGCACGACCTGTTCATCGACCTGGGCAAGCGCAGCGTACGCCGCGGTACCCGCAACATCGACCTGACCGACAAGGAGTTCAAGCTGCTGCAGGTGCTGGCCGAACACCACGGCCAGATCGTCACCCGCGGCATGCTGCTGGAGAAGGTCTGGGGCTACAACTTCGACCCGCAGACCAACCTCATCGACGTGCACCTGTCCAAACTGCGCACCAAACTGGAAAAAGGCTTCGATCACCCGCTGATCAAGACCGTCAGGGCGATCGGCTATGTCCTGGGCTAGCCTGCGCCCACTCCTGAACACCAGCAGCCTGCGCCAAGCCACCACCATTGCGTTCATTTGCCTGTTGTTTTCGCTGATCTCCATCGTGCTGAGCAACCAGTTGCTCGAGGTGGTGATGCGCAGCCACGTGCGCGACATGATCCTTACCGATGTGCGCGGCCAGCAGTTGCAGGGGCGCTTCAACAACGCCGCGCAACTGAGCTGGACGCTGCAGCACCGCCAGTTGCTGGAAGTGCGCAAGGAGCGCCACGCCATCGTGCTCGACAAGACCGGCGCGCTGCTGTTCGGCAACCGCGACTACCTGCCCCCCACCGAGTGCCTGGCACCGTGCAACACGCGCTGGCGCCACCTGAGCATCACCGACCGCAACGGCTACCAGGCCGAGATCCTCGGCCTGTCGATCTCGCTGCCCGACGGCGGCCAGTACTTCAGTGCCTACGACCTGCGCCCGATGCTCGAACGCACGCGCATCATCCCGCTGGCCGCCGGCGCCGGCCTGCTGCTGTTGCTGTTGTCGATCCTGGCCACCGCGCTGCCGTTCGGCCTGCGCAACCTGTACCGCATCAACCGCATCCGCGACGCCCTGGCCCGCTACGCCGGGGGTGACTACACGGCCATGGCGCCGGCCGTGCAGCACGGCGACGAGTTCGACCAGCTGGGCCTGGAGATCAACCACGGCCTGCGCCGCATCAACAAGCTGATGGACGAGGTCAAGCACATCACCAGCCATATCGCGCACGAGCTGCGCACGCCGCTGACGCGTCTGCAAAGCCGCCTGCTCACCGCCAGCGAAATGCTCGAAGGGCCGGCCCGCGACGAGCTGCTGGCCGCCGTGCAGGACAGCGAGCGCATCCAGAACCTGTTCCGCGCGGTGATGCGCATTGCCGAAGTGGAGACCGGGCGCATGACCTGCCACTTCGAGCTGATCCCGATACCGGCGCTGCTCGAAGACGTGATCGAGTATTACCTGCCACTGGCCGAGCAGCGTGGCTGCCCGCTGGACATGCAGGTCGAGGCCGACTGCCGGCTGTTTGGCGACCGCGCGTTGCTGTTCCAGGCGCTGGCCAACCTGATCGACAACGCCCTCAAGTACGCCCCGCCAGGCTTACCGATCACCCTCATGGCCGTGGGCCGCAATGGCCATGGCGTACTGCAGGTGCGCGACCACGGCAGCGGCATCGCAGAGGTCCACAGCGAGCGCGCCATGGAGCGCTTCCAGCGCCTGGATGCGCCCACCCACACCCCCGGCCACGGCCTGGGCCTGACGCTGGTACGCGCCATTGCCGAACTGCACGGCGGTGAACTGCGCCTGGACGACAACCATCCCGGGCTGGTCGCCAGCCTGCATATTCGCCGTCAGCGGATACCGGCCGGGGTGGACCTTCGTTAAGCATTCTTAATGGTTGGCGCCTTGCTCGCCAATTGAGAATAAATCTTAATATCGCCACACCCCAACGGGGCCTTTCTTCCACACCGCCTTACACCGGAGACAGTCCATGAACCACCGCATCCGCGCCTTCCTCAACGACGAAAGCGGCGTCACCGCCATCGAGTACGGCATCCTTGCCGCCGCCATGGCCGCGGCCATCGGCATCATCTTCGGCGAAGACGGCGTGTTCATCAGCGCGCTCAAGGATCGCTTCCGCGCCATCGGCGACCAGATCAGCAATACCAACGGCGACGCCAAGTAAACCGGCCGCCCTCAGCATGAACAGCCCACTCGCCCTCTACGTGCTTATCCCCGCCCTGTGCTGGGTGATCGCCTCGGACCTGCTCTACCGACGCATCCACAACCTGCTGGTGGTGCTGCTGTTGCTGGTGTGGTGCGCACTGCCGGTGTTCGGCCTGCTCGGCCTGGGCCCCTGGGCCGGCCTGGGGGCCACCCAGGTGTTCAACACCGTGGGCAGCGCCCTGCTCGGCGGGCTGCTGGTACTGGCGGTGGGTTTCGTGCTGTTCAACCTGGGCCAGGTCGGCGCAGGCGACGTCAAGCTGATGGCCGTGCTGTGCCTGTGGAGTTGCGGCGACAACCAGACCGCGTTCCTGATCGTCACGGCGCTGGCCGGCGGCATCCTGGCCTTGAGCATGCCGCTGCTGAACCTGCTCGAACAGGCCTGCGCACGGCTCTGGCTGCGCCTGTCCACGCAGCTGCCGCAACTGCGCATCCCGATCCCGACGGTACTCACCGCCGACCGCCCGCAGGGCTTGCCCTACGGCCTGGCAATCGCCGCCGGCAGTTTCTACACCTTGCTGTTTCCCATTCACTTCTGACGACCGGTTGACCCATGAAAACCCCTTCCGTCCTTCTTCTGGCTGGTGCCCTGGTACTGGCTGGCGGCGCCGCCCTGCTCGCTCGCGTGCTGATGGCCCCGGCACCGGCGCCAGCACCCGTG
>NZ_JAAHBU010000523.1 GCF_010671725.1 Pseudomonas brassicae | reverse complement strand
GTGTTGACGAAAAAGCCGATCAGGCGCTCGGTCTCCAACCGGGTGCGGCTGGCCATCGGTACACCGACACGCACCTCGCCCTGGCCGCTGTACCGATGCAGCAGCACCTGGAACGAGGCCAGCAACAGCATGAACGGCGTCACACCTTCGCGCCGGGCCACCTGCCGCAGCCCCTCGAACAGCGCGGCGTCCACCTCGACATCCAGCTTCGCGCCCCGCAAGCTTCGGGTACTCGGGCGTGGATGGTCGGTCGGCAGTTCGAGCACCGGTTGCTCGCCGCCCAACTGCGTACGCCAGTAATCGAGCTGGCGCTCGCGCTCGCCGGCGTCCATCCACTGGCGTTGCCAGTGGGCAAAGTCGGCGTACTGGATCGCCAGCGCTGGCAGCGATACCTCACGCCCCTGGCTGTAGCCCGCATACAGGGCAATGAGTTCATCGACCATCACCTGCATCGACCAACCATCGGAAACGATATGGTGCTGGGTCAGGATCAGCACATGGTCCTCGGCCCCCAGTTGCAACAGCTTCACCCGCAGCAACGGCCCCTGGTCGAGTGCGAACAGCCGGCTGCTCTCGGCCTCGACACGGGCCTGGACCTGCGCAGCCTGGTCTGCCGCTGCCGGCACGACCTCCAGGTCAATGTTGACGCTGGCCTGCTCGGCGATCAGTTGGCGTGCCTCACCGTTCACCTCGACGAACGTGGTACGCAGGGTTTCATGCCGTGCGACCAGGCGGTCGAAACTGCGCTGTAGCGCCAGTACGTCCAGCGGCCCGCGCAGGCGCAAGGCGGCCGGCAGGTGGTACGCGCTGCTCTGCGGGTCCAGTTGCCAGAGGAACCACTGGCGTTCCTGGGCATACGAGAGCGGCAACGGCTGCCCGCGCTCGACCACGGCGAAGGGCGGCTCGTTGCCGACGGACGATGCGCCCAGCGCTGCCACGAAGTCACCCAGCCGGCTGCGCTCGAACAGGGTACGCAAGGCCACTTCATGCCCCAGCACCTGACGGACCCGTGAGACCACCTGGGTGGCCAGCAGCGAATGCCCGCCGATTTCGAAGAAGGCGTCGTCCAGGCCGACACGCTCCAGCTTGAGCACGTCCTGCCAGATCGCCGCCACCTGCCGCTCCAGTTCGCTGCGCGGCGCCACGTAGGTAGCCTGGGCCTGGCTGGCGTCCACCGCCGGCAGGGCCTTGCGGTCGAGTTTGCCGTTGGGGCTCAGCGGCAGGCGCTCGAGCACCAGCAGGTAAGCCGGCACCATGTAGTCCGGCAACACCTCACGCAACCTCGCCGTAAGGCGCTCGCGCCATTCGCCTTGCGCCTCGGCGGTCAGGGCATGGCCGTCGCTGGGGACCACATAGCCCACCAGTTGCTGCCCCGCGGCGCCCGGCTGGGCCAGCACCACCGCGGCGCGCACCCCCTCCTGCTCCAGCAGCCGCGACTCGATCTCGCCCAGCTCGATGCGAAAGCCACGGATCTTGACCTGATGGTCGATGCGCCCGACGTACTCGATCACGCCCTCGGCGTTGAAGCGCGCCAGGTCACCGGTGCGGTAGAGCCGTCCACCGGGGTGCGCTGCAAACGGGTCGGGCAGGAAGCGCTCGGCGGTCAAGCCGGGACGGTTGAAGTAGCCACGCGCCAGCAACTCGCCGCCGACCACCAGCTCGCCCACCACGCCGACTGGCGCTGGCGTGCCGCTGTCATCCAGCACGTAAATGCTGCGCCCGCCCAGCACCCGCCCGATCGGCATGCTCGACGGGGTGCTGCGTGCGCCGCTGACGTAGTCGCTGCACTCCAGGGTGGTGACACACACGGTCGCCTCGGTGGGCCCGTAGGTATTGAGCAGCGCGACCTGCTGCAACCCGGCCTCGCGCCAGGCCGCAATGCCTTCTGGCGGCATCGCCTCGCCACCGATGTGCACGCGCTTGAGCCGACCATAGTCACGCGGGCCGGCGGCAGCGAAGTCCTTGGCCAGCAGGTTCCAGTACGCAGTGGAAAGGTCGGTGACGGTGATCTGCTTGTCGATCAGCTCATGGTAGAAGCGCTCGCTGTCCCAGATCTGCGGACCGCGCAGCACCACCGCCGCGCCGCAGATCAGCGCCGGGTAGAACTGCTCGACGAATGCATCGAAGTTGAAGGTGGCAAACTGCAAGGTGCGGTCATCCGGCCCCAGGTGCGAGAATTCCCGCGCTACCTGGGCATGCCCGGCCAGTGCCTGGTGGCTGATGCCGACGCCCTTGGGCCGACCGGTCGAGCCCGAGGTGAACATCACGTACGCCAGGTTGTGCGCATGTGCGGTGTTGCTCAGGTCGCGGCTGTCCAGCCCGGCCCAGGCCGCATCCTGGTCCAGGCAAAGGCTGCGTACACCGGCCGGCACCTGCAGGCGCCCCAGCAACGGCGTCTGAGTCAGCAACAGCGGCGTAGCGCTTTCCTCGATCATGCATTGCAGGCGATCCTGCGGGTATTGCGGGTCGAGCGGCACATAGGCACCCCCGGCCTTGAGCACCGCCAGCAGGCCGACGATCATGTCGATGCCACGTTCCACGGCAATCCCGACCAGTACATCCGGGCCCACACCGCACGCAACCAGATGGCGGGCCAGCCGGTTGGCGCGCTGGTTCAGCTCAGCGTAGCTCAGGTGCGTTTCTTCGAAGACCAGCGCCAGCGCGTCCGGCCGTTGCTGCACCTGCTGCTCGAAGCGCTGATGCACGCGCAGGTCCGGGCACGCCAGGGGCGCATGGCCCCAGTCGAGCAACAGCCGCTGCTGTTCTTCGGCACTCATCAGCGCAGCGCATCCAGGCGCTGGTGCGGCGCGGCGAC
The DNA here is from genome assembly GCF_010671725.1 of Pseudomonas brassicae. GTDB lineage: Bacteria > Pseudomonadota > Gammaproteobacteria > Pseudomonadales > Pseudomonadaceae > Aquipseudomonas > Aquipseudomonas brassicae. Next base: position 414 of record NZ_JAAHBU010000523.1, on the reverse strand, counting down.
GATCGCGCGCAGCAGGCTGACCCAGTGGCGCGCCATACGCGCGATGGTGGCGGGCTCGAACAGGTCGGTCGAATAGGTCCAGGCCACCTGCAGCCTGCCGCCCTGCTCGTAGGTGTCCAGGCTCAGGTCGAACTCGGTGGTGCGGCTGCGCCAGTCAAGCATCGACAGTTGCAGGCCGCCTGCCAGCTTGATGGCGCTCACGTCGGCCACGTCCGGCTGGTGGTTGAACATCACCTGGAACAGTGGCGAATGGCTCAGGCTGCGCTCCAGGCGCAGTGCTTCGACCAGGCGTTCGAACGGCAGATCCTGGTGCGATTGTGCGCCCATCACCGTGTCACGGGTGGCCTGCAACAGCTCGGTAAAGCTCATGCTCCCGTCAAGCGGGGTACGCAGCACCTGGGTGTTGACGAAAAA
>NZ_JAAHBU010000522.1 GCF_010671725.1 Pseudomonas brassicae | reverse complement strand
GGTGGCGGCCAAGGTGCTGGTGGCCGACCCGAAAGTGGCCAGCTACCAGGTGCCGGGCCCCGGCAGCGTGTTCGTGTTCGCCGAAGGCGCCGGCACCACCACCCTGTATGCACTGGACGCACAGGACCAGGTCATCGCCGCGATCCGCGTGATCGCCGACTACGACCTGGATGCCCTGAGCAAACAGATCGCCGCTGAAGTGCCGGGCTCCAAGGTCGAGTTCGGCCCGTCCTCGGGCAAGGGCCTGATCGTGCGTGGCACGGTGCGTACCCCGCAGCAGGCACGCCAGGTGATCAACGCGGTGGAGGCCTACCTCGGCTCGCCCAGCAGCAGCCCCAACGGTGGCGGCGGTGGTGGCGGCAGCGACGGCCCGCGGGTGGTCAACCAGCTCAAGGTCGAGCTGTCGGCGCAGGTCAACCTCAGCGTGCGTATCGTCGAGGTCTCGCGCAGCCTGACCTCCGAGCTGGGCCTGAACTGGGAAGCCACCCTCAAGAACGGCAACTACTTCTTCCGAAGCTCCGGCGGCCTGTTCGACGCCACCACCGGCCTGTTCAGCGGTGGCAGCGCCATCAATGCGGTGGCCGGCGGCTTTCACCGCTACGGGTCGACCACCGTCGGCGGGCTGTTGACTGCGCTCTCCGAAGACGGCCTGGCCACCGTGCTGGCCGAGCCCAACCTGACCGCCATGTCCGGCGAAACGGCAGGCTTTGCCGCCGGCGGCGAGGTGCCGATCGTGATCATCACCAACAACAACGTGACCATCGAATACAAGCAGTACGGCGTGATCATGCGCATGACGCCCACGCTGCTCTCGCCCAACCGCATCAGCCTGCACGTGGCGCCCGAGGTCAGCGACCTGAGCGACGAAGGTGCGGTAATGCTCGAAGGCAACGTGATTCCCGCCTTCAAGGTACGCCGCGCCGACACCACGGTAGAACTGGCCAGCGGCCAGAGCTTTGCCCTGGCCGGCATGCTGCGCAGCAACATCAACCAGCAGGTCACCGGTGTGCCGGGGCTGCGCAGCATCCCCGGTATCGGGCGGTTGTTCGAAACCCACAAAGGCAATCAGGAAGACACCGAGCTGGTAATCATCGCCACCGCCAACGTGGTCGAGCCGACCACCCCAAGCGCATTGCAGACCCCCGGCCGCGGCATCCGCGCGCTGGACGCGCAACTGCCGAGCCAGGCTTCGGCCGGCTACCTGTACTAAGTCTCGGAGCCTTGCCCATGCACGCCGCCAAACCCCTGTTCGTCACCCTGTCGCTGTCACTGCTGCTGGGCGCCTGCGATCGCAACGTCAACAACCAGCGCATCGCCACCTACGCGCCGTTCCCGGAAAACCTGGCGATCCAGGCCAAGCCCTCGGCCATGGTCGCCAACCTCACGGCCACCGGCCATGGCGGCCTGAGCCGCGAGTCGCTGGCCGACCTCAACACCTTGCTGCAACGCCAGGGCCGTGTGGCCCAGCAAAGCCTGACCCTGCGCCCCACCACCCTGGCCGGTGAACAGCTGGCCACGCGCCTGAGCGAAGCGCTCAAGCAGCTGGGTGCACGCCAGGTCATCGTCGCCCCCACCCAGCTCAGCCCCAGCAATGCCAGCACTGCCGACCTGCAGGTGGTGTCCGAGGCCGTGGTCGCGCAGATACCCGACTGCCACATCGCCGACCCAAGCCGCTGGACCGTGCACCCGTTCATGGCCGTCGGCCCGCTGGGCTGCGCCAACCGCGCCAACATCGCCGCCATGCTCGCCGACCCGCGCGACCTGAACCGCGCCCAGGCGCTGGACGGTGGCGACGGCGTGGCGGCGGTCAACGCCGTGGAACGCTATCAGCGTCACGAAACTGTCGAGCTGCTCGACATCGACTTCAACAAAGACTGACCGGGGAGCGATCCGATGAACGACACCACGCGTACCACCCTGCCCGACAGCGAAGAACGCCCGCCGCTGATGCTGTTGCCGCCACCGCGGCCGACACCACGCAATTCGCCGAATACCTGCACGCCTGGGCCTGCCTGCGCAGCTG
>NZ_JAAHBU010000521.1 GCF_010671725.1 Pseudomonas brassicae | reverse complement strand
GATTCTCAAGTGCTGAATCGGCAAAGACGCGGCTCGGGGTTACAGTTCTGAGACACTCATTTGCTATCATCGGCGGTCATTCAAGCAACACCCGCCTTCATTAGCATCAAGAGCCAAAAAAAGAGACCCGGCAAAAAGCCGGGTCAAAAACCGTGATTAGCCTGATGAGGAGATAATCTGAGAGTCCGACCTAAGGGCTTTCAGGTTATCCAACCAGTCTCGCGACCAGTTGTTTGCAATAATAATCGTTCTCATTTTCAAGTCAAATGAATTTTCTGTCATCCGGCAAAAAATTCCCTCACCCTGTGCCCGCTTTTTTTGCAACGCCGGGTATTCCCCTTAGCTGACTCAGCCTGGTGCCTTCGCCTGGGCGGCTTCATTGAGCTTGTTGTACTCGGCCAGGCTGCGATTGAGCAGTGCCCGGGCCATGTTGATCATGTGCATGACCGAAAGCGCGAGGTCACGCTGGCTGCCCTTGAGGTTGCCGGCGCTCTCGTCGGCGGTGGCGGCCGCGCATCGCAGCAGGTCGGCGGCGTGCTCGGCGGCGGCTTGCGCAGACAGGTCCTGGCGCGCGATCACCAGCGAGTCGTCCGAAGCATTGGCGACGGCGGGGGTGGGGTTGAGGTAATAGTCCAGCGCACGCCGTGCGGCTTCGCTGTCCAGCTCGCTGAAAGGAGGTGTGGTCATGGGGCTGCCTTCCTTGTAGTCAGTAGGAAAAGATTACCCGCCAATCCTAAATACATGCAGTATTGGTTTCTATGCTTTAAATACTACAATGTATGTATTGAGTCGTTGTCGTCAGTCCGTATCGTGCCAGCGATGAAAAAGTGGAATGAGCTGGCGCGAGCCAGAATGCGCGAGCTGGGCCTCACGCAGGAAAAACTGGCCGAGCGCCTGGGGGTGACCCAAGGTGGCGTGGGGCATTGGATACGCGGAAGGAACAACCCGCCACTGCCGCAGATCGACGAGATCCTGCGTGTGCTGGGCATGGGTCGCCTGGGTGTGATCCCCGATGCGGGTATTGCCGAGCCTGCGGGTGGCTATGCCACCCAGGCGCTGGGTGCATTCCGCTACCCGCTGTCGGACTGGGAGCATCTGGCCGAGCCCGCCGAGGGCGCACCGACGCTGCTCAGTGACCATCTGGCCGAAGGTCCGAGCTACTGGCTGGCGGTTGAAGGTGACGCGATGAATTCGCCCATTGGCCTGAGTGTGCCGGCCGGCATGCTGGTGCTGGTGGACAGCGGGCGCGTGGCCGAGGTCGGTGCGCTGGTGATCGCACGCGTGCCCGGCAACCCGACGGCGGTGTTTCGCCAATGGGTCGAGGAGGGTGGCCAGCAGTACCTGCTGCCGCTCAACCCGACCTGGCCAAAAACGCCGTGGGAGGAGGGCATCGAGGTGCTCGGTGTGGTGGTGCAGGCTTCCATTCGGTTGATCTGAACAGTGTGGCCGCAGGCCGCTCCTACACGCAGGAGCCGGCCTGGCCGGCCACGGGCGCACCTCAGTTCTGCGCTGACGCCTCCAGCTCCACCAGCGCTGCCCCTTCACTGACCATCTCGCCTTCCTGGCAGTACACCGCCTTGACTGTGCCCGCCTGCGGCGCGCGAATGCTGTGCTCCATCTTCATCGCCTCCAGCACCACCAGTTGCGCCCCGGCCTCCACCGCCTGGCCTGGCGTCACCAGCACCCGCACGATGCTGCCGTTCATGGGGGCGCTCAGGCCGCCCTGATGGCTGTGGCTGGCATCCGCCTCGGCGA
>NZ_JAAHBU010000520.1 GCF_010671725.1 Pseudomonas brassicae | reverse complement strand
CTGGCTTGCCAGCGAAGAGGTCCGTCCAGCTGGCCGATCAGGTCCGGAACCGGCTCACCAACTGATTCAACGCCTGCGACAACTGCGTCAGGTTCTGCGCATCACCCCGCGTCGAATCCGCCAGGTCGGCCACCCGCTGCGCATCCCCATGAATCTGGCTGATGTGGCGGTTGATGTCCTCGGCCACCTGGTGCTGCTCTTCCGCCGCCGTAGCAATCTGCGTGTTCATGTCGCGGATCACGTCCACCGATTCGCGGATCTGCTCGAAACTCTCCCGCGCTTCATTGATCGACAACACCGTCTCCTGCGACACCTCCAGGCTGGCATGCATCTGCTTGCCCATCTGGTGCGTGCGCCGCGCCAGGTTGCCCAGTAGCGCGTCGATCTCGCCGGTGGAATCGGCCGTACGCTTGGCCAGCGCCCGCACCTCGTCGGCCACCACCGCAAACCCGCGCCCCTGCTCGCCCGCCCGCGCCGCCTCGATGGCAGCATTGAGCGCCAACAGGTTGGTCTGCTCGGCAATCGAGCGATGGTGCCCAGGATCGACTGGATGTCGTTGCTGTCCTGCTCCAACTGCTGCATGGCCTGCGCCGACTGGCCGATCTCCTGGCTCAGGCGCCCCACATTGCTCACCGCCGCATCGATCTGGCGCTGCCCGGTGTGCGCCTGGCGCTGGCCGTTGTCGGCCGAGTCGGCCGCCTGGCTGCACGAGCGCGCCACTTCGTTGGAGGTGGCAACCATTTCATGGAACGCGGTCGACACCATGTCCACCGCATCACGCTGACGCGAGGCCACGTCGGCCATCTCCAGCGACACCTCGGTGGCACTGGCCGAACTGCTGTGGATCTGCCCCGCCGCCTGCCCGATGCGCTGGATCAGGGTGCGGATGGCCTCCAGGAACTGGTTGAACCAGCCGGCCAGTTGCGCCGTTTCGTCGTGGCCACGTACCGCCAGGCGCGCGGTCAGGTCGCCCTCGCCCTGGGCAATGCCTTCCAGGCCGCTGGCCACGCCACGGATCGGCCGCACGATCAATCCGGCAAAGTACGCGCCGGCCACCGCGAACAGGCCCGCACACACAGCAGCAATCGCCGCGATGATCCAGGTCAGGCGCGCCGCCGGCGCCATTGACGAAGCTGCGCACGGTACTCACCAGCACCGCATCGTCGGCCGCCCAGTAATAGGCATCGGTGCGCAGTGTCTTGCCCGGCTGGGCCATGGCCGTCTTGTACCAGGGGCGGGTGCGCGGGTCGTAGCGGCTGAGGTTGGGGTCGCCCGGCCAGAACACGTAGCCACCCTGCTCGGTGCCCAGCGACACATAGGTATAGGCCGGGTGGCTGTTGGCCAGGCCCGCGAACAGCGTGAACAGTTGCTGGTCCTGCTCGCCCATCGGTTGCTTGGCCGCGTCGCTGGCCAGGTAGCGCTTGAGGGTGGCATCGATACCGGCCAGTTGCGGGTGCTTGGCCAGGTACGCGACGTTCTGGCTGATGCCCTCGAAAAACAGCTGCATGGCGTTGTCGACCTGGCGGATCTCGCGCCCGCTGCTGTCGACGAACGCGCCCGCGCCTGGTCGCGCACGTTGAGGATGATCAACGCCGCCACCAGGGTCACCGGCAGGCTTGCGATTGCCGCAAAGGCCAGGGTGAGTTTTTGTTTTATGTTCATCTAGCACGCATCCTTGTCACAAAGTGTTTGCGGATATTCCATATTATGGTATACCAATAAACCAGTAGCGCCCAGCACACGGCGGGGCTGATAACAAAAGATCCGAGGTAGTCGCCATGAAATTTTCGTTGTTCGTGCATATGGAACGCTGGGACGAGAGCGTCAGCCATCGCCAGTTGTTCGAAGACCTGACCGAACTGACCCTCATGGCCGAAACCGGCGGTTTCAGCACCGTGTGGATCGGCGAACACCACGCCATGGAATACACCATCTCGCCGAGCCCGATGCCGCTGCTGGCGTACCTGGCGGCCAAGACCACCACCATTCACCTGGGCGCGGGCACATC
>NZ_JAAHBU010000052.1 GCF_010671725.1 Pseudomonas brassicae | reverse complement strand
GGCACCTGCGCTGGTAGCTGTACCCACGCAGGCAAGCCCGGCCCCGCACACGCTGCCCAACCGTCGCCCCCCCTGTCGTTGCGCGAGCAACTCGAGGCGGCTGCGCGCCTGCGCCGCACGCAAGCCCAGGGGCTGAATCAGGGAGCGCTGGAGTACGCCATGCACACACCGATGCCGATACGTCCCAAGGCGCACATTGTTGCGGTGGTTTCGGCAAAGGGCGGTGTGGGCAAGACCACCTTCGCCGCCGCGCTGGCCAAATTGCTCGAACACCCGCAGGGCCGCGTGGTGGCGCTGGACCTCGACCCGCAGAACAGCCTTGGCGCTCAACTGGGCCTGCCACCCAGTACCCCCGGACTGAGCCAGGCCAGCCACGGCGCCGAGCCCTGGAACACGGTTTGCCAGGCGCTGCCCGACTCGCCCGTGGAGTGCCTGCCGTTCGGGCACGCCGATGCCGCCCAGTTGCACACTCTCGAGCAACACCTGGCAAACGAGCCCGGCTGGCTGATGCAGCAACTGGCAACGCTGGCACTCACGCCCGACGACGTACTGATCATCGACCTCCCCACCGGCCCCAACACGTGGCTTGCGCCCGTGCTGGCGATGGCCGACCAGGTAGTTGCCGTGACCCTGCCCGACACCGCCTCGTACCGTGTGCTGGACACGCTGCAAGCCTGGCTGGCGCCGCTGCACCAGCGCACACCTGCAGCGCGTTGCAGCTACCTGATCAATCAGGTCGACCCCACCCGCGCGCTGAACCTGGACATGTGCCAGGTACTGCGCCAGCGTCTGGGACGCGAACTGCTGGGCATGGTCAGGCTCGACTACAGCCTCGATGAAGCCCAGGCCTTCGAATTCGACCCCTTCGCCAAGGTACCCGGCAGCCCTGCCTGCCAGGACCTGCGCGCCGCAGCGCATGCGCTCGCCGTCACCCTCGCCCATCATCGCCAAGAATCCAGCGCCTCATGACTGTGCACCTTGACCAGGCGCCTGCACAGCAGCCGCCCAACGCCTCTGCGCGCTTGAGCGCCTGGCTCGAACGCATCGGCCAATGGCCGCAACCGGCATTGCGCGCGCTGAAGATCGGTGCAGCCGTGATCGGCGTACTGCTGCTGGTCGCGGTAGTGACCGCACCCCTCGACCTGCAGCGCCAGTTCGCCTTTGCCGGCCTGTGCTTTGCCGCACTGCTGATGCTGCGCAAGCTGCCCGGGCGCCTGCCGGTGCTGGCCATGGTGGTGCTGTCGCTGGTGGCCACGCTGCGCTATGTGTACTGGCGCCTGACCGACACGCTGGGCTTCGATAACTGGCTGGACATGCTGTTCGGCTACGGCCTGGTGGCGGCGGAATTCTATGCCCTGGTGGTGCTGGCCTTCGGCTACATGCAGACCGCCTGGCCGCTGCAGCGCAAGCCCAAGATCCTGACCCAGGACCCCAAGGACTGGCCGACGGTGGATGTGTTCATCCCCACCTACAACGAAGCCCTGAGCATCGTGAAACTGACCATCTTTGCCGCCCAGGCCATCGACTGGCCACGCGACAAGCTGCGCGTGCACGTGCTGGATGACGGCCGCCGCGACGAATTTCGTGAATTTTGCCGGCAAATTGGCGTCAACTACATCGTGCGCGACAACAACCGCCACGCCAAGGCGGGCAACCTCAACGAGGCCTTGAAAGTCACCGACGGCGAGTACATCGCCATCTTCGATGCCGACCACGTGCCCACCCGCTCCTTCCTGCAGGTGGCCATGGGCTGGTTCCTCAAGGACCCGAAACTGGCGCTGCTGCAGACCCCGCACTTCTTCTTTTCCCCCGACCCGTTCGAGAAGAACCTCGATACGTTCCGCTCGGTGCCCAACGAAGGTGAGCTGTTCTATGGGCTGGTGCAGGACGGCAACGACCTGTGGAATGCCACCTTCTTCTGCGGCTCGTGCGCAGTGATCCGGCGCACCCACCTGCTGGAAGTCGGCGGCGTGGCGGTAGAGACCGTGACCGAGGATGCGCACACCGCACTCAAGCTCAACCGCAAGGGCTACAACACCGCCTACCTGGCCATCCCGCAGGCGGCCGGCCTGGCCACCGAAAGCCTGTCGCGGCACATCAGCCAGCGCATCCGCTGGGCGCGCGGCATGGCGCAGATCTTCCGTACCGACAACCCGTTCATCGGCAAGGGCCTGAGCTTCGGCCAGCGGGTGTGCTACGTGAACGCCATGCTGCACTTCTTCTATGGCCTGCCGCGCCTGGTGTTCCTCACCGCGCCGCTGGCCTACCTGATCTTCGGCGCACAGATCTTCCACGCCTCGGCGCTAATGATCACCGCCTACGTGCTGCCGCACATCTTCCATGCGAGCCTGACCAACTCGCGTATCCAGGGGCGCTTTCGCCATTCGTTCTGGAACGAGGTGTACGAGTCGGTACTGGCCTGGTACATCATGCGCCCGGTGCTGGTGGCACTGGTCAACCCCAAGCTCGGTGGCTTCAACGTGACCGACAAGGGCGGCATCATCGACAAGGAATATTTCGACTGGGAGCTGGCGCGGCCGTACATCATCCTGCTGACGCTCAACCTGGTCGGCCTGGGCTTCGGTGTGTTCCAGCTGATCTGGGGCGACCCGGCGGCGGCCATCACCATCGTGATCAACCTGGCCTGGACGATCTACAACATCATCATCACCAGCGCCGCCGTGGCGGTGGCCAGTGAAACCCGCCAGGTACGCTCCGAGCCGCGTGTGCGCGCCGAGCTGCCGGTGCGGGTACAGACCCCGGACGGCCCGGCAATCGACTGCACCACCGTGGACTTCTCGCAGAAAGGCGTGGGCTTCAAGCTGCCCGAGGGCCAGAGCCTGCAGAAAGGCCAGGAGATCCAGGTGACCCTGATGCGCAAGCAGCAGGCCTGCGTGCTGCCGGCCACCGTGGTGTTCAGCAAGGGCAACATGGCCGGCGCGCAGTTCAAGCCGCTGACCCTGCGCCAGCAAAGCGATTTCGTGCGCCTGACCTTCTCCCGCGCCGACACCTGGGCCTCGACCTGGGGCTCCAGCAAGCCCGACACCCCGCTGGGTGCCCTGCGCGATGTCAGCAGCATCGGTGTGCGCGGCATGATCGACCTGGCCCAGGCGACCCTGAGTGCCTTGCGCCATCGGCGCCACACGCGCAAGTCGGCCCCTCCTCCTCTCGAACCTTCGTTGGACTCGCAATGACCGTCATGTCTCATACCGGCCAGCACGTGAACCTGTCGCGCCGTTCCCGCACATTGCTCGCCGGCGCCCTGCTGTGCCTGGGCAGCCTGTTGCAACCCGCGCTGGCGACGAGGCGAGCGCCCCGGCCGAGCCCGCAGCCGCCCCAGTGGCCAGCCAGAGCACGGCACCCGCGATCAAGGACGGCTACCAGCTGAGCCTCAAGCAACTGGGCAAGAACTACACCATGAGCCTGCGCGGCGTGGAGTCCACCGACACGGTCAACTTCGATATCCGCGCCGACGAGGTGGTCACCGGCGCGCAACTGACCCTGCAGTACACCTATTCGCCGGCGCTGCTCAGCGACCTCTCGCAGATCAACATCATGGTCAACGACGAAGTCGCCGCGAGCATCCCGTTGCCCAAGGAAAATGCCGGTTCGCTGCAAAAGCAGGTGATCGACATTCCGCCGTACCTGATCACCGAGTTCAACCGGCTTGGCGTGCAGTTGATCGGCCACTACACCATGCAGTGTGAAGATCCGCTGCATTCGAGCCTGTGGGCCAAGATCAGCAACGACAGCCAGCTGAGCCTGCAGGTCAAGCCGGTGATACTGCCCAACGACCTGTCGCTGTTGCCGCTGCCGCTGTTCGACCGTCGCGACCCGCGCGCCCTCAACCTGCCCTTCGTGTTCGCCGCGGCCCCCGACAACGCCACCCTCGAAGCCGCTGGCGCGGTGTCGTCGTGGATGGGCGCCCTGGCCAGCTACCGTGGCGCGAACTTCCCGACCAGCCTGCGTACCCTGCCGGCCACCGGCAACGCGGTGATCCTGGTCAATACCGGCGAAGGCAGCCAGGTCGAAGGCCTGACGCTGCCGGACATCAAGGGGCCGACCCTGTCGCTGGTGAGCAACCCCAATGATGACCACGGCAAGCTGCTGATCATCGCCGGGCGCGACAGCGCCGAGCTCAAGCGCGCCGCCACCGCCCTGGTGATCGGCAACCGCAGCTTCTCTGGCGCCAGCGTGCAGATCGACACCCTCGACATACTGCAGCCGCGCAAGCCCTATGACGCGCCGAACTGGCTGCCGACCGATCGCCCGGTACGCCTGGGCGAGCTGATCGAGCCGCGCCAGCTCAACGTGTCGGGCTACAACCCCGGCGTGATCACCGTGCCGGTGCGCCTGCCGCCCGACCTGTTCAACTGGCGCGAGCGTGGCGCCAGACTCGACCTCAAGTACCGTTATACCCCGCAGCAGACCTCGTCCAACTCCTCGCTGCTGGTGAGCTTCAACGATAACTTCATCCAGTCGATGAACCTGCCCTCGATCGAGCGCCTGGGCGGCGGTGAAGGCCTGCTGGCGGCGCTGAAAAAAGACGACAGCGTGGCGCGAAACGTGAGCATGCTGCTGCCGCTGGATTCGGTCGCGCTGCAATCGCGCCTGCAATTTCGCTTCATGTACGACTACATCAAGCAGGGTGAATGCCGCGACATCATCATCGACAACATGCGCGGTGCGATCGACCCCGACTCCACCCTGGACCTGAGCGGCTATGACCACTTCATGGCCATGCCCAACCTGGGCGTGTTCAAGGACAGCGGCTTCCCGTTCACGCGCCTGGCCGACCTGTCGGGCTCGGCGGTGATCCTGCCCGACAACGCCGGCAATGCCGACTGGAGTGCCTACCTGACCGTGCTCGGGCGCTTCGGCGAGTCGACCGGCTACCCCGCCACCGCCGTCACCGTGGCCCAGGCCGGGCAGGTCGGCGCGCTGGCCGACAAGGACCTGCTGGTACTGGCCTCCGGCGATAACCAGCCGCTGCTCAAGACCTGGGCCGACCGCTTGCCAAGCAAGGCCCAGGACGCCAAACAGTATGTTGAGTTCTCCGACCTGCCGATGCGCCTGCGCGAATGGATCAGCCCCGACCCGCAGGCCAACCTGCGCGCGGCACGCGGTGCGTTCACCTTTACCGGGGAAAAGCGCAGCTCGTACGTCACCGGCTTCGAGTCGCCGCTCAAGGCCGGGCGTAGCGTGGTGGTGCTGTCCAGCCCGCAGCCGCAGTACCTGACCGAGGTCACCGACGCCCTGATCGGCGGCGAGCAATATACCCAGTCGCTGCAAGGCAGCCTGGTGGTGATCAATGGCAAGAACATCGAATCGCTGGTGGCCGAACAGGCCTACTACGTGGGGCATCTGGGGCCATTCAGGTATATTCAGTGGCTGCTTTCGCAGCATGTGCTGGCGCTGCTGCTACTGACCATCCTGGGTGTTGCGCTGGTAAGCCTGGTAGCGTTTGTCTCGCTGCGCGCCCTGGCCAAACGCCGCCTCAACGACGAGTAACCGCATGCCACTGCCTACCGCACATACCCGCCGACCGCGCTCGACCTGGCGTCGCCTGCTTGGCGCCAGCGCCCTGGCCCTGTTGCTGCCGGGCATCAGCCAGGCAAAAAGCTGCGCTGCCGAGCCCTGGCCGTTGTGGCAGGTGTTTCGCGAGCATTTCGTGCAGCCCGACGGGCGCGTGCTCGACGCCAGCACGCCGCAGCAGCACAGCTCGTCGGAGGGGCAGTCGTACGCGATGTTCTTTGCCCTGGTCGCCAACGACCAGGCCAGCTTCGACAAGCTCTGGCTGTGGGCCAGCAACAACCTGGCCGGCGGCGACATCAAGCAGAACCTGCCCGGCTGGTTCTGGGGCCTGGACGACAAAGGCCAATGGCGCCTGCTGGACCGCAACTCGGCCTCGGACGCCGACCTGTGGTTCGCCTATGCGCTGATCGAGGCCGGACGGCTGTGGAATACCCCGGCCTACACCGCACAGGCGAACCAGTTGCTGGCCAATATCAAGGCCCGTGAAGTGGCCGACCTGCCGGGCCTGGGCATGATGCTGCTGCCCGGTGCCGAAGGTTTCGCCAAGGCCGATCACTTCTGGCAGCTCAATCCCAGCTACCTGCCGGTGCCGGTGCTGCGCCGCATGGCCGTGGTCGACCCCAAGGGGCCGTGGAGCCAGATCGCACGCAGCACCGCCAGCCTGATCAAGGGCGTCAGCCATCACGGCTACGTGGCCGACTGGGTCGGCTACCGCGGCACAGGCCCCGACCAGGGCCTGTTCGTGATCGACCCGGTCAAGGGCGAAACCGGCAGCTATGATGCCATCCGCACCTACCTGTGGGCCGGCATGACCCCGAGCAAAGACCCGCTGGCCAAGCCGATCCTGGACAGCCTCGATGGCATGGCGCGCAGTGTCGCGACGCATGCTGTGCCACCGGAAAAGGTCCTGGTACAGGCCAACACCACCAGCGGTGATGGGCCGTTCGGCTTCTCTGCCGCGCTGTTGCCCTACTTCAAGGCGCGCCAGCAACCCTGGCTGCAAGCGCAGCAGCGCGCGCGCGTCGATCAGTTGATGACCAAGAGCCTGACCCCCGAAGCGGTGCAGGCCGGACAACCCCCTTACTACGACTTCGTATTGAGCCTGTTTGCCCTGGGCTTCATGGATGATCGTTACCACTTCCTCGACGACGGGAAGTTGCAACCATTCTGGGAGGCCTCATGCCCTCGCGCCGCAAAACCCTAGCCATTGGGGTCCTCGCGGCCCTGATCCACAACAGCAGCTTTGCCGAGCTCAGCGAGAACGGCAAAGTGCTGCTGGAACAGGGTCAGTACTGGCAGCCCGCAAAGACAAGAACCGCGCCACCGAGGCGTGGCGCAAGCTGCTGCTGATCGACCCGCAGCAGGCCGACGCGCTGTACGGCCTGGGGCTGCTGGAACTCGATGGCAATCGCGTGCAGGGCGCCAAGCGCTACCTCGACCAGCTCAAGCAGTCGCACCCGGGCGAGCGCCAGACCTTGCTGCTGGAGCAGGAGATCGCCCTGCACAACAGCGACAACAACGCGCAACTGGAGCAGGCGCGCAACTCGCCGAATCGGGCGAGCTGGACCAGGCCGTCACGGTGTACCGCCAGCTGTTCGCCGGCAAGCTGCCACAGGGTGAACTGGGCCTGGAGTTCTACAGTTACCTGGGCTACACCGCCGGTGGCTGGCAGGAAGCGCGCCAGGGCCTGGAACGCCTGCAAGGCCTGGCGCCGAACAACGCCAAGATCAAGCTCAACCTGGCCAAGCTGCTGCTGCGCAACGAAAGCACGCGGGTCGAAGGCATTCGCCGGCTCTCCAGCTACACCACAGACCCGGAAATCGGCAGCGAAGCCATCGAAGGCTGGCGCCAGGGCCTGTCCTGGCTCGGCGCGCCCCGCCCGGCCGAGGTGCCGTTGTTCGATGCCTACCTCAAGGCCTACCCCGACGACGAAGAGATCCGCAGCCAGCTCAAGAGCGCTGCCAGCGCCACCCCGGCCAGCGCCGCGCCGCAGCAGAATGCCAACCTGGTGCGTGGCTTCAAGGCGCTCGACGCCAACGACCTGAGCCAGGCTGAACAATCCTTCCAGGCCCGCCTGCGCGAACAGGCGCAGGACGCCGACGCCCTCGGCGGGCTGGGTATCGTGCGCCAGCGCCAGGGCCGCCTGGGCGATGCCGACGCCCTGTTCAGGCAGGCCATCAGCCGCGGCAACAGCAGCCGCTGGCAGAGCGCGCTGCAAGGCAACCGTTACTGGGTGCTGCTGGAGCAGGCCAATGCCGCACGCGATGCCGGCAACCCGCAAAGTGCACGCGAACTGCTGCAGCGCGCGATTGCGATGAACCCGCGCCAGGTCCAGGGCCACATCAGCCTGGCCGACCTGCAAGCCGCACAAGGCCAGTTCGACACCGCCGAAGTCACCTACCGCCAGGCGCTGAGCCTGGATGCCGGCAACCCCGACGCCTTGCGCGGGCTGGTCAGCGTACTGGCGCAGAACGGCAAGTTGAGCGAAAGCCAGCGCCTGATCGACGGCCTCAGCGATGCCCAGCGCCAACGCCTGGGTGACCTGCGCGTACTGCGTGCAGCCATCGCCGTGGGCCAGGCGAAGGACTTCGAGCGCAATGGCGACCTGGCCGGGGCGCGCAAGGCGCTGGAAGAGGCCGTGCGCAACGACCCGCAGAATGTCTGGGCGCGCTACGACCTGGCGCAGATCTACCTGAAGACGGAGGCGCCCGGCAAGGCGCGCCAGACCATCGACGACATGCTCAAGGCCAACCCGCAGCGGGCCGAAGCGCTGTACGCCAGCGCGCTGTTTGCCAGCCGCCTGGGCGAATGGCAATCGACGCAGCGCAGCCTGGCGCAGATTCCCGTCGCCCAGCGCAGCGCCGCCATGCAGGCGCTGGCCGAAGAAACCGAACTGCGCCTGCTCGCCAGCGAGGCCGCGACCCTTGCCAAGCAAGGCCAGCGCCAGCAGGCGATGAAGCTGCTGCAGCGCGCCGAACCAGGTGCTGCGAACAACCCGGACATGCTCTCGGCCCTGGCCTCGGCCTACATCGACATCGGCCAGACCGAGCACGCCCTGGCCATGCTGCGCACCGCCATCGCACAAAGCAGCACGCCTTCGCCGGCGTTGCGCCTGGCCTATGCCGGCGCGCTGCTCAAGGCGGGCGACGATGTGCAGGTGAGCCAGATACTGCGCGAGCTGCGCAGCCAGCCGCTGCAAGCGGCCGAGCAACGCAGCTATGATGACCTGGTGTTCCAGTACACCGTGCGCCAGGCCGACCTGCTGCGCGAAAAAGGCGATCTGGTGGCCGCCTACGACACCCTCGCCCCGGCCCTGGCGCAACGCCCGCAAGACCCGCAGGCGGTGTCGTCGCTGGCGCGCATGTACCTGGACAACCGCAACCCCGACAAGGCCGTGGAGCTGTTCACCCCGCTACTGCGCCAGTACCCGGACAACGCCGATGTGCAGATGGGCGCTGCACAGGCCTACCTGGCGGCCGGTGATGCCGACAAGGCCGAGCAGGCAGTGCAAAGCGCCTTGCAGCTGGCGCCGCAGAACCCACAGATCCTGACCAGCGCTGCCGGCTATTACCGTGGCCGCGGCAAGCTGGCCAAGGCCGAGCAGCTGTATGCCCAGGCACTGGCCTTGCAGGCCCCGCCCGAGCAGAACGTGCTCAACCCGTTCGGCCAGGCGATTGCCGCCAACCCCTTCGTCGGCCAGCCCGGCCAGCGCAAGCAGTCGCGCCTGAACGAGGCCGCCCTGGCCGAGATTCCGGAGCCTGCACAAACCCAGGTCAGCGCCCGCAGCAACGACAGCTTCGACGCCCCGGTGCTGCTGGCCAGTCGCGACAGCGAGCCGGGCTTGCGTACGGCCAGCCGTGGCGCTGCCGGCAGCTCAGCAGCAGCGCCTGTCGACCCGCGTGCCGCGATCCAGACCGAGCTGGACACCCTGCGTGAAGCCCGCAGCCCGCAGATCAAGCAAGGCGTGACCTTCCGTGGCAACGACAGCGAGTCGGGCCTGGGCAAGATCACCGATGTGGAAGCGCCGCTGGAAATCAGCGTGCCGTGGAACGATGATCGGCTAGCGTTGCGGATCACGCCGGTGGCGTTGAATGCGGGTGGCGTGAGCAGCGAGCTGTCATCCAGCTCGCGCTTTGGCGGGATCACCGACGAAATGGCCACGGCGATCCTCGCCGAACCACTGCCGTCACTGCGTGGACAGGCCGATGAGTTCTACGCTGAAAGCCCCGGCTCGCAAAAAGACAGCGGTGTGGGTGTTGCCGTTGCCTACGAGAACCCGTCGCAGGGGCTCAAGGCCGACGTTGGAGTGAGCCCGGTGGGCTTCCTCTACAACACGCCGGTGGGCGGCATCAGCCTGGACCGGCCGTTCGCAGAAGGCGGTGATTTGCGCTACAACCTCAACGTCTCGCGGCGCTCGGTGACCGATAGCCTGACCTCGTTCGCCGGCGCCCGCGACAAGCGCAGTGACCTGGAATGGGGTGGCGTGACCGCCAACGGCGCGCGCCTGCAGCTCGGCTACGACAACCAGTCCTACGGCGTGTACGGTTACGGCTCATGGCACAAGCTGCTGGGCCACAACGTGGAATCCAACACCCGCAGCGAGCTGGGCAGCGGCATCTACTGGTACCTGCTGAACAATCAGGACGAGCGCCTGACTGCGGGGCTGAGCGTGTCTGGCACGCATTACGAGAACAACCAGAGTTTCTTCACCTACGGCCATGGCGGCTACTTCAGCCCGCAGAACTTCTTCTCCATCGGCCTGCCGGTCAGTTGGGCCCAGCGCGGGCCTGACTTCAGCTACCAGATCCAGGCTGCCGTGGGCATGCAGCATATCGAGCAGGACGGCGCGCCGTACTTGCGCGATGGGCGCTCGCAAGCCGCACTGGAGCGTATTTCCCGGGCCTATGCCGCCGACGGCAGAACCTTGCGTACCACCTACGAATCGCAGAGCAAGACCGGTATCGGCTACTCGCTGGGCGCATCGGGCGAGTACCGCCTGGGCGACGGCCTGTTCTTCGGCGGCACCCTGGGCGTGGACAACGCCCGCGACTATCAGCAATGGACCGGTGGCCTGTACCTGCGCTACCTGTTCGACGACGGTCACGGCGCCATGCCGCTGCCCGTCAATCCGTACCGTTCCCCTTATTCGAATTAAATTGCAGGAGTATCAACCATGGCTAGTTCACTTCTCGCCGGCCTGACCATTCTGATGATCGGTGACAGCCACCTGGCAACGCCCGATTACCTGATAAAGAGCCTGCACGACAACCTCGTGCAACAAGGCGCCCAGGTGCACTCGCTGGGTATCTGCGGCGCCAATGCCGGCGACTGGCTCAAAGCCACCCCCGGCACCTGCGGCGGTGCCGAGCGCCGTGGCACCGACAAGCCGGTGGTGCTCGGCAGCAAGGCCGCTACCCAGCCGATCGGCGAGCTGATCAAGGCCGACAAGCCCGACGTGGTGGTGGTCGTGATGGGCGACACCATGGCCAGCTACACCAAGCCGGCGTTCCCCAAGGCCTGGCTGTGGCAGCAGACCACCAGCTTTGCCAAGGAAATCGCCAACAGCGGCGCCAAGTGCGTGTGGGTCGGGCCGAACTGGGGCACCGAAGGCGGCAAGTACGGCAAGACCTACGCCCGTGTCGAGCTGACCTCCAAGTTCCTCGCTGCCAACGTGGCGCCGTGCGACTACATCGACTCGCTGAAGTTTTCCAAGCAGGGTGAATGGGCCACGGTCGATGGCCAGCATTTGACTGCACCGGGCTACCTGACCTGGAGCAAGAAGATCAGCGAAGAGATCGTCAAGTCGCCGGTGGTGGTGGGTGCGAAGAAATGAAGACCGCCCTGCACGCTGCGCTGCTGGCCTTGCCCGTCGCCTTGAGCGCGGGCCTGGCCCAGGCTGAAATCGCGCTATACCCCACCGGCCCCAGCGAAGACTCGGCGTTCCTGCGCTTCGTCAACGCCGCACCCGGCACGCTGCAACTGGTGGCGGACGGTTCCAAGGCCAGCTTGCAGTTGGACGCCGCCAAACCGGTGTCGGCGTACCTGCCGGTGCCGGCCGGCAAGACGATCAAGGGCACCCTGAGCCGCGACGGCAAGACCTCGGCGCTGGACCTGAGCGTGGCGCCGGGCGAATTCGCCACGGTGTTCGCACTGCAGGGTGCCAGCGGCATCCAGCAACGCGTGGTGCGCGAACAGCCCGACGACTTCAATGCGCTCAAGGCCTCGCTGGCCTTCGTCAACCTCGACCCCACCTGCCAGGGCGCAAGCCTGCGCCCGGCCGGACGCAGCGCCGACCTGTTCAAGGACGCACCCGAGGCCAGCGTACAGCGCCGCTCGATCAATCCGGTGAAGCTGTCGGTGCAACTGGTGTGCGCCAACGCCACGGTCGGCAGCCCGGTCGACCTCGGCGAGCTCAAGGCCGGCGAGCGCTACAGCGTGCTGCTGTTGCCGAGCGCAAACGGCCCGCAGCTGCTACCTGCAACGGACACGCTCTCCAACTGACCGGACGTCTTCACCACCATGGTATTCGCCTCACTCGAGTTCCTGACGCTGTTCCTGCCGATCTTCATGCTGGTGTATGCGCTGAGCCGTCCGGCCTGGCGCAACGCGGTGCTGCTGATCGGCAGCTGGTTGTTCTATGGCTGGCTGAGCCCGCTGTTCCTGCTGTTGCACATGGTGCTCACGGTGATTGCCTGGGTCGGCGGCCTGCTGGTCAACCGCAGCCATGAGGACTCGCGTGGGCGCATGCGCCTGCTGGTGGCACTGATCGTGCTCAACACCCTGGTGCTGTGCTGGTACAAGTACGCCAATATCCTGGCCGCCAACTACAACGAGCTGATCACCTACTACGGCGCACTGCCGATGGAGTGGCAGCGCGTGGCGTTGCCGGCGGGGCTGTCGTTCATCGTGCTGCAGGCAATTTCGTACCTGGTCGACGTGCACCGCCACACCGTGCCGGTAGAGCGCAGTTTCGTCAATTTCGCCACCTATATCTCGATGTTCGGCCATTCGATTGCCGGCCCGATCATTCGCTACGACTGGGTGCGCCGCGAACTCAACCAGCGCTACTTCAACTGGCAGAATTTCTCGCTCGGTGCGCGCCGTTTCATGATCGGCATGTGCATGAAGGTACTGGTGGCCGACACCCTGTCGCCGCTGGTGGACGTGGCCTTCCACCTGGACAACCCATCGTTCCTGGATGCGTGGCTGGGTTGCCTGGCGTACTCGCTGCAGCTGTTCTTCGACTTTGCCGGCTACAGCTGCATGGCCATCGGCCTGGGCCTGATGCTGGGCTTCCACTTCCCCGAGAACTTCAACCGGCCGTACCTGGCCAGCAGCATCCAGGACTTCTGGCGGCGCTGGCACCTGTCGCTGTCGAGCTGGCTGCGCGACTACCTGTACATCGCCCTGGGCGGTAACCGCTACGGGACGTGGAACACCTACCGCAACCTGTTCCTGACCATGGCCATTGCCGGCCTGTGGCACGGTGGCGACAGCTGGAACTACCTGCTGTGGGGCTCGGCGCACGGTATCGCGCTGTGCATCGACCGGGCCTGGAGCCGCTCCAGCCTGCCGGCCGTGCCCAAGGTGCTGTCGCATGCGCTGACACTGCTGTTCGTGTGCCTGGCCTGGACGCTGTTCCGCGCACCGGACTTCCACACCGCACTGTCGATGTACGCCGGCCAGTTCGGCCTGCACGGCTTTGCCCTGGGCGAGGCGCTGCTGGCCACCGTGCGTCCGGTGCATGGCCTGGCGGCACTGCTGGGGGTAGTGTGTATCGTGTTGCCGATCTGGCAGGTGCGTGCCGAGCATCGCTTCGGCCACCGCGCCTGGTTCGTGCACGCCGCCGCGCTATGGCCGGTGGCCGGCTTCCTGTTGTCGTTCGCACTGATCGCCAGCCGCGATTCGGTACCCTTTCTGTACTTCCAGTTCTGATGACGATGAAGACACCTCCTCCAAGTACGGCCCCCAACCCGCCAAGCGCCCTCGCCTTGCGCACCAGCCCGATCGCCGGCATTACCCTGGCGGCGTTTCTCGGCGCCGGCCTGCTGTCGTGCGGCTGGCTGGCCGCCAGCGGCAAGCTCGAACTGATGCCCGACAAGCACCTGTCCAATGGCGCAGTGCTGGATGGCGAAATCACCCACCGCATCGCCAAGGAACTGGCCAAGGCGCCCTTGCCCGGCCAGGTCGCCGACCTGGAACGTGCCGGCAGTTGGCTGTTGCTCGGCGATACCGGGCCGCGGGTACGCCCTGGATGCGCGCAATGGCTGTTCCTGGCCGATGAGCTCAAGCTCAACCGGCATGCCGCCGACAACGCCAAGGCCAAGGCCGATGCGGTGATTGCGCTGCAACAGGGCTTGCAGCAGCGCGGTATTCGCCTGCTGGTGAGCGTGGTGCCGGACAAGAGCCGCATCGCCGCCAGCGAGCTGTGCGCGCTGACGCGCCCCGGGGTGTCGCAGGCGCGTATCCAGCAATGGACGCAGGTGCTCAAGGGCGCCGGGGTAACCACCCTCGACCTGACGGCCAGCTTGCAGCCGCTGGGCGCCGAGGCGTTCCTGCGCACCGACACCCACTGGAGCGAGGCCGGCGCACAGGCGGCGGCCCAGGCGATTGCCGAGCAGGTCAAGGGCATGGGTTTCAGTGCTACGCCGAACAAAGCCTTCGACACCCGCCAGGAGGCGCTGGCGCCACGCCCCGGCGACCTGGTGCGGCTGGCCGGCATCGACTGGCTGCCGGTGGCGCTGCAACCGCCACAGGAACAGGTTGCCCCCACCGTCATTACCGAACGGGTGGAAGCCGCCAGCGGGTCGGCCGACAACCTCGACGATCTGTTCGGCGACGACAACCTGCCGAACGTGGCGCTGATCGGTACATCGTTCTCGCGCAACTCGAATTTCGTCGGCTTCCTGCAACGTGCCCTGGCGGCGCCGATCGGCAACTTTGCCAAGGACGGTGGCGAGTTCTCGGGGGCGGCCAAGGCCTACTTCGACAGCCCGGCGTTCAAGCAGACCCCGCCGCAACTGGTGATCTGGGAGATTCCCGAGCGCGACCTGCAAACCCCGTATGCCGGCGACGTGCACCTGGAGTGATGCGCAGGCTCAGGCGCGCGCCTTGCGCCATTGCTGGCGCAGCGCCTGTGCCGCGGCATCGTCCTGCAGCACCCAGGGGTCGAGGGCAAATGCCACGACCTGCGCTGCCCCGGTGGCGCTGGCCCACTCCAGCTGGCGCGCCACGCGCGGGTAATCGGCCGAGCGCGCCTTGAACTCGGTGCCGTCGTTGTTTTCGGACGGCAGTTGCTCGAACAGCTCGACGATCACATCGAAGGGCATGCGCTGCCCGCGCAGCATGCCCAGCAGCGGCTCGATGGCCTTGAGATTGTCCCAGCCCGCCACCCCCACGCCGTCCTGCACCATCGGGCGCAGGTGGGCCTGCTGCAGCAGGTGCTGCCACAGCTGCACCAGGTCGCCCTGGGTAGCCAGCTTGCTGAAATAGGTGGAGATCGCCGGCACACCGTGGCCGGCTTGCCCAGAAGCCTGCGAGAGGGCTGCCAGCCACTGGCCCAGGCGCTGCTGCGCGGCAGGCTCGGCCCAGTGGTACTGCTCGATTTCGTAGGGGATGTACCAGCCGGCGAACTGCGCGTGGCGTGACCACGGCGAGTCATGGATATAGCGCCTGGCATCGTGCAGCGAACGCTCGAAGAACGCCGCCTGCGCCTGCGCGTCACGGCCGAGCACTGCCCACCAGCCCTGGTCGCATGGCAGGCCGATGCGTACCCGCATGCCATTGGCACCAGCGGCATCCAGCAGGTGCTGCATCGAGGCGTCGGGCAGGCGCCAGGCGGGCTCGCTGCCGCCGTGCAGGCCGACCCACTGCAGCACCAGCTCATTACTGCCCAGCGCGTGCATGGCGGCCATGCGTGCCATCCAGTCGTCGCGGCCGAGCTGCAGGTGGCTTTGCCAGAGTTGCAGGAAGGTGGCGTCGATGTGGGGTTTGCGGCTGCAGGCGGTCAATGGCAGCAACAACGCAAGCGCGGGTACGCAGGCGACCAGGCGCAGAAACCGGCGCCGTTCACGAAAGGGTGTTGCTGGAGGGGTGGGCATGGGGACCTGTCAATCGTGACGTCATCGGCGTGGGACGCCCATGATAGCCACTCTGCCGAACGCGCTGCGCGAAAAGCACGCAGCGGGCGCAGGCACGGATTCAGGCGCGCTTGAGGTGATGCACCGAGTCCAGGGTAGTGAAGTGGTAGATGCCGTGCTGCTTCTCCAACAGGCAGCACCAGCCTTCAAGCTCGCCGATTTGTACAACGAAGCTCATGGCTTCGATGCCGGCGAGGCCGGCGGCCGCTTCGACAACGGTCTTCACGCGCTTTTCGACGGCAGCGTCATACACTAATTTGTATGACTTTTCCCATATGACACTGGCACTGGAAAACACTCTCCATCCATCTTCTTTCAACACTTTCTGAAAAGTGGCACGCTGGACCATACCGGTATTGGAGAGATCAAGCGACAACAGGCAGATCGTCATGATGAGTTCCCTCGACAGTAGTTTTAACCTCTTGCAAACTAGCCAAAGAAACAGAACAGAGCAATTGCATTTAGCCATCACCGCGACCGTTAAATTAATACAAGAATTTGCTCACCGGGACAATTAAACATTATTTAAATTAATCCTAGGAAAAATATTACATCACAGTAAGCAAATTTAAATTTTACGATTATCCCTCGCAAGCAAAAAGGGTCGCTACTTGGGCGACCCTGTCAACGTGTGTTTACTCGATGCTGAACCGGTACGTGCCCCGTTCCAGCAAGACGCTGCCGGCGCGGCCGGAGTGATCGCCGATCTGGATAGCAAAATAAACACGCGCCACTTCTGCCTCCCTCGCGGCGGTCTTGAGCGTTTCTTCCAACCGATGCTCTACACCGGACTGGTAGCTGAGTTGCGGATAGCATTGCTTCCAGGTTGTATCGACGTGCGCAATTTTTTCCCAGCCATCTTTTTCCAGCTGCGTATAAAACTCGCGACGCGGCTTGTCTTCCGCACCTTTCAGATCGAGGGTCAACAGACAATGAGCCATGTTCAATTCCTTGTGCAATGGGTTGGTTTTGCATAAAAACTAACCGCCCGCACGCGAACACGCCATACACTTTCATGCACCAGACTGTATTTTCAGAAGCGGCGCACAGATGACAAACGAAATTATTCTTTATGTTTAAACCTGACAGATAAAAACAGCAGGCGCACAGACACCGCGTATCGTGTGATCGCTGAGAGGGTGTTATGAGCAGGAGCGTTTTCTGCGCAAGGCAGGAAATGGAAAGGTTTGGGGTGGGACGATTCACCCTGAGAGTCAGGGACTTGCGTTATGGAGGCAACCCCACCAGCCACACCCCGGCACACAATGTTCCCGCTGTGGCTGCTCCCTTCCGGGCCTGACCAGGTTAACGGGTAATCGTTGCGGGGGGACCGATGGGGTCACCATAACGACGCTCGCCTGGCAGCGAGCGGGGCCATTGTACCGGTCTGACGCGAAGTTACAACCTCTGCGCCATGAAAAAACCATATGGGCTCAAGGACTTGTGATTTGCACGGGCCCATCGCCCTGGATCACGCGGTGGATGAAGTGCAGCTTGGCCACCACCGGCGCACTCAGCACAAAGGGGTAGAAATCGGTCTGGCCCATGCTGCGCGACAGTTCGTTGAGCATCGCCGACAACTCCACCCAGGCATTGATGAACGCCAGGAACGCCGGTGCCCCCGCATGCTCGGGCTGGTACAGGCTGCGCGCATCGAAGGGCGGGTAGTCCAGGTCCATGGCCGAACCGTCCATGCCCAGCGCCAGCGCAGTGTCGACGGCGTCGGTCATGTGCAGGTAGTGCGCCCAGGTCTCGGCCCAGTCTTCCCAGGGGTGCATGGTGGCGTACGCGCTGACGTGGGCAACGGCCCAGTCCAGCGGTGCGCCCTGCTGATAGTGGCGCTCCATGGCCTGGGCATAGCTGGCGCGTTCGTCACCGAACAGCCGGCGAAAATCTTCCAGCCAGGGGCTGTTGGCGACCAGCCTGTCCCAGTAGTAATGGCCGATCTCGTGGCGCAGGTGGCCGAGCACGGTGCGATAGGGTTCCTGCAACTGCACGCGCATCTGCTCGCGCCAGTCGTCGTCGGCTTCGCGGATGTCCAGGGTGATCAACCCACCGGCATGGCCGGTGGTGGGCGCGTTGCCGGCGATGTCGACGCCGATGAAATCGAAGGCGATACCCTCGCCGCCCGCAACCTGCTTGGGCTGCACCGGCAGGCCCAGGTGCAGCAATTGCGCCACCAGGCGCCGCTTGGCGGTTTCCAGCTTGCACCAGCGCAGGTGGTTTTCGCTGAACGTCAGGTCGGGGATGGTGCGGTTGAGGCGGCAGGCCAGGCAGAACGCGTGCGGATCGTCGGCGCTCAGCAGCCAGTTGCAGGCGGCAGGCGTGTCGAGGTTGGCGCAGCGCTTGAGCGCGCCGAGTTCGGGCTGGCCGTCCAGGTACCATTGGCCAGCAACGGGAGCGGGTAGCAAGGTGCCGATGTGGTGGGTGTCTGGCCAGTAGCCCAGGGAAGCCTGGCAGGCCAGGCACTGACTGTTGCGAAAGAACACCGACTGACCGCACTCGCATTGCCACACGCGCGTGCTGCGCCGCGCCTGGCTGACAAACGGCGCGGCGATGCGCGCGACGAGCTGTTCGAAGAATGGGTACATGGGGCCACCTCCTGGCTGAGGGGTAGACTACACCATGCGTGTGACAGGGCTGGGGCTATACTTGGACCGCGATGCCCTGCTCGGCCAAAAACGCAACGAACGCGTCCTCATCCAGCACCTTGAGCCCCAACTCGTTGGCCTTGGCCAACTTGGAGCCGGCCCCCGGGCCTGCCACCACGCAATGGGTCTTGGCTGACACCGAGCCCGCCACCTTGGCGCCCAGGCTCTCCAGTTTGTCCTTGGCCACATCGCGGCTCATGCGCTCCAGCGAGCCGGTCAGCACCCAGGTCTGACCGGCCAGCGGCAAGCCCTGCGCCACCTTCTTCTCGCTCTCCCAGTGCATGCCGAACGCACGCAACTGCGCCTCGACATCGCGCGCCAGTTGCCGGTTGGCCTCGACCAGAAAGAACTCGCGCACCGCGTCAGCCTGCTTGGCCGCCAGCGCCTGGCGCAGGTCGATGCCATCCGCCGCAATGATCCGCTCCAGGCTTTCAAGCTTGGCCACCAGCTTCTCGGCACCGGTCGGGCCCACCGAAGGAATGTCCAGCTTGGCCAGCATCCCCGCCAAGGTGTGCTGGCAGCGAACTCGGCCGCCAGCTCACCCTCCTCCTGCAACTGCAAACCACGCTCGAGCAACTGCTCGATGACCTTGCGGTTGTGGTCATCTTCAAAGAAGTTGTGGATCTCATGTGCCACTTCCAGCCCAATGTCCGGCAAGTAGGTCAGCACCTGCGGCAACGCCACCATCACCCGCTGCAACGAACCCAGCGAGCGCGCCAGCACCTTGGCCGTCTCTTCACCCACATCCGGGATGCCCAGCGCATAGATGAAACGCGCCAGGCTCGGCCGCTTGCTGTTCTCGATCGCCGCCAGCAACTTGTTGCTGGACACCTCGGCAAAACCTTCCAGGTCGACGATGTCTTCGAACTTCAAACGGTACAGATCTGCCGGCGAGGTAATCAGGCCTTCGTCGACCAACTGCTCGACGCTCTTCTCGCCCAGCCCCTCGATGTCCATGGCGCGGCGCGACACATAGTGAATGATCGCCTGTTTGAGCTGCGCACGGCATGCCAGGCGCCCGACGCAACGGTACACCGCGCCCTCGCTGACGGTTTCCTTGCCCTTGCTGCGCTTGACCAGTTGCGTACGCTCCACCTGCGAACCGCACACCGGGCACTCGGTGGGGATGCGCACTGGGCGGGCATCGGCCGGGCGGCGCTCGGTGACCACCTGCATCACCTGCGGGATCACGTCGCCGGCACGCCGAATGATCACAGTGTCGCCGATCATCACGCCCAGGCGCGCCACTTCATCCATGTTGTGCAAAGTGGCATTGGCCACGGTGACGCCAGCCACCTTGACCGGCTTGAGCCGCGCCACGGGGGTGATGGCACCGGTACGGCCGACCTGGAACTCGACGTCGAGCACTTCGGTCAGTTCTTCCATGGCCGGGAATTTGTGCGCGATTGCCCAGCGCGGCTCGCGGGCTCGAAAGCCCAGCTCGCGCTGCGAGGCCAGGCTGTTGACCTTGAACACCACGCCGTCGATCTCGTAAGGCAAGGCATTACGCCGCTCGCCGATGTCGCGGTAGTAGTCCAGGCATTCCTTGATGCCCGCCGCATGGCGCAGCTCGCGGCTGATCGGCATGCCCCAGCCCTTGAGCTTTTCGAGAATGCCGATATGGGTGTCGGCCACCGGCTCGGACACCTGCCCCAGGCCGTAGCAGCAGAACTCCAGCGGGCGGCTGGCGGTGATCTTCGAGTCCAGCTGGCGCAGGCTGCCGGCCGCGGCATTACGCGGGTTGGCGAAAGTCTTGCCGCCCACCTCGGCCTGCGCCGCGTTCAGGCGCTCGAAACCGTCCTTGCTCATGAACACTTCGCCACGCACTTCCAGTACCGCAGGCCAGCCCGTGCCTTGCAGCTTGAGCGGGACGTTGCGGATGGTACGCACGTTGACGCTGATGTCTTCACCGGTGCTGCCGTCGCCACGGGTGGCGCCCTGCACCAGCAAGCCGTCGCGGTACAGCAGGCTGACCGCCAGGCCGTCAAGCTTGGGTTCGCAGCTGTAGTCCACCGCAGCGCCCGCGCCGAACAGGTCGCCGGCCGGCAGGTCGAGCCCTTCCACCACGCGGCGGTCGAACTCGAGCAGGTCATTTTCTTCGAACGCGTTGCCCAGGCTCAGCATCGGTACTTCGTGACGCACCTGGCTGAACGCCGACAGCGCCGCGCCACCCACGCGCTGGGTGGGTGAATCGGCGGTCACCAGCTCCGGGTGCTCGGCCTCCAGGGCTTGCAACTCGCGGAACAGGCGATCGTATTCGGCGTCCGGCACGCTCGGCTCGTCGAGCACGTAGTAGCGGTAGTTGTGCTGGTCGAGTTCGGCGCGCAGTTCGAGGAGGCGGGTTTGGGCGTTCATCTAGGTCATCTCTTGCAAAGCAAAAGAGCAGCTCGGGGCTGCTCTTGGCGTTTTATTCCTCAGGGCTGCTGGGCAGCCTTCGCTGGCAAGCCAGCTCCCACAGGGTCGGGGGCAACCACTGTGGGCGTGTTCATTGCACTTAGCGCTTCTGGGTCAGCGCGCGGCGTTCGAATTCGACGATGCGCTGGCGGTAGTGCTCGATGGTCTGCGCGGTCATCACGCTGCGCTGGTCATCCTTGAGCTCGCCATTGAGCTCGTGCGCCAGCTTGCGCGCCGCCGCGACCATCACGTCGAAGGCCTGCTTCGGATGGCGCGGGCCCGGCAAGCCGAGGAAGAAGCTCACCGCGCGGGTGCTGAAGTGGTCGATGTCGTCGAGGTCGAATACACCCGGCTTGACCGCGTTGGCCATGGAAAACAGCACTTCGCCATTGCCGGCCATGCTTTCGTGACGGTGGAAGATGTCCATTTCACCGAAACGCAGGCCGCTTTCCAGGATGTTCTGCAGCAGCGCCGGGCCCTTGAAGCCGCTTTCGTCGCGGGAGATAACGCTGATCACCAGCACTTCTTCGACCGGCGGCAGGTCTTTGCCTTCGCTGCTGCCAAAACCGGAATGCTTGGGGCTCTCGTCCGGGAAGTCATCGTTGGCATTGCCGAACAGGTCGGGCTCACGCGGCTCTGCCGCCAGGTTCAGGTCGCCCTGCTGCGGTTCGTTGCCACGCTTGTTGCGTTTGGATGACTTGCCCACCTTCGGCTCGCGCTGCTCGCGGGCAGCGCTCATCGACGGCAGGTCGTGCTCGTCGAGTTGCGGCTCCTTGTGGTCGTCAAGCACCCGCGGCGGGCCCAGTACCTCGGCACTGGTCTCCTCGTCCGGCAGGTTGGAGAAGCTGCGGTCCAGACGGAATTTCAACTTGCCCTTGCCGCCACGCATGCGACGCCAGCCGTCAAAAAGAATGCCGGCAATGACTATGATGCCGATGACGATCAGCCACTCGCGCAGACCGATTTCCATGTAATCCCGTGCCTCTGTGAAAAATGCTGAAAAATAAAGGGTTTAAACCCCTTTAAAACGTGGCGCCAAGCCTATGTTCTGACAGGCGTTTTACCCACGCATAGAAAAATTTACATTAAGCTAGCACGACCAAAGGTAACTTTACACCGTCTGTCGCAACTGACGCGGCTTTTGCTGCAAGATCGTGCGTCATATCCGTTTTTCAGGCGTCGACCATGGCCATCGCCTCCTCCACATCCACTGCCACCAGACGCGAGCAACCCGGCTCGTGCATGGTCACGCCCATCAACTGATCTGCCATTTCCATGGCGATCTTGTTGTGGGTGATATAGATGAACTGCACTGTCTGACTCATCTCCTTGACCAGGCGCGCATAGCGTCCGACGTTGGCATCGTCCAGCGGTGCATCAACTTCGTCGAGCATGCAGAACGGCGCCGGGTTCAACTTGAAAATGGCAAATACCAGCGCCAGGGCCGTCAGCGCCTTTTCACCGCCCGAGAGCAGATGAATGGTGCTGTTCTTCTTGCCCGGCGGGCGCGCCATGATCGTTACCCCTGTATCGAGTAGATCTTCGCCCGTCAGTTCCAGATAAGCGCTGCCACCACCGAAAACTTTTGGGAAAAGTGCCTGTAATCCGGCATTTATCTGATCAAAGGTATCCTTGAAGCGGTTGCGGGTTTCCTTGTCGATCTTGCGAATGACGTTTTCCAGGGTGTCGAGGGCTTCCACCAGGTCGGCATTCTGCGCGTCCAGGTAGTGCTTGCGCTCGGACTGCTGCTGGTACTCGTCGATGGCCGCCAGGTTGATCGCGCCCAGGCGCTGGATACGCGCATCGATGCGCTCCAGCTCAAGCTCGGCCTCCTGCTCGCTGGCCTCGGCCAGCAGGGTCGCCAGCACACCGTCCAGGTCGTAGCCGTCGGCGTGCAACTGCTCCTGCAGGGTCTTGCGCCGTACGCTCAGGCCCTGCCACTCCATGCGGTGCTGCTCCAGCTGGCCACGCAGCAACTGCGCCTGCTGCTCGGCCGAGCTGCGACGCTTCTCGGCCTCGCGCAGCTCGCGGTCCGCTTCGTCCATGTGCACGCGTGCCTGACGCATCTCCTCGTCCACGCTCATGCGTTTTTCCAGCAACGCTTCGAGCATCAGGCGCAGCTCTTCGAGCGGCGCCTCGCCCTCTTCCAGGTTCAGGCTCAACTGTTCGCGTTTTTCATTCAGGCGCTCGGCCTGCAATTCCAGGCGCTCCAGCGCCTGGCGAGTCGAATCGTGCTGGGCCCGCAGCGAGCCCAGGCGCACCGCCAACTGATGGGCGTGGTCCTTGTGCTGGCGGGCCTCCTGGCGCACCCGATCAAGGCGCTCGCGCAGGTTGTCGCGCTGGGCCAGCAAGGCCTCGCGCTGCTCGGTGTCCTGGGC
Organism: Pseudomonas brassicae; assembly: GCF_010671725.1. Lineage (GTDB taxonomy): Bacteria > Pseudomonadota > Gammaproteobacteria > Pseudomonadales > Pseudomonadaceae > Aquipseudomonas > Aquipseudomonas brassicae. Next base: position 6,308 of record NZ_JAAHBU010000052.1, on the reverse strand, counting down.
CATCAGGTCGAGGGCGTCCTGCAGGTGCAGGCGCGACTCACCCAGGCTTTCATGCTCGATAGCGCGCTGCTCCAGCAGCTCGGCCAGCTCTTCTTCCAGACGCTGGCGACGCAGCGTGAGCTGTTCGGCACGTGCCTTGCCGGCCGAGAGCCGGGCCTTGAGCTCGCCTTGCTGGCGCGCTTCGTCCTGGGTACGTCGGCGCAGTTGCTCGCGGCTGTCTTCGTGTACACGCTGCTGTTCACGCAGCGCCAGCAACTGCTCTTCGAGCAGCTCCAGCGCAGCTTCCTGTTCGAGGCGCTCAAGCCCTAGCCGCTCCAGTTCCTGGCCGCGCGCCAGCACGCCGCCCTGGGCTTCGCTGGCACGGCTGACACGCAAGAAGTACCGCCCCACCCAGTAACCATCGCGGCTGATCAGGCTTTCGCCATCGGCCAACTGAGCGCGCAAGGCCAACGCCTGCTCCAGGCTATCGACCGGTTTTACCTGCCCCAGCCACGGCGCCAGGTCGAGATTGCCCTGCACCTTGTCGAGCAGGCTGCCGGGTAGGCACTTGCCGGCACCGCCAGCCTGCAACAGGCGCAACTCGCCCTGATTGAAGGCAGACAGCGCCAACCCGGCAAAGTCGTCCACCAGTACCGCTTGCAGGTCGGCGCCCAGCACCGTCTCTACCGCCAGTTCCCAACCTGGCTGCACACGCAGGCCTTCGGCCAGCCGCGGGTGCTGCTCAAGGCCCTGGCCACGCAACCATTCGCCGGTGCCGCTACCCGGGTCCAGCGCGGCCTGCTGCAAGGCCTCCAGCGAGGCCAGGCGACCGCCCAGGCGTTGCAGTTCGCCTTGGGCCTGCTGCTGGGCCTGGGTCGCCTGCTGCAGTTGCTCGCGCAATGCGTCCAGGCGCTCGACGACCTGTTGCTCCTCAAGGTGCAGCTCGTCGAGCAGCATGTCGCTACTGGCCAGTTGTTCGTTCAGCTCAAGGATCGCCGCGTCTTCGGGGTCGGCGCTGAGTTGATCGCGCTCCTCGCCCAGCTTGCGCTGGCGTTCGGACACCCGCTCCAGGCTTTGCTCCAACTGCTGGATGCGCGACTGCTGCACCTCGGCCTGACGGCGCGGTTCGGCCGAGCGGGTATTGAAGGTGTCCCACTGCTCCTGCCAGCCATGCATGGTTATTTCGGCTTCTTCGAGGGTCGCCGAGGCTTCCTCGGCGGCTGCCAGCGACATCTCCTGCTCGGGCGCAATCATGTCCAGCTCTTCGCCCAGGGTCGCCAGCAGCGTGCGGTCGTGGCCCAGGTGCGATTCGGTTTCGAGGCGCGCGCGTTCGGCTTCCTTGAAGTCATCCTGCAATTGACGCAAGCGCTGCTGGCCATGCTGGATGTTCTGCTCGACCCGGGCGATGTCACCGCCCACCGAATAGAAGCGTCCCTGCACCAGGTTGAAGCGCTCTGACAGTTCATGTGCCCGTCACGCAGGCGCTCGATGCTTGCATCGGCATTGCGTTGCTCGGCCACCAGTGCCTCGAAGGCCACTTCCTGATCGCCGATGATCGCCTCGCGCTGACCGACCTGATCGTTCAGCGCGCGCCAGCGCAACGCCGCCAGCTGCGCCTTGAGCTGGCGCTCCTCGGCCTTGTATTCCTTGTACTTCTCGGCCGCCTGGGCCTGGCGATGCAGGCGTTCGAGCTGGCGCTCCAGCTCATCGCGCAGGTCGGTCAGGCGCTCGAGGTTCTCGTGGGTACGGCGGATGCGGTTCTCGGTCTCGCGGCGGCGCTCCTTGTACTTGGAGATGCCGGCCGCCTCTTCGATGAAGTTGCGCAGTTCTTCAGGCTTGGCCTCGATCAGCTTGGAGATCATGCCCTGCTCGATGATCGAATAGCTGCGCGGGCCCAGGCCGGTGCCGAGGAAGATATCGGTGATGTCACGTCGCCGGCACTTGGTGCCATTGAGGTAATAGGTATTTTGCGCGTCGCGCGTCACCTTGCGCCGAATGGAGATCTCGGCGTAGGCGGCGTACTCGCCCACCAGGGTGTTGTCACTGTTGTCGAACACCAGCTCGATGCTGGCCTGGCTGACCGGCTTGCGGCTGGTGGAGCCGTTGAAGATGACGTCGGTCATCGACTCGCCACGCAGGTTCTTCGCCGAGCTTTCGCCCATCACCCAGCGCACCGCGTCGATGATGTTGGACTTGCCACAGCCGTTGGGGCCAACCACGGCCGCCATGTTGCTGGGGAAGTTGACAGTGGTCGGGTCGACGAACGACTTGAACCCCGCCAGGCGAATGCACTTTAGGCGCATGCTCAGTCAGCGACCAGAGACGACAGCACCAGTGTGCAACTGCGCTCGCAGTACAAGGTCAGCACCTCGCGGATGCGCGGCAGGTCACTGGCCACCACGGCTTCGAGCAACTGCGCGAACAGCACCAGGAAGTCTTCCATGTTGGCCTTGCGCTGGTCCAGTGCCAGGTAATAGGTGCGGCTCATGGCCGGCTGCAGGTTCTCGACGGTCTCCTGCAGGTAGGGGTTGTTGGCGAACGGGTACGCTGCGCGCATCACGGCAAAGCTTTCTTCGACGAATGCCTTGATGTCCTGTTGCGCACAGGCGCCTGCAGGCGCTGTTGGATGAGCAGGAACGGTGCCAGGTCGGCATCGCTGCGCCGGCTCGCGGCCACGGCGTTGCCCAGCAGGATGTACAGCTCGCTCATCAGCGTGCACAGGCTGCGTACGTTGTGCTCGTTGAGGGCCGTCACCTGGGCACCGCGACGCGGCAGGATGGTGACCAGATGACGCCGTTCGAGGATCAGCAGCGCCTCGCGCACCGAGCCGCGGCTGACATTCAGTGCCTGGGTGACCTTCTGCTCCTGGATGCGCTCGGCAGGTTTGAGCTCGCCGCGAATGATCCGCTCGGCCAGGTAGTGGGCAATTTGCTCGGAGAGGCTGTCCGGCGCCTTGAACGTCATGGTTTTCCTTCAAAATCATTGAACTGTGTACAAGCGGCGATTGTAGCGCACTTGCCTGCCCCTCGCGCAGGGGCTGGGGCGGCTAAGTTGGCACGATTGAAGCAAAACAATCATGACCTGAACGGGGTTCTATGCTGGAAAGAGACGCGATGTGAAGGCGATGGGATCGATGCACGGCAAAAGCTGACCCTTAGGTCAGAAAACCATTGACCAGAAAGTCAACTCTGCATACAGTCGCCAACAGTCCGCTCAACAACAATAATTCGCTTGTGAGGCCTTCCGTGATCCAGTTTCTACTTAACCAGGAGCTGCGCAGTGAGCATGCCCTGGACCCCAACCTGACGGTACTCGAGTACCTGCGCGAGCACCTGGGCAAGCCCGGCACCAAGGAAGGCTGCGCCAGCGGCGACTGCGGTGCGTGCACCGTGGTGGTCGGCGAACTCGCCACGGGCGCGGATGGCCAGGAGCACCTGCGCTACCGCAGCCTCAATTCGTGCCTGACGTTTGTGTCTTCGTTGCACGGCAAGCAACTGATCAGCGTCGAAGGCCTCAAGCACCAGGGTAAGCTGCACAGCGTGCAGCAGGCCATGGTCGACTGCCATGGTTCGCAATGCGGGTTCTGCACGCCAGGCTTCGTGATGTCGCTGTTCGCCCTGCAGAAGAACAGTGATGCGCCCGACCTGCACCAGGCCCAGGAAGCCCTGGCCGGCAACCTGTGCCGCTGCACCGGCTACCGGCCGATCCTGGCGGCCGCCGAACAGGCCTGCTGCCAGGCGCAGCCAGACCAGTTCGATACGGCCCAGGCGCAGACCATCGCCCGCCTCAAGGCCATTGCGCCCACCGAAACCGGCGAGCTCAACAGCGGCGACAAGCGCTGCCTGGTGCCGCTGACCGTGGCCGACCTGGCCGACCTGTACGGGTCGCACCCCGAGGCCCGGCTGCTGGCCGGCGGCACCGACCTGGCACTGGAGGTGACGCAGTTGCACAAGACCCTGCCGGTGATGATCTACGTGGGCAACGTGGCCGAAATGAAGCGCGTCGACACCTTCGAAGACCGCCTGGAGATCGGCGCCGCCACCGCACTCACCGACTGTTATGAGGCGCTGAGCCGCGAGTACCCCGACTTCGGCGAACTGCTGCACCGCTTCGCCTCGCTGCAGATCCGCAACCAGGGCACCCTGGGCGGCAATATCGGCAACGCCTCGCCGATTGGCGATTCGCCCCCACTGCTGATTGCCCTGGGCGCACAGATCGTGCTGCGCCGCGGCCAGGCCACGCGCACGCTGGCACTGGAAGACTACTTCATCGACTATCGCATCACGGCCCGCCAGGACAGCGAGTTCATCGAGAAGATCATCGTGCCACGCGCCAACCTCGCCTGGGCGTTCCGTGCCTACAAGGTGTCCAAGCGCCTGGACGACGACATCTCGGCAGTGTGCGCCGCGTTCAACCTGCGCATCGACAACGGCGTGGTGGCCGAGGCGCGCATTGCCTTCGGCGGCATGGCCGCCATTCCCAAGCGCGCCCTGGCGTGCGAAACCGCACTGCTCGGCAAGCCGTTCAGTATGGCGACCATCGAACGTGCCTGCCAGGCACTGGCCGAAGATTTCACGCCGCTCTCGGACTTCAGGGCCAGCAAGGAGTACCGCCTGCTGGGCGCGCAGAACCTGCTGCGCAAGTACTTCATCGAACTGCAAACGCCGCACATCGAAACCCGGGTGACCGCTTATGTCTAACCATCCTCATGTTGCCAAGAGCCAGGCCGAGCTGGCCGAACTGTTCGCCCAGGGCCTGACCAGCGGGGTCGGGCGCAGCGTCAAGCACGACAGCGCCGACAAGCATGTGTCGGGTGAAGCGGTGTACATCGATGACCGTCTGGAATTTCCCAACCAGTTGCATGTGTATGCACGGCTGTCCGACCGCGCCCACGCGCGGGTACTGAGCATCGATACACGCCCCTGCTACGCCATCGAGGGCGTGCGTATCGCGATCACCCACGAGGACATCCCGGGCCTGAAGGACATCGGTCCGCTACTGCCCGGTGACCCGTTGCTGGCCATCGACACGGTCGAGTTCGTCGGCCAGCCGGTGCTCGCCGTGGCCGCCTGCGACCTGGACACCGCACGCCGTGCAGCCATGGCCGCGATCATCGAATACGAAGACCTGGAGCCCGTGCTGGACGTGGTCGAGGCGTTGCGCAAGAAGCACTTCGTGCTCGACAGCCACACCCACCAGCGCGGTGACTCGGCAACCGCCCTGGCCAGCGCCCCGCATCGGGTGCAGGGCACCCTGCACATCGGCGGCCAGGAGCACTTCTACCTCGAAACCCAGATCTCTTCGGTAATGCCCACCGAAGATGGCGGCATGATCGTGTTCTGCTCCACACAGAACCCCACCGAAGTGCAGAAGCTGGTGGCGGAGGTACTGGACGTGCCGATGAACCGCATCGTGGTCGACATGCGCCGCATGGGCGGCGGTTTCGGCGGCAAGGAAACCCAGGCCGCAAGCCCGGCCTGCCTGTGCGCGGTGATCGCGCGCCTGACCGGGCAGCCGACCAAGATGCGCCTGCCGCGGGTCGAAGACATGCTGATGACCGGCAAGCGCCACCCGTTCTACATCGAGTACGACGTGGGCTTCGACGACAGCGGCCGCCTGCACGGCATCAACCTGGAACTGGCCGGCAACTGCGGCTGCTCGCCAGACCTGTCGGCGTCGATCGTGGACCGCGCGATGTTCCACTCCGACAACGCCTATTACCTGGGCGATGCCACGGTCAACGGCCACCGCTGCAAGACCAACACCGCGTCCAACACCGCCTACCGCGGTTTTGGCGGGCCACAGGGCATGGTCGCCATCGAAGAAGTGATGGACCGCATCGCCCGCCACCTGGCACTCGACCCGCTGGCAGTGCGCAAGGCCAACTATTACGGCAAGACCGAGCGCAACGTCACTCACTACTACCAGACCGTCGAGCACAACATGCTCGAAGAGATCACCGCCGAACTGGAAGCCAGCAGCGACTACCAGCAGCGCCGCGAATCGATTCGCCGCTTCAATGCCAACAGCCCGGTACTGAAGAAAGGCCTGGCACTGACCCCGGTCAAATTCGGCATCTCGTTCACCGCCAGCTTCCTCAACCAGGCCGGCGCGCTGGTGCACATCTACACCGACGGCAGTATCCACCTCAACCATGGCGGCACCGAGATGGGCCAGGGCCTCAACACCAAGGTGGCGCAAGTGGTGGCCGAGGTGTTCCAGGTGGATTTCTCGCGCATCCAGATCACTGCGACCAATACCGACAAGGTGCCCAACACCTCGCCGACGGCCGCCTCCAGCGGTGCGGACCTGAACGGCAAGGCGGCGCA
>NZ_JAAHBU010000519.1 GCF_010671725.1 Pseudomonas brassicae | reverse complement strand
GGCTCGCGCCTGCGCCTGGGACAGCGCCAGCGCGGTGGACATCGACCTCGACGCGCCACCCGCACCGTGCGCCTGCGCCAGGGCCGGGTGTTCGCCGAGGTGGTGCATGACGGCCGCCCGTTCGTGGTCGAAGTCGACGATGCCAGGGTGCAGGTGCTGGGCACGCGCTTTTCGGTCAGCCGTGGCGAGCAGGACGAAGTGGTACTGCTCAGCGGCAGTGTCGAGGTCAGCACCGCCAGCCAGCGCCAGCGTCTGAGCCCCGGCCAGCGCCTGACGCTGCACGGCGAGCAGCTCGACGCGCCCCATGCGGTAGACGCCGAACGCCTGCTGGCCTGGCGCGATGCCAGTTACGGGTACGCGACGTGCCCCTGCAGCAAGTGCTTGAACAACTGGCCGACTACCAAGGCAGCCGCCTGATACTGCTCAACGGCGCGGCCGGCCAGCGCCGGGTCAGCGGCAGTTTCAACCTCGACCAGGCAGACACGGCGTTCGATGCCCTGATCAGCAGCCAGAAACTGCGTGCCGACGCCCTGCTGGGACACTGGATCATCGTGCGCTGAAAATATTTTAAGGGGCGCACGGTAATTCGCATTCCTGCTGCGTCACACCCCCACATAAGAAGCATTACCATTTGCACCTTCTTGGGGGAGGCACCATGCAGTATCCACGTGACATCGCATTTACCCGTCGGCCACTGGCCAGCGCCATCCTGGCAGCCAGCCTGCTCGCACTGCTGCCGGGTGCAGCGGCGCAAGCCGCCGAGACCACCCAGGCGCAGGCCCAGCGCATCGATTTCCGTATTTCGGCACAATCGCTTGTGGATGCCATCGAGCTGTTCAGCGCACAGAGCGGCTACCAGGTGATCTACGATGCCAACCAGGTCGCCGGTATCACCGCCCCTGCCGTGCAAGGCGAGTACACCGCCGAGCAGGCGCTGCGTACCCTGACCGGTAGCAGCGCACGCCTGAGCCAGCCCAACCCCAGCAGCTTCCTGATCGAGCTGCCGGTGAACCTGAGCAGCGGCCTGCAACTGATGCCGTGAGCATCTCGGGCAAGGCGCCGGGCTCCACCACCGAAGGCACCGGGCTGTACACCACCTATTCCTCCAGCAGCTCGACGCGCCTGAACCTCACGCCCCAGCAAACCCCGCAGGCGCTGACCGTGGTCACCCGTCAGCGCCTGGACGACCAGCGCCTGAATACGCTGACCGACACGCTGGAAGCCACACCGGGCATCATCGTCACCCGCGACGGCCTGGGCGCAGAAAGCGACAGCTACTACTCGCGCGGCTTCGTGATCCAGAACTACGAAATCGATGGCGTGCCCACCACCACGCGCATGGACAACTACACCCAGAGCATGGCGATGTACGACCGGGTGGAAATCGTGCGTGGCGCCAGCGGCCTGATCAGCGGCATGGGCAGCCCGTCGGCGACCATCAACCTGATCCGCAAGCGCCCCACCTATGAGGGCCAGGCCAGCATTACCGGCTCGGCCGCACCTGGGATCGCTACGGCAGCGGCTTCGATGTGTCTGGCCCGCTGACCGAGAGCGGCAACGTGCGCGGCCGCCTGGTGGCCGACTACAAGACCGAAAAGGCCTGGGTCGACCGCTACAAGCAGGACACCCAACTGCTCTACGGCATCACCGAATTCGACCTGACCGAAGACACCCTGCTGACCCTGGGCTTCAGCTACCTGCGCACCGATGTCGACTCGCCCCTGCGCAGTGGCCTGCCAACGCGCTTGAGCAACGGCGAGCGCAGCAACCTGAGCCGCTCGATCAACAGCGCGCCGAGCTGGTCCTACAACGACCATGAACAGACCAGCTACTTCGCCTCGGTGGAACAACAGCTGGGCAATGGCTGGAGCGGCAAGGTCGAGTACAGCCATTCGGAAAACCAGTTCGACGAACTGTTCGGCTTCGTCACCGGCAGCCTGAACCCAGATGGCAGCGGCATGAGCCAGTTGCCGGTGCGTTTCTCCGGCACACCACGCCAGGACAACCTCGACCTGTACGTGACCGGCCCCTTCAGCCTGTTCAACCGCGAGCATGAGCTGATCACTGGCGTGACCCTGTCGCAGTTCAGCCAGAGCGTGCCCGAGTGGGGCGGCTGGCGTTACGACTACAACGGTACCTCGGGTGCGGCGATCGACAGCCTCTTTGACTGGGATGGCAAGCAGCCCAAGCCGGCCTTCACCGAAAGCGGCAAGTCTTCCCAGGAAGAAAACCAATACGCGGCCTACCTCACCACGCGCCTGCACCTGACCGACGACCTGAACCTGATCCTGGGCAGCCGCCTGATCGACTGGCAACGCAAGACCGAAGACCGCCCGTACGGCGGCGCCACGGGCAGTACCGACCGCAAGGAAACCGGTGTATTCATCCCGTATGCCGGCGTGGTCTACGACCTGAACGACACCTGGGCGGTGTACGCCAGCTACACCAAGATCTTCAACCCGCAGGGTTCGTGGGTGCAGGATGAGCAGTTCAAGCCGATCGACCCGATGCAGGGCATCGGCTACGAGATGGGCATCAAGGGCAGCCACTTCGACGGCAAGCTGAACTCCAGCGTGTCGCTGTTCAAGCTCGAACAGGACAACCTGGCGATCTGGCAGCATGACAACGTATACGACGCCAAGCAGGACACCACCTCCAAGGGTCTGGAAATGGAAGTCAGCGGCGAGCTGGCAGAGGGCTGGCAGGCGTCAGCGGGTTACGCCTACACCCTGACCACCGACAACGAAGACGAGCGCATCAACACCGTGCTGCCGCGCCACAGCCTCAAGACCTTCACCACCTATCGTCTGCCTGGCGTACTGGACAAGGTGACCGTGGGCGGTGGGGTCAACTGGCAGAGCAAGGTCGGCAACGACCTGCACACCTTTACCCAGGGCAGCTACGCGATTGCCAACCTGATGGCGCGCTACGCCATCAACGAGCACCTGGAAGCATCGGTAAACCTCAACAACCTGTTCGACCGCGAGTACTACAGCATGGCCGGCCTGTACGGCACCTACGGCGCGCCACGCAACGTGATGACCCACTTCACCTACAAATTCTGAGGGGGTTTTGCCTAAGCAGTTGATCGTGCGTTAAATTTTTTCGAAAAGAGTGTTGACACAAATTCGTTTCGGGCGAATAATGCGCGCCACTTGGCTACATAGCTCAGTTGGTTAGA
>NZ_JAAHBU010000518.1 GCF_010671725.1 Pseudomonas brassicae | reverse complement strand
GGAGGGACCGGGCAGGCGTTGTTCGTAATGCAAAATATCAGGCGCTACTCAGATGACTTATCTGAAAGTCTTTGCATAAAATTGCAAGTTCGGCGCCTTGGCTTGGCTCTAAATAGATAAGCTTAATATTTCCGTTCAGTAGAGATGCTGTGAGTTCGTCCAATTTGCTGTTGGTGAGAAATGAGGCGGCGTCGGAAAGGCTTGTCAGCCATTTCATGGTCTCTCTAATGGCTTGTTCTGATACCGAGTTTCCATCAAAAATAATAGCGCGAGATATTATGTTGTGAGGCGTGAAGTCTGTCACTCTATAGTGCGAACATTGCTCGAATAATAATTCAAGCGTGATGTTTTCAGTTGTTTTTACTACTACTTTCAAGCGTGCAGGGGTAGTCGCGGCGTCTATGCAAATTATTTCTGCATCATGCAGTTTTTTTAGATTTTCATACGGCATTTGATGGCTCTCAGTAATCAGTTGATGGGTCGTATGGGCGAGCACTCGTGCCTCGAACGGGTCCGCCATTACTGTCACGTCCCCATTCGTGAACGTGGGGGATTCCTTGTCCGTGGTCATGGTCCCAGTCCACATCTTTGGTGGGAAGGCCGTCCGAGCCATACCACCGCTCTTGGCCGCTTCCCGGGTTTACAAATTTCGAGCCAGGCTCACCTGTATTGGGCGTCTTGGAGGGCCTTTGTGCTTTATCATTATTTTTTTTCAGGTGATTTAGTCGAATCTTTCGGAGGGCTATGTCCACTTGAGCTTTCGCTAGCTTTTTGCCATTGAGACGACCTATCAATATCTGAGCCAGGGAAGGAAAGAGGGCCGATGCTGACGTCCCCTTGACCGTGTTGGCTAAAACCGTTCAAAGCAGTTTGAATCGTCAATGTTGCGCTAAGGGCTGTCAGAGCATAGACCATTGCCACAAGCAGGTGTGCATAACGTCCGTCTGGATCAACATACTTATAGGGATTATTGTTAGCGTAGGTGTAACGATTAAAACTGTGGAGGTTCTCTATCTGAAAGTCGACTGGATCAACTCCCATGAACCGTCCTAACACCGGATTGTAATAGCGCGCCCCCATGTACGAAAGACCAGTACCGTCATCATGCGCCTTCCCATGGAAGCCGATGGTGTTAGCGCTGCTGGCCGCCGACCGGGTCAGCTTCTCGCCATACGGCTTGTAGTTTTCCCTCCACAGCAGATTGCCTGCCGGGTCTGTAGCGGCCAACGGGCTACCAGAAATGTCGTTGTGGAAGTAGGTCACGGTGTCGGCAATGGCAGAGTTGGTCATCGTCAGAGCGAGCATCGTCGCACCGACCTTCCTCCCCAGTTTCTTCAAAGCGTCCATGCAGAGTTCTCCTTTGTACTCGCTCATGGGCTCACCCGCTGTGCAATGCGCTTGTCACCCAGGTACAGATATTCGGTCAACCTGGCGCCATCCAGTTCGATCAGTTGCTTGCCCTTGGAATCATGCATCTCGTAGACCTTGGCACTTGCTTTGGTCACGCTGCTGCGGTGGTTGAGACCGTCGTAGCTGTACTCGACCTTGCTTGCCGGATTTGCGCAGTTGATGCATACCAGATTAGGTACGCCGTCATACGCGTAGGTCGTACCCTGGCTACTGCTGATATTGCCGTAGGCGTCATAGCCGTAGCTGCTGGCGCGTAGGCCGCTGACGGCGCTCAGACGGTTCTGTGCGTCGTAGCTGTAGTTCAGGGTGGACGAGCCGAGCGTCTGCTTGAGAATGTTGCCGCCGCCGCTGTAGGCGATGCTGCCTTCACCCCAGAAGCCGGCGACGTTCGTCAGGCGGTTGATGTTGTCGTAGCCTAACGTGCGATTGAACGCACTGTCAGTGGTATCGCCAATCGTCAGCAGGTTACCGGTACCGTCATAGGTGTAGCTGCTGTCCAGATACAGACTGCCCCCAGTTTTCTGGGTACTGAAAGTTGCCGGCCACAGGCGCGGGTTCTGCCCGTACTGGGTTACCGTGCCGTTGGCATAGGTGATCTGCTGGATAAGCCCACTCGGCCAGTATTTGATACCGCTGACATAGCCGCTGACGATTGTCGGGCGGCCGAGGGCATCAGGGGCGTAGTTCACCACTCGGCCAGATTGCGGGTAGGTCACGCTACTGAGCTGGTCCAGACCGTTGTAGGCGTATTTGGCGGTAAAGCTCTTGCCGTCGAGTGCGAGCGTCTCCTGAATCAGGTTGCCGGCCGCATCGTAGGCGAAGCTGCGATTGCCGCCGGTTGCGTTGCTGGTCAGCAGCTTGCCGTTCTTGTTGTAGGTGTTGGTCACCGCGGGCGTGGTGCCTGGGTACGCCACCGAGGTGAGGCGGTTCTGGCCATCGTACGTATAGCGAGTGATACCGGAGGTGCCGACGGCACGCGTGGTCATGTTGCCGGCGATATCGCGACCGTAGGTTGTCACGCCGGTTTCCGGGTTGGTGACGGAGACCAGGTAGCCGTTGGCATTGTAGGCATAGCTGCGTGTAAGGCCGGCTTGGCTCACGGCAGTGACCTGATCGCGGGTATTGCGGGTGAGGGTCACGTTAGCGGCCGGGTCGGCTGCGGCAATCGCCATCAGGTGTCCTTGCTCCGGGTCACCGTAGATCCTGTAGGTGGACTTGGTGACCTTGCCGCGCTCATCGGTAACGGCCTTGGTGCCGGGGCCGTAGACGGTGGTCTGGAAGGTGCCGTCGGCGTTGGTCACACGCGTGACGCGGCCGAGTGCATCGTATTGATAGCGGGTACCCGTTGCGGCCCCAGGATGTGAAACAAAGGTGCGGCGACCCCGCGCGTCGTATTCGTAGCGCGTTGTAATGCCACCAAGTGTCACGCTGGCTACTCGGCCGAACGGTTCGTATCGGGTGGTTTCAATCAGCGCACCACGGCTGGCAATCTGGCTTGTTGGAGTGTAGGTGATGGTCTTGACGACGCCCGAAGGTGGTGTCATAGACTTCACTCGGTTGAGTCCATCATAGGTGTAGCGGGTGAGTTTGCCTTCGCCGTTGGTTTCGCTGGCGATGTTGCCAGCATTGTCGACTACGCGGGCCAGGCTGATGCCTTCTGGCTGTACTTCGGCTTGCGGGATGCCGCGCTTGTAGTTGCTGTAGGTATAGAGGCGATTACCCGGCTCCGTCTTACTGGCGAGGTTGCCCTGTGGATCATAGGTGTAGCGCGTTACTACACCATCGCGATTGATCGCCAAGACTTTGCCCTTGGTGTCAAAAGTACGAGTGACAGAGCTACCGGGAAAGGTTTCATCTTTGAGGCGACCGATAATCCATTTGTTGGGATCGTTGTAATAGGTCATCGTCGTGGTACGACTGCCACCATTTGGTCCGGATTCACTACGCGTGCCTGGATTACCATAGATATCGTAGTTTTTATACGTAGTGGTGTATACCGCGCCCTCAGAAGTAATGATCTTGGTCGCTACATCGGCAGCCCAGACTTTTTTATCGGACACTAGACCGCCATCAATCAGGATGTACCAAGACCCGTCAATTTCACGCGGTGAATACGTGTAGGATTCGCTACTGCCGTCAGGCCGAGTCAGCCCAATCAACTGGCCAACTTTCCACGCATTATTTTCATAGGGAAGCGGCGGAAGGGTCCCCGAGATTTTGTTTTTTATTTTATGACCTGCGGACATGAACGTATATAGTGTTGTCCCTTCCGGTCCCACCATGCGGGTAGTATCAAGCTGCCCAGCTTCTCCACGAACATAGTTGTACTTCCATTCTCCGCCAGTGGATAGAGTTCGCTTGACTATGTGTTCGCGCCGAATATGCATCGGGTAACCGGTTATGTTTCCACCCGCACCAGATTGAAGGCTTTTTCCGATATTCATGAAGCCATATTGATACGTCACGTTCCACCGGTTGGAAAGGTGATTCCAATAATCTTGCGAGCAGCCATCGTTTCAGGTGTCAAGGGCGTGATGGTTTCTGCTGCATACATACCTGTAGTTTTGAAGGCGCCTGCCTGGTAGTGGTATT
>NZ_JAAHBU010000517.1 GCF_010671725.1 Pseudomonas brassicae | reverse complement strand
CCTGACCGCCAGCCAGCCCCTGGCCGCTGCGACTTGCCATGGTGCTGCTGCTCGAGCAGGAGCCGCTGCAGGCGCGCCGGGGGTGAGCGACTGGCTGGTGCGCGAGCAACTGAGTGCCGACGTGCTGCGTCGTTGCCTGCGCCACGTGCGCGAGCGCGGCGTGCTCGAAGCCACCTTGCAGCGTCTGGCCGAGCAGGACCCGCTCACCGGCATCGCCAACCGCCAGGGCTTCCAGACCTTGCTGGCGGCGCGCCTGGCCGAGAACGAGGGCCGCGGCGTGGCGCTCGGGCACCTGGACCTGGACAATTTCCGCTATGCCAACGACGCCCTCGGCCACCAGGCCGGCGACCGCCTGATCCTGCAGGTGGTCGGTCGGCTCAAGAGCCAGCTGGAAGCGGGTGATCAGGTCGCGCGCTTGGGCAGCGACGAATTCGCCCTGCTGATCGACACCCGGCGTGAGCCGCAACGGGCCGAGTGGATGGCCGAGCGCATTACCGAAGCGCTGGCCGAGCCTTACTGGGTCGATGGTGAAAGCCTGTTGCTGGGCTGCAGCCTGGGCGTGGCGCATGCGCGTGCGCAGGCGGGGGCCGACCCGCTGATGTGGCATGCGCACATTGCCATGCAACAGGCCAAGAGCACCCAGGGCTGCACCTTCCATGTCTTCAACGAACGCATCAACCGCAATGCGCGCAGCCTGGCCGACCTGGAAAGCGAGTTGCGCCGGGCGCTGCGCCGTGACGAGCTGGAGCTGCACTACCAGCCACGGCTGGACCTGGCCGACGGGCGCATTGTCGGCCTGGAGGCGCTGGTGCGCTGGCGCCATGGCGAGCGCGGGCTGTTGCCGCCCAGTGAATTCGTGCCGCTGGCCGAGCAGAGCGGCCTGATCGTGCCGCTGGGCTACTGGGTGATCTCGCGGGCCCTGCGCGACATGCAGGCGTTGCGCGAGCAGGGCCTGGCGCCGCTGCACATGGCGGTCAACCTGTCGTTCCGCCAGTTCCAGGACAGCCAGTTGCTGGCCACCCTGGGGCGTTTGATCGTGGAGCGCGGGGTGGATGCGCGCTGGCTGGAGTTCGAGCTGACCGAAACCGCAGTGATGCGGCGCAACGACCTGGTCAAGCAGACCATGGATGCACTGGGGCGGTTGGGCGTACGGTTTTCGCTGGACGACTTTGGCACCGGCTTTTCATCGTTCGTGCACTTGAACAGCTTGCCGATTGCCTTGCTCAAGGTCGACCGCAGCTTTGTCGGTGGCATGGAACAGCGTGAAGAGAACCGCAAGCTGGTGCATGCCATGATCAACCTGGCGCACAACCTGAATCTGGAAGTGGTGGCCGAAGGGGTCGAGACGCCGGAGCAACTGGCGCTGCTGCGCAGCTTTGGCTGCGACCAGGTGCAGGGCTACCTGATCAGCCGGCCG
>NZ_JAAHBU010000516.1 GCF_010671725.1 Pseudomonas brassicae | reverse complement strand
CGCGCTGGCGCACCAGGTCGCCGCTGCGGTACAGGCGGTCATCGGCCACGAACGGGCTGTCGATGAAACGCTCGGCCTGCTGCTGCGCCAGGCCCAGGTAGCCGCGGGTCACGCCTGCGCCACCGATATGCAGGTGGCCGACCACGCCCTGCGGCACCGGCTGGTCGTCGGCATCCAGCACGTACAGCCGCGTGTTGCTGATGGGGCGACCGATGGGCAGTGTGCCCGTAGGCACCGGCATCGACGGCTCAAGGGTCCAGGCGCTGCAGTCCACCGTGGTTTCGGTGGGCCGTAGACGTTGTGCAGGCGAACCTGCGGCAAGCGCTCGCGCAGCGTGGCGGCCAGCGCTGCGGTCAGTTCGCCGCCGCCGCACACGACATCGCGCAGGCTGTCGCACAAGGCGCTCTCTTCCAGGTCCAGAAACTGCGCCAGCAGCGCCGGCACGAACTGCACCACGCTGACCTGCTGCTCGCGAATCAGGCGTACCAGGTACGCCGGGTCGCGTTGCGCCTCGGCGCTCGCGAGCACCAGTGGCAGGCCCGTGCACAGCGGCCAGAACAGCTCCCATACCGAAGCGTCGAAGCTGATCGGGGTCTTCTGCAGCACCGCCCCGTGCGGCGTCGCCGGGCACCACTGCGCGCTCCATTGCACCAGGTTGGCGACCCCGCGGTGCTCCACCATCACGCCCTTGGGCTGGCCGGTGGAGCCGGAGGTGTAGATCACATAGGCCAGGTGGCGGGCGTTCAGCCCGGGCACCTGCGGGTTGGTGGCGGGTTGCG
This sequence comes from Pseudomonas brassicae, assembly GCF_010671725.1. Lineage (GTDB taxonomy): Bacteria > Pseudomonadota > Gammaproteobacteria > Pseudomonadales > Pseudomonadaceae > Aquipseudomonas > Aquipseudomonas brassicae. The sequence continues at coordinate 283 of NZ_JAAHBU010000516.1, read as the reverse complement.
CCTGCCAGGCGTCGCGGTCCAGGTCGAGCCGCTCGACGCGGGTATCGCCCAGCAGCGCGGCCGTGGCCGGCTGTACCAGCACCACCACCGGGGCGCTGTCGTCGAGCATGTAGCGCAGGCGCTCGCGCGGGTAGCTCGGGTCGAGCGGCACATACGCACCGCCCGCCTTCAGAATCGCCAGCAGCCCCACCAGCATCGGCAGCCCGCGTTCGACGCAGATCGCCACGCGGTCGTCTGGGCGTACCCCCTTGCCGATCAGCCAGTGCGCCAGGCGGTTGGCCTG
>NZ_JAAHBU010000515.1 GCF_010671725.1 Pseudomonas brassicae | reverse complement strand
CCCCCACAGGTCAGGGTTCAGCGAATCATTTGGCCGACTTGATCGCCGAATTCAGTTGCTTGACCGCCGTGGCCGGGTCGGCCTTGGGGTCGTTGAGGAAGTTGCTCACCACATCGAAGATGGCGCCCTGTACCGCCAGGCTGGTGGCCATGTTGTGCGCCATGCTCGGCTGCAGACCATCGCCCTTCTCGGCGTCCTTGAAGTCCACCGCCGACTTCTGCGTGCACGCGTCGAACTGGCGCATGTCCATGTCCTGGCGCACCGGCAACGAGCCCTTGTTCTGGTTGAACACGGTCTGGAACTGCGGCTCCAGCGCCACCTTGGCCAGGTCGTTCTGGGCCTTGATGTCGTTCTCGTTCTTGAGCTTGAACATCGCCAGCGAATCGATGTTGTAGGCAAAGCTGCCCTGGGTACCCGGGAACGGTACGCACTGGTAGTCCTTGCCGGCCACCTTGCCCGCCGCAGTCCACTCGCTCTTGGCCCAGTCGCCCATGATCTGCATGCCGGCCTTGCCGTTGATCACCTCGGCCGCCGCGATGTTCCAGTCACGCCCGGCGCGGTTGGGGTCCATGTAGGTGCCCAGCCGCTGCAGGGTCTTGAAGGCTTCGATCATCTGCGCGCCGGTGAGGGTCTTTTCATCCAGCTCGACGAACGCCGCGTGGTAGCCCTTGGGCCCGAGGATGCTCAGCACTACGTCTTCGAACACGGTGCTGTCCTGCCACGGCTGGCCGCCATGGGCCAGCGGCACGAAGCCGGCAGCCTTGAGCGTGTCGGCGGCAGCGAACAGTTCATCGAGGGTGGTCGGTACCTTGGCCCCGGCCTTGTCGAACACCTGCGGGTTGATCCACAGCCAGTTGACCCGGTGGATATTCACCGGCACTGCTACGTAGTGGCCGTCGTACTTCATGATGTCGGCGACTTTTTTCGGCAGCAAGGTATCCCAGTTGTTGGCCTTGGCGACATCGTCCAGCTCGGTCAGCAGGCCCAGCGCGCCCCAGTCCTGAATGTCGGGGCCCTTGACCTGCGCAGCGGCTGGCGGGTTGCCCGCCACCGCACGGCTCTTGAGCACGGTCATCGCCGCCGCACCGCCGCCCCCGGCCACGGCGTTGTCTTTCCAGATGAAGCCGTCTTTTTCGATCTGCTGCTTGAGGGTGTCCACCGCCGCCTTTTCACCCCCCGAGGTCCACCAGTGGGTCACTTCGACCGTACCGGCATCGGCGGCCAGGGCACTGAGCGGCAACCAGGTGGCAAGGGAGACAAGGGCGGCGAGGCGATTGATCGCATTCATCGAGAGGAACCTTTTCTTGTTGTTATGCAGGTGCAAGTCATGCTGCTTGCGCTTGCATCGAAGTCTAAACAGAGCGAGTCAGGGCGGAGGTAACGAAGGGATGCACGAATGTCACCGGCTGGTGACATTCACACCCGCGGCAGGCTCAAGGTCACCCGCAAGCCGCCCTCGCGCAGGTTGCGCAGGCTCACCTCACCGCCGTGGCTGTGGGCAATGTTGCGCGCGATACCCAGCCCCAGGCCGTAGCCCTGCTGCTGCCCGGCCAGGCGAAAATGCGGTTCGAACAGTTGCTCCTGCCGTTGCTCTGGCACCCCCGGACCTTCGTCGTCCACTTGCAGCACAAAGCTTGCAGCACCGTCCAGAATGCGCAGGTGCGCGCGTTCGCCATACTTGAGCGCGTTGTCGATGAGGTTGCCGATGCAGCGCTTGAGTGCCAGCGGCTTGCCCGGGTAGGTCGCCTGCGCCCGGCCCTGCACGGTGATACGCCCGCTCGCCAGGTAGGGTTCGACCAGGCAATCGAGCACCTGGTTGAGGTCGATGAGCTCGATGTTCTCGTGGATGTCGGTGTCTTTCACGCACTGCAGGGCGCCCTTGACCAACAGTTCCAGCTCATCCAGGTCACGGCCGAACTTGTGCTGCACCTGCTCGTCTTCGAGCAGTTCGACACGCAGGCGCAGCCGCGTGATGGGCGTGCGCAAATCGTGCGAGATGGCACTGAACAGCTGGCTGCGCTCGGTCAGGTAGCGGCTGATACGTTCGCGCATGGCATTGAACGCGCGCCCTACCTCGACCACCTCGCTGCCGCCGCCTTCCACCACCGGTGCACGTCGGCACCCAGCGACATCTCGCGTGCCGCCCGTGCCAGGCGCTTGAGCGGCCGGCTCTGCCAATGCACCAGCAGGCCGATGAACAGCAGCAGGAAGAAACTGGTCAGGGCGATGAACCACACCTGCTGGCGCGGCAGGCCTTCGGCCTCCAGGCTGGTGTAGGGCTCGGGCAGCAACGAGGCGATATACAGCCACTCGTCCTCGCCCAGGCGGATCTGGGTCACCAGCACCGGTGGGTTGACCGGTTCCAGGGTCAGCGAATAGTGCGCCCAGGAGCGCGGCAGTTCGTCGAGCTTGAGACCACTGTTGAAAATGCGTAGCCGATCGGGGCTGACGAATTCCACCGAGATCTGCATCTGCTCGCCCAGGCGCTGGTGCAGCACCTGCTCGAAGGCATCGATCACCGCCTGCTTGCGCGGGGTGACGGGCAGCACCTGCATGTCCAGCGGGCGGTCGTTGAGCGACACCACGAAGCGCGTACCGCCCATGCTGCGCAGCTGGTCCAGCACCAGTGGCCGGTAGGCCAGCGGCAACGAGCGAAAGTAGCTGACGCTGGCGGTCATCGAATGGGCCAGGCTACGGGCGCTGGCGAGCAGCCCTTCAAGCTGGCTGGCACGCAGTTGCGACAGCCAGATCACGCTCGACAGGCCCTGCGCCAGCAGTACCACCAGCAAGGTCAGCAACAGCATGCGCCCCAGCAGCGAGCGCGGCAGCGGCAGGCGCCAGCGCCGCTCAGTGTGCCGGCGCAACACAGGCTGCCAGCAGGTAGCCGCTGCCGCGCACGGTACGGATCAGGCGCGGCGGCTTGTCGGTGTCACGCAGGCGCTGGCGCAGGCGGCTGACCGCCATGTCGACGATGCGGTCCAGCGGCATCGGTTCGCGGCCACGGGTGGCATTGCCGATGGTGTCGCGGTCGAGGATCTGCTGCGGATGATCGAGAAACAGCTTGAGCAGCGCGAAGTCGCGCCGGACAGGATCACCTCTTCGCCGTCGCGGTGGAACAGGCGATGGCTGACCGTGTCCAGGCGCCATTCATCAAACAACAGCACGTCGCCGCCACTGCGCTCCTGCACGAAGCCGGCACGGCGCAGCAGCGCCTTGATCCGCGCCTGTAATTCGCGCGGGCTGAAGGGCTTGCCCAGGTAGTCATCGGCGCCCAGCTCAAGGCCGATGACGCGATCGGTCTCGTCCGAGCTGGCGGTCAGCATGATGATCGGCACCTGCGCCTGGCGCGGGTGCTGACGCACCCAGCGGCACAGGCTGAAGCCGTCTTCGTCGGGCAGCATCACGTCGAGGATCACCAGGTCTGCGCCGTGCGCGTCCAGCGCCTGGCGAAAGCCCTGGCCATCGGCCACGGCCTGCACCTGAAAGCCGCACTTGCTGAGGTACGCCTGCAGCAGTTCGCGGATGTCCTGGTCGTCATCGACCAGCAGAATCGACTTGCTCACGGTTCAGGTCCTTGTGTTTACTGCTTCGAGAGTAGCGCTGTGCCCTTCGCTGGCAAGCCAGCTCCCACAGGGTTTTGTGAACACCGCAGAACCC
>NZ_JAAHBU010000514.1 GCF_010671725.1 Pseudomonas brassicae | reverse complement strand
GCCGACTACGCCAACGTCCAGCCGCACGCCGGCTCCCAGGCCAACAGCGCCGTCTACCTGGCCCTGCTGTCGGCCGGTGACACCATCCTGGGCATGAGCCTGGCCCACGGCGGTCACCTGACCCACGGCGCCAGCGTTTCGTCCTCGGGCAAGCTGTACAACGCCATCCAGTACGGCATCGACGCCAACGGCCTGATCGACTACGACGAAGTCGAGCGCCTGGCCCTGGAACACAAGCCAAAAATGATCGTTGCCGGCTTCTCGGCCTACTCGCAAGTGCTGGATTTCCCGCGCTTCCGCGAAATCGCCGACAAGGTCGGTGCCTACCTGTTCGTCGACATGGCGCACGTGGCTGGCCTGGTCGCCGCAGGCGTCTACCCGAACCCGGTGCCATTCGCCGACGTGGTCACCACCACCACCCACAAGACCCTGCGCGGTCCACGTGGCGGCCTGATCCTGGCGCGTGCCAACGCCGACATCGAGAAGAAGCTGAACTCCGCGGTCTTCCCGGGTGCACAAGGTGGCCCGCTGGAGCACGTGATCGCGGCCAAGGCGATCTGCTTCAAGGAAGCGCTGCAGCCTGAGTTCAAGACCTACCAGCAGCAAGTGGTGAAAAACGCCCAGGCCATGGCCGGCGTATTCATCGAGCGCGGCTTCGACGTAGTCTCGGGCGGTACTGAAAACCACCTGTTCCTGCTGTCGCTGATCAAGCAGGAAATCTCCGGTAAGGACGCTGACGCGGCGCTGGGCAAAGCCTTCATCACCGTCAACAAGAACTCCGTACCGAACGACCCACGTTCGCCGTTCGTCACCTCGGGCCTGCGCTTCGGCACCCCGGCGGTGACCACTCGCGGCTTCAAGGAAGCAGAGTGCAAGGAACTGGCTGGCTGGATCTGCGACATCCTGGCCGACCTGAACAACGAAGCGGTGATCGATGCCGTACGTGAGAAGGTCAAGGCTATCTGCGCCAAACTGCCGGTATATGGCAAGTAATTGCAGGCAACTGATGTGAAAAGCCCGGCGCATGCGCCGGGCTTTTTTATGGGCCTTCAAAGCTTCGCTGGCA
>NZ_JAAHBU010000513.1 GCF_010671725.1 Pseudomonas brassicae | reverse complement strand
TGCCAGCGAAGAGGCCAGAGAGGCCAATACAAAGCCGGGCAAAATCCCTTTATGATGCCCAGCATGATCAAAGACCCCTTCGAAAGACTCGGCCTGGACCGCGAAGTCCTCACCGTCAGCCAGCTCAACGGCCGCGCGCGCGTGCTGCTCGAGGACGTGTTCAGCAATATCTGGGTCGAAGGCGAAATCTCCAACCTCGCCCGCCCCGCTTCCGGCCACGTCTATTTCACCCTCAAGGACAGCGGCGCCCAGGTGCGCTGCGCACTGTTTCGCAACAACGCCGCGCGCGTGCGCCAGGCGCTGCGTGACGGCCTGGCCGTCAAGGTACGCGGCAAGGTCTCGCTGTTCGAAGGCCGTGGTGACTACCAACTGATCCTCGACACGGTGGAGCCCGCCGGCGACGGCGCCCTGCGCCTGGCCTTCGACGCCCTCAAGGAAAAGCTCGGCAACGAAGGCCTGTTCAGCAGCGAGCGCAAACGCGCCCTGCCCGCCCACCCGCAACGCATCGGCATCATTAGTTCGCCCACGGGCGCGGTGATCCGCGACATCATCAGCGTGTTCCGCCGCCGCGCGCCGCAGGTCGAACTGACCCTGATCCCCACCGCCGTGCAAGGCCGCGAAGCCATCAAGCAGATCGTGCGCGCACTGCAACGCGCCGACGCCCAGGGCTTCGACGCGCTGATCCTGGCCCGTGGTGGTGGCTCGCTGGAGGACCTCTGGTGCTTCAACGAAGAGGCCGTGGCCCGCGCCATCGCCGCCTGCGCAACACCGATCGTCAGCGCCGTGGGCCATGAAACCGACGTGTCGATCAGCGACTTCGTCGCCGATGTACGCGCGCCCACGC
>NZ_JAAHBU010000512.1 GCF_010671725.1 Pseudomonas brassicae | reverse complement strand
TGCAGGAGCCGGCCTTGCCGGCGAAACCTTTTACAGACTCAAGCGCATCGACAGGTCCACCGCTTTCACATCCTTGGTCATCGCACCAATCGAGATGTAGTCCACCCCGGTCTGGGCAATCACCCGCAAGGTGCCCTCGTTGACCCCGCCGCTGGCCTCAAGCTTTGCCTTGCCGGCATCAGCGCACCGCCTCGCGCATCTCATCCAGGCTCAGTTCGTCGAGCATGACGATATCGGCACCGGCCTGCAGTGCTTCGCGCAGTTCATCCAGGCTTTCCACTTCGACTTCCACCGGCTTGCCCGGGGCAATGCTGCGCGCCGCCATGATCGCCTGGGCGATGCCGCCACTGGCAGCGATGTGGTTTTCCTTGATCAGGAAGGCGTCATACAGGCCGATGCGGTGGTTGTGGCAACCGCCGCAGGTCACCGCGTACTTCTGCGCCAGGCGCAGGCCCGGCAAGGTCTTGCGGGTGTCGAGCAGCTTGACCTGGGTATCGGCCACCAGGTCTGCCAGGTGTTGCGCATGGGTGGCCACCCCCGACAGCAGTTGCAGGAAGTTCAGCGCGCTGCGCTCGCCGGTCAGCAGCGAACGCGCCGGGCCTTCCAGGTGGAACAGGGCCTGATTGGCCTTGGCCCGTTCACCGTCGCTGACCTGCCAGTGCACCGCCACCCGCGGGTCGAGTTGCCGAAACACCGCATCCACCCAGGCCGTGCCGCTGATGACGCAGTCATCGCGGGTAATGATGGTGGCCTTGGCCAGGCGCTGCGCCGGGATCAACTGGGCGGTGATGTCGCCGCTGCCGACGTCTTCGAGCAACGCGCGGCGCACATTGGCTTCGATTTCGGCAGTCAGGTCGGCAAGACGTAAATTCGGCATGGTCGGCTCCACAAGCTAAGTGGCCGGGATTATAGGGCAGGCCGGGGCGCGGATGCAGCAAGCAGCGGCGCAGCTGTCGGCTTTGTACCTTTGGTCTGCGGGAATTGAGCTTTTCGGCGCCATGACGGTCTATCACACGTCCGCCGAAATGTACTGCACAGTTCGCTGGCAGGACGCCGAGTTTTGCCAGATAATGCGCGCCTTGTTATTGGCGTCATGTCTTTGACATGCGTTTTCCATTCACTCGCAGCACAACTCTGCAAAGGAGACCGGGATGCCCAACGACGGCAAGGTGGTGCCGTTCAAGGCCACCGCTGACCATGCGTCGCGTACGCCCATGGCGCGCTTGCCGGTCATCTTGCTGCAGGTGCGCGACAAGGCGGCGCAACAGTTGCGCCAGGCCTTGCAGAGCCTGTTCGACAATGCCGACGACACCCTGTTCGAGATGGCCGATACGGCCCCCGACGACGCCGAGCAGAACCTGTTCTTCGAAGCCATGCGCGACCTGCGCCTCAAGCGCAAAAGCATCGAGCGCGCGTTCCTCGACCTGTATTACCAGGCATTCATCGACATCGTCGGGCATGAGGCGGCCACGACGCTGGCCCAGCGTGCCAGTGGCTACGACAAGCTGACGCTGGTTGCGCAGCATGCGCGCGAGCGTGCCGCCGCCGTCGAGGCGATGGTGGTCAGGGTGCTGCGGCGTGACGGCTTTGCCCTGGGGCAACTGACCCTGCGCTTCAACAGCCTGATCAGCCAGCGCCTGGACGACCGCCTCAATCCGCTGGGGCCGGCACTGCTGTGCGAGTATTTCTTGCAGGCCGGGCGCAGCCTGGGCGTAGGCATCAAGGTCAAGCTGATCCTGCTCAAGCTGTTCGAGCGTTATGTGCTCAGCGATGCCGGGCAGTTGTACGGCGAAGCCAACCAGCTGCTGAGCGCCACCGGGATCCTGCCCGAGCTCAAGAGTGTGCACAGTCGCCGTGCCGCCCAGCCGGCGCCGGCCAATGTGGCGCACCCGGCCAGCCACGCGGCGCGCCATGCCCCGGCCGAT
>NZ_JAAHBU010000511.1 GCF_010671725.1 Pseudomonas brassicae | reverse complement strand
GCGTCTGCGGTGAGGCATGGGCGAGTGCCTGGCGTTGCCGACACAGCAAGCCTGAAATGTAAAAAGCCCGCAGCGATGGCGGTCTTTTTTGTTCGGCTTTCGGGCCTCTTCGCTGGCAAGCCAGCTCCCACAGGATCATCACCGCCCCTGATGCCAGCGAAAGGGCCGCAAAGCGGCCCGCCTTGCTCAGTCGCGGCCGTCGCGGTCGCGGAAGCCGAGCAAATACAGCACCCCATCCAGCCCCAGCGTCGAAATCGCCTGCTTGGCCGACTGCTTGACCAGCGGCTTGGCACGGAACGCTACGCCCAGCCCGGCAATCGCCAGCATCGGCAGGTCGTTCGCGCCATCGCCCACGGCAATCGTCTGCTCCATCTGCAGGCCTTCCTTGCGCGCCAGTTCGGTCAGCAGGTCCGCCTTGCGCTGGGCATCCACAATCGGCTCCACGGCAACGCCGGTGACCTTGCCGTCCACCACTTCCAGCTCGTTGGCGAACACATAGTCGATGCCCAGCTTTGCCTGCAACTGCTTGGCAAAGTAGGTGAAGCCGCCGGACAGGATGGCCGTCTTGTAGCCAAGGCGCTTGAGTTCGGCAAACAGCACCTCGGCCCCTTCGGTCAGGCGCAGCGACGCCCCGATCTCGTCGAGCACGTTGACGTCCAGGCCCTTGAGCAGCGCCAGGCGCTCCTTGAAGCTGGCACGAAAATCCAGCTCGCCGCGCATGGCTCGCTCGGTGATCTCGGACACCTGCTCGCCCACGCCCGCCGCCTTGGCCAGCTCGTCGATCACCTCGGCCTCGATCAGCGTCGAGTCCATGTCGAACACCGCCAGGCGACGGTTGCGACGGAACAGCGAGTCCTGCTGGAAGGCGATGTCGACGTTCAGCTCCTGCGCCACGCTGAGGAACTCGGCGCGCAAGGCCTGTGGATCGGCCGGCTCACCGCGCACCGAGAACTCGATGCAGCCCTTGCCCTGATCGGCGGGGGTGTCCAGCGCGATACGACCCGACAGACGGTCGATGTGATCGATGTTCAGGCCATACTGGGCGGTGATCGAGCTGACCCGCTGCAGTTGTTCGGCGGTGACCTTGCGCGTCAGCAGGGTAACGATGTGGCGAGCCTTGCCCTGGCCATCGACCCACTGCTGGTAGTCCTGCTCGGACACCGGGGTGAAGCGTACCTGCTGGTCGAGCTTGTAACCGGTGAACAGGATGTCCTTGAGTACGGCAGACCCCTGCTCGGTACTGGGGATTTCCACCAGGATGCCGAACGACAAGGTGTCATGGATGACCGCCTGACCGATGTCGAGGATGTTGACCCCACCCTGGGCCAGCACGCCGGTAATGGCTGCGGTAAGACCCGGGCGGTCCTCGCCGGTGATGTTAATCAGAACGATTTCGCGCAAAACAGGCTCCGACTCAGTGACAAAACCCGCATTCTACCCACTTTCGCAGACCATCGGGCGCAGTCGATACTTTGCCCGCCCATGGCCTGTCGCTATACTGCGCAGCAACTTCTCCGACATAAAGAGCCGCGCTCTGTGAACCGGCCCACGCCCGTTAAAACCGACAACTTCTTCCTGCTGATCTTCCGTGCCCTGCGCCAGCGCCGTGTACCGTTGGCCCTGCGGATCGCCTGCCACAACGTGTTTCTGGTGGCGCTGGCGCTGGTCATCTATGCCGGGGTCATGGGCCTGCAGTTCAAGCAAGCCATGCACGAGCAGGCCGACGCCCTGGGGCAGAGCCTGACCACGCAAACCGCCACATCGGCCACCGAGCTGCTGGTGTCCAACGACATCCTCAGCCTCAACGTGCTGCTGGGCAACCTGGTGAAGAACCCGCTGGTGGCCCATGCGGCGATCTACAGCGTCGACAACCGGATCCTCGCCGAAGCCGGCCAGCGCCCCAAAAACGGCCTGCTGGGCGAAGCCGAAGGCCTCTACCAGACCAAGATCACGTTCCAGGACGTGACGGCCGGGCAACTGCGCATCAGCCTGGACATGAGCCAGTTCCAGCAACCGCTGACCATCAGCCTGCAGAGCATGGGCATCCTGGCGGCAATCCTGCTGGCACTGGCGTTGGCCCTGAGCCTGCGCCTTGGGCGCTTCATCTCCACGCCGCTGCTGCAACTGCGCGTGTGGCTGCGCGACCTCGACGCCTACACCCCGGCCACCGACCGCCAGGACGAGATCGGCGACCTGGCGCGCCAGTTGCACTCGCGCTTTGCCCCGCCGCCACCCGAGCCGGAAATCGAGCCCGAGGAAGAAGACGAACTGGACGAAGACGACCAGGAACCGGCCTTCCAGGTGCGCAACCTGCGCGATCCGAGCTTCGATCAGTCACCGCTGGCGGCCAAGCCTGCAGCCAGGCCAGTGCTCGACGAAGACGATGACGACGCCTTTGCCGACCTGCGCGATGACAGCGAGGCGGCCCCGCGCCCGCTGCTCCCGGCAGTGCCGCGCCAACCGCAGGCCAGCGCCGTGCTGGCGGTGCAGTTGGGCTCACAGGAACAGCTGCGGCGCTTGCCACGGGCACGCCTGACCGAACTGCTGGACCGCTACCGCGACTGCCTGGAGCAGGCCGCGTCGCTGTACGAAAGCGAGGTGCACACGCTCAACGATGGCAGCACCCTGCTGCTGTTCCACAGTGCCGACAGTGGCGAGGACTACCTGACCAATGCCATTTGCTGTGGCGAGTTGTTGCGCGCACTGGGCCATGCGCTGCAGGTGGAAGTCGCCGACAGCGGCATTACCCTGCAATTGCAGCTGGGCCTGGCGCTGGGCGAAGACCTGCACGGGCTGAGCCAGATCGACCTGCTGCTGACCGAGAAGGCCCAGGACGCCCTGGCCCTGTCGCAGCACAGCCGTAACCTGCTGCTGGTGGAGCGCAAGGTCAGTGACGATGCGCTGATCCGCCAGCGTGCGCGTATCCGGCCGATTGCCAGCCCTGAGGGTGCGTGCTGCGTGGAGCGCCTGATGGAGCCGTATCCGTCGATGCTGGAGCGCCAGCTGGCACGCATGCACGAGCGTCAGATCAAGACCTGAGGCGCGCCCTGGGGCCCTTTCGCTGGCAAGCCAGCTCCCACAGGGTATTGCACCAGCCTCAAGGGCGCTGGAGTATCTGTGGGCGCTGGCTTGCCAGCGAAGAAGGCACCTCGGTTTTTCGTCAGGCACAAAAAAAAGCCCGCTCGCTGCGGGCTTTTTTTTGTGTCCGGTCAGAACCGGAACACCTCCATCTCGGTCCGAATCGGCGTGGCCATCGGGATCCGCGGCTTCTCCGGCTCTTTTGCGCACCTGTACCGGTGCAGCCACCTTTCTTCGGCTGCTC
>NZ_JAAHBU010000510.1 GCF_010671725.1 Pseudomonas brassicae | reverse complement strand
TGCCAGCGAAGAGGCCCTCAAGGCTGCACTGAAACCTGTGCTACCTGTGCACTGCCCAGCATCCGCCTCATCCGCCATTCGAACGCCAGCGTCAGCCCCACCGCCGCACACGCCAACCCCAGCGCCAGCCCCCACCACACCCCGACCGCGCCGCCGCCCAACGGGAAGGCGAACACCCAGGCCGCCGGCGCACCGATCAGCCAGTAACAGCCAAGCCCCACCAGAAACGTGGTCTTGGCGTCCTTGAGCCCGCGAATCGAGCCCATCGCGATGGTCTGGATGCCGTCGAACAGTTCAAACCACGCCGCTACTGCCAGCAGGCTCACGGCCACCCGGATCACCTCGGCAAAGGCCGGGTCCTGCCGGTCCAGAAAAAGCCCCACCAGCGCTTCAGGCATGATCCAGAACAGCAGTGCAAAGCCCAGCATCAGCGTCGCGCCAAAGCCGATCCCGATCCTGCCGGCCTGGCGCGCCGCCAGCAGCCGGTCGGCACCGTAGTGCAGCCCCACGCGCATGGTCACCGCGTACGACAGGCCGGCGGGGATCATGAACGCGGTCGAGACGATCTGCAGCGCAATCTGGTGTGCACCCAGGTCGACGGTGCCCATGGTGCCGATGCACAGTGCGGCAAACGCGAACAGCCCGACCTCGACGGTATAGGTCCCGCCAATCGGCAGCCCCAGGCGCCACAGCTCGCGCAGTGCCGGCAGGTGCGGCCGGCCCAGGCCCTGGCGGATCGGGAACGCGGCGTAGGCCCGGTGGTGGCGGATGTACAGCGCCAGTGCCACGGCCATGGCATTGGCCACCACCGCCGTGACCAGGCCAATGCCCATCAGGCCCAGCTTGGGCAGGCCGAACATCCCCTCGATCAGCGCATAGTTGAGCAGGAAGTTGACCAGCGTACCCACCAGGCTGATCACCATCACCGGTGACGAACGCCCCAGTGCACTGGTGAAGCCGCGCAAGGCCATGAAGCTCAGGTAGCCGGGCAGGGCCAGTGGCAGCACCAGCAGGAACTGGCTGGCAAACGCCACGTTGCTCGGGGTCTGGCCCAGCATCAGCAGCACCGCGGACAGGTTCCACAGCACCAGCGCCGCCACGATTGCCATGCCCCAGGCCAGCCACAGCCCGGCCTGGGTCAGGCGCGTGGCGCCTGGGTTGTCCCCGGCGCCCTGGCGAATCGCGACCAGCGTGCCCACGGCGGCGATCACCCCCAGGCAGAAGATCGACACGAACGAATAGCTGGCCGCACCCAGGCCGCCGCCGGCCAGCGCCTCGGGGCTGATGCGGGCCATCATCAGGGTGTCGGTGAGCAGCATCAGCATGTGCGCCAACTGCGAGGCGATCAGCGGCCCGGCAAGCCGTAACAATGCCTTGAGTTCGGTAAAGGGCGCAGCCTGCATGACGCAGCTCCTGAAAAGGGAAGGGCAAGCGCGCAATTCTGGCGGGTTGGCGGCATGCGCACAAAAGGATAAATACGATCATTGGCATGATTAAAACTCATGCGAGTATGATCGGTCTCCCCTTCCTGCCGGCCGTTGGAGTGTCCACGCATGCCACGTCGTTTACCGCCTCTGTATGCCTTGCGGGCGTTCGAGGCTGCCGCGCGACACAGCTCCTTCACCCGCGCCGCCGATGAGTTATCGATAACCCAAAGCGCCGTCAGCCGGCACATCCGCACACTTGAAGAGCACTTTGCCTGCCGCTTGTTCGTGCGCAGCGGTCGCGCCCTGCAACTGAGCGAAGCCGCGCGCCTGCTGCTGCCCGGTGTGCGCGAAGGCTTCGCGGCACTGGAGCGTGCGTGCAACACCCTGCACAGCGAAGACGGTGTGATCCGCATGAAGGCGCCATCGACCCTGACCATGCGCTGGCTGCTGGCGCGCCTGAGCCGTTTTCGCCACCTGCAGCCGGGCAACGAGGTGCAGTTGACCAGCGCCTGGATGGACGTCGACCATGTCGACTTCAACCACGAGCCCTTTGACTGCGCAGTACTGCTGGGCGATGGGCATTTCCCGCCCGACTGGCAGGTGAGCATGCTGTTCCCCGAGCTGCTGATCCCGGTCGCGCACCAGCGTTGCTTGCCCAGCAGCCCTGGGACGTCGAGCGCCTGGCGCACTGCGAGCTGCTGCACCCCACGCCCGACAAGCGCGACTGGCGCAGTTGGCTGGCACGCATGCACCTCACCGAGCAGGTGTCGCTCAAGGGCGGGCAGGTGTTCGACACCCTGGAGCTGGGCATGATCGCTGCCGCGCGCGGCTACGGCGTGTCGATGGGCGACCTGTTGATGGTGGCCGAAGACGTCGCCCAGGGGCGGCTGAGCCTGCCGTGGCCAACGGCGGTTGCCAGTGGCCTGAACTACTACCTGGTGTGGCCGGCGACGCGCTCGGGGGGCGAGCGACTGCGCCGCCTGGGCGATTTTCTACAAGGCGAAGTGCAGGCCATGGCGTTGCCACAGGTGGAAATACTGGGGGCAACAGCGCTCAACATCGGCGAATGACCGTTTGCGCAGAATATCCCTGTGATTCGCTCAAGTAATTCGTGGCGCCGCCGAATCAGTGGATCGAGGGCCACACGTAGAATGGCTCCGACTTTCCCAATGCCGACGGTGCAGTGTGATCAGGACGATCCCGGCCCCTACCCAGGAGCGTTCATGTCCCAACCCCGTGCCCGAATTGCCTCACAGCTCGGTATCGCCCTGGCCGCCGTGCTGGCGGTGGTGATCACCGGCAGTACCCTGTTTGCCTTGCGCTCGCTCGACAGCGCCAACCTGACCACCCGCCAGGAACACCTGGCCAGTGAAGCGCGGTTGCTGGCCGACCAGCTCAACACCTTCCACAGCACCCTGCGCGACAGCACCCAGCGCCTCAGCGGGCTGTTCGAAAAACGCTTTGCCGGCGGCCTGCAGCTCAAGGCCGACGCGAGCGTGACGGTGGCCGGCGTCGCCACACCGGCGTTGTACCTGGGCGAGCATGTGCTGAACAACGATTTCAGCGAGGTCGATGAGTTTCGCCAGATGACCGCCGGGGTGGCCACGCTGTTCGTGCGCAGCGGTG
>NZ_JAAHBU010000051.1 GCF_010671725.1 Pseudomonas brassicae | reverse complement strand
CCCATGCCACGCCAGTCAGACCTGCGCTTTACCTTTGCACCGAGAGCAGCCCGGCACAGTTCGATGTGATCGAATTCACGCTGGCAGAAGGCCTGTCGACGCCCTTCAAGCTGACCCTGGAACTCTCCAGCCACGACGCCAACGTCGATTTCGCCGGCCTGCTCGACAACCCCGCGGTGTTCACCCTGTGGCGCCATCAACAGCCGGTGCGCTATGTGCACGGGCTGGTCAGCAGCATCACCGTGGGCCAGAGCGGCTTTCGCCGGACGCGCTACCGCGTGGTGCTCGAACCGCAGTTGGCACGCCTGGCGCTGTGTTCGAACTGGCGCATCTTCCAGCAACTCAGCGTGCCGCAGATCATCGACAAGGTGCTGGGCCTGCATCACCTGTTCGACCGCGAGCAGGTCATCACCGCAACGCATCAACCCCGCGAATACTGCGTGCAGGCCGGCGAAACCGACCTGCACTTCATTGCCCGCCTGGCCGCCGAAGAAGGTTTGCTCTACACCTTCCAGCACAGCGCCAAGGGCCATCGCCTGATCCATACCGACCGCGTGCTGGGCCTGGGCCAGATCGGACCGGACCACGACTGCGCGGTGATCTACGCAGGCAGCGCCGGTGGCGACCAGGCCCTGCCCGCCATCACTCGCTTCGACTACACCGAGCAGGTACGCACCGCGCGCCAGGTGCAGCGCGACTACACCTTCACCCACCCGCGCTACAACCAGCAACATGAGGTGGTTGGGCGCGACCTGCAGCGCCAGAGCGGTACCTACGAGCGCTACGATTTTCCCGGCCGCTACAAGCGTGACGCGGCCGGCAAGCCCTTCACTCAAACTCGCCTGCTGGCGCTGCGCAACGATGCGCGCATCGCAGTCGCCATTGGGGACAACGCACACCTGCAGCCTGGCCTGGGCTTCAATCTGTACGAACACCCGCGCGAGGCCTTCAACACCCACTGGCGCACGATCAGCATCGAGCACCACGGTGTTCAACACAGCAGCCAGGAAGAGGAAGCCGGCGAGAGCACCCTCGGCACGCGCTACACCCAGACCGCCCAGTTGATCGACGGGCGCGCCGACTGGAAGAGCGACTTGCTGGACAAGCCGCGTATCGACGGCCCGCAGACCGCCACCGTGGTCGGGCCACCTGGCGAAGAGATCTACTGTGATGAATGGGGCCGGGTGAAGCTCAGCTTCCCGTGGGATCGCGAGAGCCAGCACAACGACACCAGCTCCTGCTGGGTGCGTGTATCCCAAGGCTGGGCCGGCACCACTTGGGGCGCCATGGCAATCCCGCGTATCGGCCAGGAGGTAATCGTTTCCTATCTGGACGGCGACGCGGACCAGCCGCTGGTCATCGGCCGCACCTTCAGGGCCGCCAACCTGCCGCCCTACAAGCTGCCGCGGCACAAGACCCGCATGACCATCAAGAGCCAGAGCCACAAGGGCAATGGCTTCAACGAGCTGCGCTTCGAGGATGAGCTGGGGCAGGAAGAGGTGTTCATCCATGCGCAGAGGGACCAGAACAGTGTGGTCAAGAACAACCAGACCCTCAGTGTGGGTGTCGACCGCGCCAAGCGTATCGGCCAGGACGAATACACCGGCATTGGCCGTAACCGTGATGAAAAAGTCGATAACAACGAGCATGTCAGCATTGGCCAGGACCGCTTTCACGAAGTGGCCCGCGACGACACGCTGAACATCGTGCGCAACCACACCATCAGCACGGGCAAGGACCGCACCGAAGAAGTAGGCAACCACCGGACCGACAAGACGGTTGCCAACCACAGGGTGGAAATCGGTGGGCACCTTGAGCAGGCCATTGCCGGACACATCACCGTGCAAGCCGGGGAAGCCATTGAACAGCGGACCCAGGTCTATGAAATACAGGCGTCCAACAGCCTCGTACTGCGTAGTGCCGGTGGCACGCTGCGCATTGATGGCGCGGGGATCACACTCGAAGGTGTGGCCATTCACATCAAGGGCCCGGTCAGCCACGGAGCTACAGGTATGGGCAACGCATTGAACATCGGTGGCGCACCCGAGCCCGGAGAGCCGGTATGCCTCAGTTGCCTGCTCAAGGCCATTCAGGAAGGCCGCAGTGTAGTCCGCCTGGAGGCGAGCAACGCATGAGCGCTTCGTTCGCAACGGAATTGTTCCGCCCGCTGCAGGAGGCGCAACGCTACCAGCTCACGGGCATTGTCGAGATGGCACGCTTGTCGGTAACTGAGCGCAGGGTCGTGACCAACGCGGTTGACCCGCAACGGTGGCCGCTGCTTCAGCAAGCCCAATTCAGCAATCTGCGCGAGGTCGGCCCCTGGCTGTTCGCGCCACGGCCGGGCGCGTCACTGGCCGGCCAGCATGATTTTTTCGCCAACCTCAATCGAATGGCAGGTGATGCGGTTTGTGGGTGGATCGTCAGCGCCCTGCCGCCAGCTGAGTTGGCACAGCATCTGAGCCACGCCAACACCATCAGTGCTCCCGATGGCGAGCGTTACCTGCTGCGTTATCACACCGAACATTCCCTCACGTGCCTGCACGCGTGCCGAGACCTGCCGGGTGTTGCGCAGTGGCTGGCACCCATCAAGGACTGGTGGTTCCCTGCGGCGAATCCTTCACGCAAAACCTGGCAGCGATTAACGGGTTACGACCGTTCACCACTCACGCCCGCCCTCGGCATAGAGCTGGACCAGGCATGCTGGGAGGCCCTGGCAGGCGACCCGCTGAGCCATCGCTTGGCCGATCAGCTTCAAGCCCCCTTGAGCGCGGCGGGTCAGCAAAGCTGTCATGGCGTACGACTCGGCGTGGTACAGCGGCACTTGGCAAAGGCTCGAGAACTGGGCCTGAAACGCCAGGCGGACCTCATCGACTACGTCACCTGCATGGCGCTGGAGGGCGATGTTCTGGTCAACCTCCCAGCTTGGCAGGAGGCATTGCTGGAAGCCCGCACCGAGGGGCGACGTCTTCTCGTTGCATTCCAGGCATACCAGTACCAGAACAGCTTTTAAGGACGTTCAATGAGCAACCTGGACTACCTCTTCGACCTCTGCAAAAAGAACGCCGCGCTTTTGAGCGAGCCGTTTGCCAGCGGCCCGGCCGTTAGCTGCACCCGAACCTTCACCATCCTGCCGCTGCGCTACGCTGCCGTCGGGGGCAACAGCACTGCAATCAGGCTGTTGCCTGAGCTGCCCGAGCATCTGCGTGCGCCCCATGCAGTCAGTGCGCTGACACATGCCGGGTATGCCATCCGCACCTTGCGCGAAGGCTTTCTGTACGTGCTGGAAAAACGCGCCAGCACGGGCCTTCATACCTGGCACACACCCTACCGCGTCGATGCCAATGGCGCCCTCTCGCTCACTGCTCCGGGCGTGCCCTGGACGCCAGCCCCGCCGTCAAGCAACCCGCAGGACTTCATCCGCGCGATGGCCTGGACGTTTGCCGTACACGACCTGGATGACCTGCAGGAATTGCGCCTTTTCTACAGCCCCGACCCACTGACCCTGGCGGCCATGGGCAAACTTAAACGCGACCGCGCGGTGATGCCTGCCGTCGACATTGCGCGCTTGGCGGGCCCCTCCTGTGCTTCACCCGAGCCCAACGTGCTGACCCATGCCGACCTCGACTACGTAGCCGACTTCGCGGCCGAGGGCCAGCCAAGGCTCAGGGCAATGCTCGCCGAACAAGCGCTCAGTGCGCCACAAATCATCTCCCGGGCAGGTACTTACCAGCAGCTCAAACCTGCCGATGGCACGCTCAATCCTCGCGGCGTGGCCATCGTGGTGGAGGACGCCATTGGCATCACCCAGGAGCTCAACGCCTGGCGCAACGCTGCGCTGGAGCACTTGAAATGCTGGCTGGAAACTACCGAGGCAGCCGGTGCGCAGGGCAAGCCCGGCCCCAGCAACGAGCGCAAGGTGCTGGTGGCGCAAGCGTTCACCGAGTTGCACACGAACTTCAGCAAACGCAAAGTGGCAGCACAGGTGCGCCAGCATACCCAGGCCATGCGCACGTACCTCCAGGGGAGCGAGCAGGCTGTACAGCCTGGCATGCAGGACTGGTGGGAACACACTCGCGAAAGCATTCTGGAGGCCAACAGCCAGCTCAAGCGCGACGAGTTGCAGGCCCGTGCGCACGCTGGCGAGTTCGACCAGCTATTCAACGAACGCTACCTGCCCCGTGTCGACCTTGACGCCATGCACACCCAGTTGGCCCAGTTCGACAGCGAGAGCCAGGTCGCCCAGGCCATGGCCGAAGCCCGCGCAGCGGACCACCTGGCCTGGTTGCAGCATCCGAACCTGCTTAACGCATTGGCGGCCTATGATCCCGAGGACCTGCGCAGCGGCGTGTGCTTTGCCCACCAGGCCGGGCTCTGCGTGATCGGCATGGAGGGTGTAGCACGCGGTGCGCAACTGATCGCCCAGTGGTGGAAGGCCGACAGCGTGCACGCCGGCAACCTGGCATTGCGTTCATTCGTGTTCAATCAGCGTGCGATTGCCGATGTGCTGGAGCGCACCCGCAGTCATCTGGCCAACCCGTCGGCGCGCGGTGACGACTGGCAGTTGCTGGACACAGCCCTTAAACAAAGCAAGGAGCTGGCCGCTGAATTCAGCCGCGTGGACGGCCAGCTGGATCTGATCGCCCAGCATGGCCACGTCAATGCCGCCGGTGCATTGGCCTGGCTAGGTCAACTGGGCCGCGAAGCCTTGCGGGCCGGTGCACCCAATAGCTTGGACCGTGCACTCCACAGGCGCTTGAGCGCCTACCTTGTCGCTTCGCTGGGTGCACAGGCGGTCGACTTGCGCATGATGGAGCATGCCCAGGCCGGCACCACGGCGTCCCCTGGCAGAACCGCTGCGCCAATCATTCGGCGCCTGGACCAGGCCTATGTGAACAGCCTGCGCGATGCGCACAGCAACGACTTCTACCGGCTGCGAGTCGCCAGCGGACTGTTGTTGCTGGAAGCCTCCTTGTTGCTGCTGCAGGGGCATCGCGAAACCAAAGACCAGCGCTTCTGGAGCGAAGTGCTGGCAGCCGGATTGACCAGTGCGGCGGCAGGCATAGAACTGCTGGCGGTGGGGACGGAACAGGCGTTGAGCCAGGTAGGGCCAAACAGCGTGACAGCACGTGGCGCGAGTATCAGCCTGGGGCGCTATCGGTTGTGGGGGGCGGGGTTGGCATCAGCAGCCGGACTGGTGAGTATGTGGTGGGATGTAAAGGACGCAAAAGATTCATTCCAGGAAGAACCAGGTTTCGCACTCACCCGAAAAACTGCATTAGGAAGTGCCTACACAATTCGCAGTTTGGCGACGCTGGCACTGTTGAGTGGACAAGGCGGCATCGCCCTTTCCCAGGCTGGTGCTTACTTCAGTTGGTTGGCCGCACGAGTAAACACCACCGCACAAAAAATTATTTTTTTGACCTTGTCACAGTGGTCGACTCGAATTGCCGCTAACCAAGCCGCGATGCTTTTACTTGGCCGCATGACATGGGTGGGTGGTGCGATAGTGCTGGTGTCAACCGTTGTACTACTCATTCTTTACGAAGACGATCTAGCACAGTGGTGCGATCGCTGTTGCTACAGCTTGAGTGCAAGCAACAAGCGTTACGCAGACAACGAGGATGAACTCGGTGCACTGTTCAACGCTATTGGAGGGATTGCATGATGTATTTCTTCGAGTGGGGATGCTGGCAAGCGAAACTCGAGCCTGCGCAAGCTCGCAGAAATGACCCCAAGCGAGAGATCCTGTACGAAGAAGATGACAATAAGGAGCAGGCAGCCGCAAAACTGAGCATAAGCCAGACGCCAAAATTGCGTGGGCCGGTCTATCTCTACAATAATGACGTTTTGGAAATGCGCTGTGGAATCTGGGAATCGAAGCGCGGGCTGGTTAGCATTGTTTCACTAACGATCATTCTCTACGTATCAAAACTCACTTACGAAGCCGTTATGTTTTCACTCACGATGGCAGAGCATCTCTCAAGAGACCCTGCTGCGCCATATGGTGGTGCGCTGGTTCCCATTTTGCTTTTTTCGAGCATCGCCAGTGTCACAACCTGGTTTTATCTGAAGTACGGTTTTCGATTCACACGCTTGGAAATGTTTACCTCACGCCACCTGCTGATCCGTTTCAACCGCAAGACTCAACAGGTCTACCTGCATCGGCCGCCCTGTTGCGGCGGTATTGTCACATTGCCATGGGACGGCATCACCTCCTCAGGGACAGCACTGAATCTCCCACGCGTCAGTCAGATCGAAGTGCCACTTATGCTGTCCTGGACATCGCGAGTGACCGGCACCCTGCAGACTGAACTCGTCTGCGTGGGCAAACCCACCCTCCTGCAATCGGAAATACGCGATGAATGGGAGTTCATCCGCCGCTTCATGGACGAAGGCCCGCAAGGTTTGCCACGTCCACGCATAACCTCCCACTTTCCGTGGCCCTGGCAAGCCTTTACACCGCAGTTCGAGGGGCTCGAAAAGTACTTTCGTGACTCATCGATCACAATAAAAATCGGATTGGTACTGATCTCTCCGGCCTTCCTGATCTTCGGCCTGGGCCATTGGCTTAGCCTGATGCTGTGCTGGAAACCACGCTGGCCGAAAGTGATTCGCCAAGCCGGACTGCCCGGCAAACCAGTGCCAGCCCAGACCACCCTCGCTGACTATCCACCGCATATTCAGCAACGCCTGCGTGAAAACGCTCACCTGTGGCACGTACACCCCGGTAGCCGCCCCGAAAAGCCAAGGCAAAGAAAACGCAAGCGCCGCGTTGATGCCGATTCAGCGCCGTGAATGCCCTCAGGCTCCTGTCACGACCCTGCGCGATCTGACGACGTGCAGCCGCCTATTCAGACACTCAACGGAACACTTTCATGCAACCCATTGTACTGCTAGGCCACAGCCACCCATGCCCACGGAACCGGCACCGTCACCTCGGGCGCAGACAGCTTTCGGGTGAACGGCACGCCGGTCTTGGGCTGACGCCTGTCAAATCAGACTCCGCGCACACAGCATGCACTAGCGCCCGAAATCCGTGGCAGCCCCTGCAATCGGGTGCACGCTTGAGGCGCTGGGGGTCAGCGGGATTTCCTCGGCGCTTCGCTGTCGCCAGCAGCAGAGAAATTCGTCTCGATTCTGCTTGAGCAGTGGCCGCGTGATTGATTGAATGCCAGGCATCGAGCCCCAGGGTTTGACCTGAGCGCTTTTCGACACCGCCCCCATGGATGCCTTGCATGCCTGCATTTGATTCACCCTCGCTGATCTGGGGCATTGCCGCCGTCGCAACCGCCGGAGTCATCCTGCGCCCCTGGCGGGTACCGGAATATGTCTGGGCGGTCTGCGCAGCAGTACTGCTGACGGTGCTCGGCCTCATGCCCCTGCACACTGCACTGGCCGCCATCGCCAAGGGCGGCGATGTGTACCTGTTTCTGATCGGCATGATGGTGCTGGCCGAACTGGCACGCCAGCAAGGGCTGTTCGACTGGCTGGCCATGTATGCGGTGCAACACGCGCGGGGCTCGGGCCAGCGCTTGTTCGACCTGGTTTTTTTGGTGGGGACACTGGTCACGGTGTTCCTGTCCAACGATGCCACCGCCGTGGTGCTGACCCCGGCAGTGTACGCCGCGTGCAAGGCAGCCAAGGCTGAGCCACTGCCTTACCTGTTCATCTGTGCCTTCATCGCCAATGCGGCAAGTTTTGTGCTGCCCATTTCCAACCCGGCCAACCTGGTGGTGTTCGGCAGCCAGATGCCGCCGTTACTGGAGTGGCTGCGACAATTCACCTTGCCATCAGTGGCGGCCATCGGCCTGACCTACCTGGTACTGCGCCTGGCACAGCGCAAGCAGCTGCGCCAGCCGCTGACGACGGTCATCGCGGTACAACCGTTGCAGCCCGGGGCACGCCTGTGCGCACTGGGCATCGTGCTGACCGGCGCCTTGTTACTGGCCACGTCTGCCCTGGACAGGCCATTGGGCCTGCCCACCTTCTGCGCCGGTATTGCCACCGCCGGGTTGATCCATCTGCGCCAGCGACGCAGTCCGATGCCGGTGCTCAAGGGCGTGGCCTGGGGGGTGCTGCCGCTGGTGGCCGGGCTGTTCGTGCTGGTCGAAGCGGTGGCACAGACAGGGGTGATCGACCACCTTGCGCATGGCCTGGCCACGCTGGTACGTAGCTCCGAAGTCCAGGCGAGCTGGAGCGCAGGCATCGTCGCGGCCATCGCCGGCAACCTGATGAACAATCTGCCGACCGGCCTGATCGCAGGCTCCGTCGGGCACATTGTCGAGTTGCCGGCGCGCACCACGGCGGCGCTGATGATTGGCGTCGACCTGGGGCCCAACCTGTCGATTACCGGCTCCCTGGCCACGTTGCTCTGGCTGGTTGCCATTCGCCGTGAAGGCGAACACGTCGCGGCCCTGGACTTTCTGCGCCTTGGAATACTGGTCATGCCACCCGCGTTGATTGGAGCGTTGTGGTGCCTTCACCTATGACGGGGCGAGAATGTCCTCAAGCAACGCGATGAACACGTTGATGCGGCTGGAGCCGCGATGGTTGGGCAGGTACAGCGCGTTGATACAGCTGCTGGCGGTGCCGGGATTGATCTCATACGGCGCCAGCATGCGGGTCAGCGCGCCCTGCTCCACATCCTCGCGTACCAACCAGTCGGCCAGTAGCGCCACACCGCCGCCAGCCAGCGCCGCCTCGCGCAGGATGTCGGCGTTGTTGCTCTGCAGCCGCCCTTGCACATCCACGCGCTGGGTCTGCTCAGCATGGCGAAACGTCCAGTGCTGGCCCACCGCGTCATACTCGAACCGCAGGCACTCATGCGCCCGCAGATCACTCGGGCGCCCTGGTGTACCGGCGCGTGCCAGGTACTCGGGACTGGCGACCAGCCACCGCTGAAAACCACCGACCCGCCTGACGACGATGTCATCGCTGACCACTGAAGAGCCGAGACGCACAGAGACATCGATGCGCTCGCTGATCAAGTCACTGACCCGGTCGCTCAACGTCAGGCTGATCTGCAGGCCCGGATGACGTGCAAGCAATCGCCCCAGGTGCGGGGCATGATGCGTCGGCCGAACTCCACCGGCACGCTGACACGCAGATGCCCGTGCGCCTCGGCGCCACGGTCGGCAACGCTGGCATCCGCGGCGTCGATGGCCTCGATAATGGCCACGGCCCTGTCGAAGTAACCTTGCCCGGCGAGCGTGACACTGATGTTGCGCGTGGTGCGATTGAGCAGGCTGGCGCCCAGCTCGCTTTCCAGCCCCGCCACCTGCCGCGTCACCGACGAGGTGGACAGGCCAAGCTTGCGCGCTGCCGCTGAATAGCCGCCACAGCGCACGGTCTCGACAAACATCTGCAGCGCCAGCAACTTGTCCACGGGCCGACTCCAGGCTTAATCAATCCGGCCACTATGCCTGAGGGCAAACCCGCTGTCTTGCAGGTCTGGCTACTCAGGCCTAGCGATAGCGGCGGACCACAAACAGCACCAGCGCCAGGCCGGGAACCGATACCATCGAGGCGCCGACAGGCTCCAGCCCAACTGCTCATACAGCGGGCTGGCCACCAGCGAGCCCAGCGCCCCGCCGATAAAAATGCTGGTCATGTACACGGCGTTCAGGCGCGCCCGGCTGTGCGCATCGATGGCATAGACCTCGCGCTGGCCGAGCACCATGTTGAGCTGCACGGCAAAGTCCAGCAGCACCGCGCACACCACCAGCCCCAGGTAGCCCCTGCCTGGCAGCGCACCTATCAGCAGGGATGCAGGCGCCAGCAGCAACGCCACCAGCGTACCGCGCTGGCCATGCCCGGCGTCGGCCAGCCGGCCGGCAATCGGCGCCGCTAGCGCACCCACGGCGCCGACCAGAGCAAACAGGGCGACCTGTGTCTGGCTGAAACCGCGCTGGCGAATCAGCTCGATGGGCGCAATCGTCCAGAACAGGCTGAAGCTGGCGAACAGCAAGCCTTGAAACAAGGAGCGCTCACGCAGGCTCGGGTGACGTCGCATCAGGCTGAACACCGAACGGATCAGCGCGCCATAGGAGGACTGATGGGTCGGCATGCGGCGTGGCAGGGCAACGGCCATGACGCAGGCGATTATCGCCATCAGGCCTGCGGCACTGAAGAACACGCCGCGCCAGCCGAACGCCTGGGCCAGCAGGCTAGAAAGCGGGCGCGACAGCAGAATACCCAGCAGCAGGCCGCTCATGACATTGCCGACCACCCGTCCTCGGCTTGCTTCAGGCGCCATGTGTGCTGCCAGTGGTACGAGGATCTGCACCGCCACACACGTCAGGCCGATGAGCAGTGACAGCGTCAGGAACAGCGATGGCGACTGGGCGAAGCCCGCCGCAAGCAGGCACACGCTTGCCGCGAGGGTGAAGCACACCACAAGTCGGCGGTTTTCCATGAGGTCGGCCAGAGGCACCAGTAACAGCAGGCCGGCCGCATAGCCGAGTTGGGTCAGCGCGACGATAAGGCTGGCATGGGCGCTCGACAGGCCGATGTGCGGGGCGATCAGCTCGATGATCGGCTGAGCGTAGTAGAGGTTGGCGACCACCGCGCCACAGCAGAAAGCCAGCAAGGCCACCAGCGCACCAGAGAGGACCGCGGGCTGCTTGCCCTGTGCAGTTGTAGTGATTGGCGGTGCAACGTTGTCGGTCGGCATGGTGAAACCTCGTTCGCCTGGAGATAAGTTCGTCAAGGCTATGCGTGATCCTTGCCTGGGAGAATGCAGCGTGACGGCAACGCAGTGATGCGTGGGACGCAACGTTCTGCGTGCTGCCGCTCCAAAAAAAATGTTATAACCTAACAAAATACAGCCTGCGCAATCAGCCAGGCATAGCCTCTTGTCACGTCAGGAATACCGATGAAACTCGCACTCTCGCTAGCAGCAGCAATCAGTGCGCTGACGGTTCAATCCGCCAGCGCTCATGGAATCTGGACAGAGCAACGCTACGGCCATCTTGAGGTTGTATACGGGCATGGCGCCGAGGATGAGGGCTACGCACCCGACAAGATCAAAGGCGTGTGGGCCTACGATCAAAAAGGGGGGGCGGTGCCGGTCACGGTAAAGCGGCTCGATGACCACGCTCGGTTGCAACCGAGTGCAGCGCCTGCCGTGGTGACAGTGGCGTTCGACAACGGGATATGGAGCCAGGATACAGCCGGTACGTATGTCAATGCGCCAATGGCTGAAGTGCCTGGCGCGGTCAGCTCCAGCCATAGCTACAAGTACAGCCTGGCTATCCTGAAACCGCATGCCCATGTACCCGAGCGTCTCAAGCTGGCAATGCTCATCCGCCCTTTGAAGGATCCGACCGAGGTAGGAGTTGGCAACCTTCTGCCGGTAGAGGTCATCATCGATGGAAAACCCGCCGCCGATGTTGCGCTTTTTGATGACTACCGCGGCTTACCCGACGCACAGAGCGTCAAGACTGACGCACGTGGGCGCGCGAATGTGGTCGTGCGCAACGCCGGGCTGAACATCATCGCAGCACAGGCCGATGTACCCGTGACAGGTGCTGCAGTTTCGCAGAGGAACCTCTTCACCTCATTGAGCTTTGTCGGCCAAGCCCACCAGCATTAAGGGGGCGACCAGGACATGGCCCCCCGTGGGAGGTTGTCGCCGCAACGAAAAAAGGGCCCCTTAAAGGGGCCCTTCTCTCTGACGAATTACAGATCTTTCGATCTGCAGCTCCAAATTTGGAGCGGGAAACGAGACTCGAACTCGCGACCCCGACCTTGGCAAGGTCGTGCTCTACCAACTGAGCTATTCCCGCGTCGTGTTGATGGGTGCCATTCTAGCGAATTAAAAAACCCCGTCAACCCCTTGATTCAAAAAAGTTTATTTTATTTCAGAACCTTCACGCAGGTGCGGCCAGGCAGCCCTCAGGTAGTGCACCATCGACCACAAGGTCAACCCGGCAGCCACCAGCAACAGCGCGTAACCCAAACCGACCCACAAGCCCCACACCGGCGGGTTGCCCAGCAGGATCACCAGCGCCAGCATCTGCGCTGCGGTCTTCCACTTGCCCAGGTTGGACACCGCCACATGCGCACGCGCGCCCATCTCGGCCATCCACTCGCGCAACGCCGACACCACGATCTCACGACCGATGATCACCGCTGCCGGCAATGTCAGCCACAGGTTGGCATGCACCTGCACCAGCAGCACCAACGCCACGGCCACCATCAATTTGTCCGCGACCGGGTCGAGGAACGCGCCAAACGGCGTACTCTGCTGCCAGCGCCGAGCAAGGTAACCGTCCAGCCAGTCGGTGGCGGCGGCAACGGCAAACACACTGCTGGCGGCTATGTAGCTCCAGTGATACGGCACATAGAACAACAGTATGAAGATCGGAATGAGCAGAACACGTAATACGGTAAGCAGATTAGGGATATTCATCGGCACAACTGGCTGCGAGGTGAGCGGGCATTCTACTCGCTATGCAGGCTGTCATAAATCGACTCGGCAAGCTTTTTACTAATTCCCGGCGCCTTGGCGATTTCTTCAACGCTCGCACGGCTCAGTTCCTGCAAGCCACCGAAGTGCTTGAGCAGGTCGCGACGACGCTTGGGGCCGACCCCGGCCACGCCCTCGAGCGTCGAGGTGCGCCGCGTCTTGCCACGCCGGGCACGGTGCCCGGTAATGGCAAACCGATGCGCCTCGTCACGGATCTGCTGGATCAGGTGCAAGGCCGGCGAGTCGCCCTTGAGGGTGAATTCGTGCGCCACATCATTGAGGTACAGGGTTTCAAAGCCGGCCTTGCGCGTGGCGCCCTTGGCCACGCCCAGCAGGATCAGGTCGGGCACCGCCAGTTCCTGCATCACTTCGCGGGCCATGTTCAACTGGCCTTTGCCACCGTCCACCAGCAACACATCCGGCAGCTTGCCCTCGCCGTCCTTGATGCGCGAGAAGCGCCGGGTCAGCGCCTGGTGCATGGCGGCATAGTCATCACCCGCGGTGACGCCCTCGATGTTGTAGCGCCGGTAGTCGGACTTGATCGGGCCCTCGGGCCCGAACACCACGCAGGACGCCACAGTGGCCTCGCCACTGGAATGGCTGATGTCGTAGCACTCAAGGCGCTGCGGCGTTTCATCCAGGTTAAGCACCTGGGCCAGTGCATCGAAACGCGCGGCCATGTGCTGACGGTTGGCCAGGCGCGCCATCAGCGCCTGCTCGGCATTGGTCACCGCCAACTGTTGCCAGCGCGCGCGTGTGCCGCGCACGCGATGACTGATGGCGAGCTCGCGCCCGCGCACGGTTTCAATGGCCGCGCACAATGCCTCGAAATCTTCATGCACCACGTTCACGATCAGCTCGGCGGGCAGCTCGCGCTCGGCGTTGCCCACGTAGTACTGGGCAAGGAACGCCGACATGACCTCGGCCACGTCTTCCTCGATACCCACCTGCGGAAAAAAGTTCTTGCTGCCCAGCACGCGCCCGCCGCGCACGCTGATCAAGTGCACACACGCGCCGCCCGGGTTGATGAACGCAGCCACCACATCCACATCGCCGCTACCGCCCTCCATGCTCTGCTGGTCCTGCACACGACGCAGCAAGGCGATCTGGTCTCGCAACTCGGCAGCCCGTTCGAACTCCAGCGCCATCGCGGCGCGCTCCATGTCGGCATTCAGCTCGTTGGTCAACTGATGGCTGCGCCCCTCCAGGAACATTACCGAGTGGCGCACGTCATCGGCGTACTCCTGGGGCTCGACCAGGCCGACACAGGGCGCCTTGCAGCGCTTGATCTGGTACTGCAGGCACGGCCGCGTGCGATTGGCGTAGTAGCTGTCTTCGCATTGGCGCACAAAAAAGGTCTTTTGCAGCAGGCTCAGGCTTTCGCGGATCGCGCCAGCACTGGGGTACGGCCCGAAATACTTGCCCTTGGCCTTCTTGGCACCGCGATGAATGCCCAGGCGCGGGTAGTCGCCATCACTGAGAAAGACATACGGATAGGATTTGTCGTCGCGCAGCAGGATGTTGTACGGCGGGCGCCATTCCTTGATCAGGGTCTGCTCGAGCAGCAGCGCCTCGGTCTCGTTGGCGGTGATGGTGGTTTCGACTTGCGCGATGCGCGCCACCAGGGCGGCGGTCTTGGGCGCCAGCCCGGCCTTGCGAAAGTAGCTCGCCAGGCGCTTCTTCAGGTTTTTCGCTTTACCCACGTACAGCAGGCGCGCGCCCTCGTCGAACATCCGGTATACACCCGGCGCCCGCTGCAGGTTGCCAGAAAGGCACTTGAATCAAACGCTGGGGTCATGATCAGAGGTTGGCGTCGACCATACCGTGGCGCACGGCCAGCAAGGTGAGCTCCACATCGCTGGTAACGGAAAGTTTCTCGAAGATGCGGTAACGGTACGTATTAACGGTCTTCGGCGACAAGCACAGCTTGTCGGAAATGATCTGCACCTTCTGGCAACCCACGATCATCAGGGCGATCTGGATCTCGCGCTCCGACAGGCTGTCGAACGGTGACGCGTTCTGTGGCTCGAACGACTTGAGCGCCAGCTGCTGGGCAATCTGCGGGCTGATGTAGCGCTGGCCGGCAAATACCAGGCGAATGGCCTGGACCATTTCGCCAAGGCCTGCGCCCTTGGTCAGGTAGCCCGCCGCACCGGCCTGCAACAGCCGGGTAGGGAACGGGTCTTCTTCACACACGGTCACCGCCACCACCTTGATATCGGGATGGCTGCGCAACAGCTTGCGGGTTGCCTCCAGGCCGCCGATGCCAGGCATCTTGACGTCCATCAGGACCACGTCGGGCTTGAGGTCGCGGGTCGACTTGAGTGCCGCTTCGCCGGAATCGGCTTCTCCCACCACTTGCAGGCCGTCGATATCGGCCAGCATGCGGGTAATGCCCGTACGCACCAGATCGTGGTCATCGACCACCAGCACCCTAATCAAGCAACCACCTCGCGTTACGGTGTGAAATTGGATCCGGCCACCTTAGCAAAAAATTGCCTTGGCACCTAACGGTAAACGCCGTCTCAATGACGTCAATTTTCAGCCCGCAGCGCTGGCGACACGGCCTGCCCCTGCGCGCCGCGCGCTTTGGCCGCAGCGTCACCGGCGAGGCTGCGCACCACCTGCTCGATTGCCTGCTGGTCGGCCGACGAGAGGTGCCTGAAACCACTGAGCAGCCGCTGTTCGGCGGCGCTCAGGCCAGCCGCTGCGCAGGGCGTGCCCACCCCGCGCAGTACATACAGGGCATCCACCCCGCACGCTGCCACCGCCGCCAGGTAGTCGGCCTTGGGCGTGCGCTCGCCGCTTTCATACTTGCCCTGCGCGTTGGCCTCCACACCACCGATGTCGCCGAACGCCCGCTGAGTCAACCCAAGCCGCTCCCGTTCTTCGCGCAGACGCGAACCCATACCGTCCATTTGAATGACCCACCCTCGACAATTGCAGGCCACGCACCGTTGCGCAGCGCCCCTGAACAAGAACGAACGCCACGCGGAAAGGTTTAAGCACACAAATTGAAGGCAATAAGCCACTATTTGAAAACAATAAAAAGACAATTGATCGCCGTTTTTTGGCGCCATTAAAACTCACAAAATACAGATATCAATTTTTTGACGCCCAACTTTCATAAACTTTAAGTCATTGTTTTTAAACAATTTTTAAACTTACATAAAACAATTTTTATGTTTTTCAAGTTAATTCAGAAGCAACGGTTGCCGAGCGAAAAATAAGTCCTATAGGATGAAAAAAAGAGAGATAAGCCGCCGACGAACAGCAACGTTCGCCGCGTTTCAGTTTGCGCCTGCCGCCTGAACATTTATCAACTACACAAGGGTTCGCCCAGGCGAACAGTGCAAAAGGGATCTCTATGAACATCAGTATTTTCGGGCTTGGGTACGTGGGGGCAGTGTGTGCCGGGTGCCTGTCGGCACGAGGGCATCGCGTCATTGGTGTCGACATTTCGCCGGCCAAGATAGACATGATCAACCAGGGCAAATCGCCGATTGTCGAACCTGGCCTCGAACAGTTGCTGCAGGACGCCATAACCCAGGGCCACCTGTTCGGCACCACCGATGTGCAACGCGCCGTGATGGACACCGAGCTGTCACTGCTGTGTGTCGGCACCCCCAGCAAGAAAAATGGTGACCTCGACCTGGTGTACATGGAAGCCGTATGCCGTCAGATCGGCCTCGCCCTGCGCGACAAGGCCAGCCGGCACACCGTGGTGGTGCGCAGCACGGTGCTGCCCGGTACCGTGAACAACGTGGTGATCCCGCTGCTGGAGAAAGCCTCGGGGAAAAAGGCCGGCGTCGATTTCGGTGTCGCGGTCAACCCGGAGTTTCTGCGCGAAAGTACCGCCATCAAAGATTACGACTGCCCGGCCATGACCGTGATCGGCGAACTCGACAGCCTGTCGGGGGATCTTCTGCAATCACTCTACGAGGGCCTGGATGCACCGGTGATCCGCAAGTCGATCGAAGTGGCAGAGATGATCAAGTACACCTGCAACATCTGGCATGCCACCAAGGTCAGCTTTGCCAACGAGATCGGCAATATCGCCAAGGCGTCCGGGGTAGACGGGCGCGAGGTGATGGACGTGGTCTGCCAGGATCACAAGCTCAACCTGTCGCGCTACTACCTGCGCCCAGGCTTTGCCTTTGGTGGCTCGTGCCTGCCCAAGGACGTACGCGCCCTCACCTACCGCGCCAGCCAGCTGGAGGTCGAGCACCCGCTGCTGGCCTCGATCATGGCCAGCAACCGCAGCCAGGTGCAGAACGCCTTTGACCTGGTGAGCGGTTTCAACAAGCGCCGCATCGGCCTGCTGGGCCTGAGTTTCAAGGCCGGCAGCGACGATCTGCGCGAAAGCCCGCTGGTGGAACTGGCCGAGATGCTCATCGGCAAGGGCTTCGAGCTGCGCATCTTCGATGCCAACGTGGAGTACGCCCGGGTGTTTGGCGCCAACCGCGAGTACATCGAGTCAAAGATCCCGCACGTCTCGTCACTGCTGTGCAACGACCTCGACCAGGTCATCAACGGCGCCGAGATCATCGTGCTGGGCAACAACGACCCGCGTTTCGCCCAGGCCCTGCAGGGCAATGACGACAAGCAGGTCGTCGACCTGGTCGGCTTCATGCCACACGCCAGCGACGCCACCCGCGAAGGAATCTGCTGGTAAGGCCACAGGCTCCATCAAGAGAGCCCCCGGCGTTTCACTCCAGACGTTTACCCGGTTTTTCACCTGCCCGCTTGCCGCCGCTTCCCACAGCGCCGGCGATGCGCATGTGCGTGAGCGGCCGGGCGAGCGCTGCCCGAACACAGGAGAAGCGGCACCATGAAACGACAGCAACCGCGACCCCAGGGTCGACCGAGCTACCTGCAGGCAAGCGCGAGTTTCTGCGCCTGGGCCTGCCTGTTCGGCCTGGTCGCGCTGGCATCGCAGATGATCGCCCCGCAGTACCTGGACCCCGGCCACCATCAGTTCATCTTCATCATCGGGGCCCTGGGCCTGTGGCGCTATGGTAATGCCATGGCCCACTACCTGCGTGGCATGTATTTCCTGCACTGGAAGTTTCCGCGTATTCGCAGGGCGGTCGAACGGCTGGGTGACGCAGCGCTGCCCTCGCACATGTTCATGGTGGTCACCAGTTTTCGCATCCCCACCCACACCACGTTCAAGGTCTACCAGTCCGTGTTCCAGGAAGTGCAGCGGCTGAACGTGCCCTGCACCGTGATCGCCTCGATCGTGGAGAAAGGCGACGAACAGTTCATCAAGGCCATCATGCGCAACGAGGTGGTGGGCCGCGACGACATCAAGCTGGTGATCGTACGTGCCCGTGGCACCGGCAAGCGCGACGGCCTGGCCCATGCCTTCCGTGCCCTGTCGCGACAGATGCCGATGCAGGATGCGGTGGTCGGCGTGGTCGATGGCGACACCATGATGCTGCCCGGCTGCGTCGAACGCGCGGTCAAGCTGTTCGCCTACCTGCCGAATGTCGGCGGCCTGACCACCAACGAATTCTGCGCAGTCGAAGGCAGCCCGTTGATGCGCCAGTGGCACTCGATGCGCTTCGTGCAGCGGCACATCAACATGTGCTCGATGGCGCTGTCGCACCGGGTACTGACGCTCACCGGGCGCCTGTCGTTCTTTCGCGCCAGCGTGATGACCGACCCGGACTTCATCCGCGATGTCGAAGCCGACTTTCTCGAACACTGGCGCCTGGGCCGCTTCCAGTTCCTGACCGGCGATGACAAGTCGTCATGGCTGAGCCTGATGCGTGCGGGCTGGGACACCTTCTACGTGCCCGACAGCAACACCCTGACCGTGGAGCATCCGCCGGACAACAGCTTCTGGCGCGCCACCCGCCAACTGATGTTTCGCTGGTATGGCAACTCGCTGCGCCAGAACTTTCGCGCCACCCACCTGCTCGGCCGCGCCCGCCTGGGCCTGTTCACGCTGTACGTGCTGCTTGATCAGCGCGTGTCGATGTGGACCTGCCTGATGGGCCTGAGCGCCTCGGTGGTGGCCGGCGTGGTGTTCGGTATCCAGTACCTGCTGGTGTACCTGTTCTGGGTGCTGCTGTCGCGCAGCCTGGTGACACTGCTGTTCCTGTTTGCCGGGCACCCGGTCAGCCCGGTGTACCCGTTCGTTCTCTATTACAACCAGATCGTCGGCTCGCTGATGAAGGTGTACGCACTGTTCCACATGGACAGCAAAGCTGGACCCGACAGAAAACCACGCTAAGCAATGGCAGTGTCGACTTTGACAAGGCCCTGAACCGCTGGTCATCGAAAGCGATGCTGTGCTCTTCCATCGCGATTTTCTTCGGTGCCATTTCGGTACTTCTCGAACTCACGCAACGATAAGGAAAAGGCGCCTGCCATGAGTAGCTCAAACATTCCCGCAGCCCCCGGCGCGACCGCCGCCAACGTGGTCCATGAAGCGATCGACGAGCGCCAGTACGTGCGTACCAAGCTCAATGCACGGGTCAAGCTCAGCGCCGCCGGCCAGGCGCCGATTGACACCACACTGCAGGACATTTCCCTGGGTGGCCTGGGCCTGGTGCACAGTGCCCCGCTGAAAATCGGCAGCCTCTACAACGCCTCGATCCAGTTGCGCCTGAACCAGCTCGACCTGAGCATCGACAGCCAGATCCGCATCGTCTCGCAACGCGGTGCCGAAGTCGGTGCACAGTTCGTCGACCTCGATGCGCAGAAGCGCGACATCCTGCGCTACATCATCAGTGCCTACCTGTCGGGCGAAATCGCCGACATCAATGGCCTGTTCAACGTGATGCAGCGTGAAAACTACATCAAGGAGCGCAAGCACAAGTACGCCACCGCCCGCAGTGGCGGCGAGCGCCTGCGTGCGCTCACCGGCACCCTGCTGTTCAGCGCCGTGGGCCTGGCCGCACTGGGGTTTGTGGCCTACAAGAGCTACCTGCTGTTCTTTCGCATACCCGCCCTGCAGGCCCAGGTGAGCAGCGACGCGCAGGTCATCAGCATGCCCGACAACGGCTATGTGAAATTCCTGCTGCAGCCGGGGCAAACCGAGGTCAAGGCCGGTGAGCCGCTGGCCAGCATCTCCACCCAGCTGGCCACCAGCTTCACCAGCCCGGCCGACATGAAGGCCGTTGCCGACCTGTCACCCGGCGACCTGCAGACGCTGCTCGGGCGCGCCACCATCGAAACCGTGATCAACAGCCCATGTGACTGCCAGGTGTACTTCCCCAGCGCCCCGATGGATGGCTATGGCTACAAGCAGGCAGCGCTGCTGCACCTGCTGCCCAAGGACCAGCCGCTGTATGTCAGCGCCAACGTGCCGTTCGACAAGCTGGCTGATATCGGCCGGGTCCGCTCGGTGGACCTGCAGGTGTTCGGCCTGGATGAACGCTTCAGCGGCACCGTAGTGGACTCGCACGTGGACACGCTGAACAAGAACCTGGCGCTGACCATCCGCCCGGATCGCCCGCTGCCCGTGACGGCGTACCAGAAACCGGTAGCGGTGGACCTGTTCCTCGGCCTGCCGGCCTTGCCATCGCTGTCGCGCTGAAGGGTCCCGAGATGAAACCGACGACGCCCGCCTGGCTGCTGTTGACCGCCCTCGCCTGCAGTACGCCGGCCCTTGCCGGGCAGAGCCTGGAGCAGATCCGCTATGCGCTGTACAAGGACCCCGGCGCCGATGTCAGCAACGACCTGCGGGCATTGGCCGCGCGCGGCGACCTGGCCTCCAAGCAACTGCTCGGCGATGTCCTGGCCAGCACTGACAACGCCAACAGCCAGGAGGTGATCCGGCTGTACCAGGAGGCCTTCGCCGACGGCCGCGGGCAGATCCAGGCCCTGGCCTCGCTGGCGCGTCTGCTCGACCGCAACCCCAGCCTGCGCCAGTCGCAACGGGCCTGGGTGGCCCAGGCGCTGAGGCGCTACCCGGCCAACCTCGACCCGCGCAATGCCAGCACCACACTGGAAGTGTTCCTGGCATACCCCGACCTGGTGCCAGGCGCCGAGGCCGCACAGCTGCTGGCGCTGTACACCCAGAGCTGCCTGCTCGACTGCCGCCCCGAGCTGTACCAGGCGGTGGTCGCCGAACGCCAGGGCGACCGGAGCACGGCCGAACGCGGGTACCAGCAGGCGGTGCGCGTCGACCCGCGCGGCGTCGACCGCTATTACCGCTTCCTCGGCGAGCGCCAGGACAGCGCGTTCCCGGCGTTCGCCCGCACCCTGGAGCCGCAGATGGCGCAACTGCCGGTGGAGATCGTGCAGCGCATCGGCGTGCTGCTGGACAACATCAATGCCGTGCAGCGCGCTGACCAGGACGTCGAGCAGGATGAGCGCCTGGCCAGCGGCATGGGCCCGGCCCCCGTCAAGCTGCCGCCCAGCCCCGAACAGCAGGCCCGCGACAAGGCCATCGCCGATGCCCAGGCCGCCGCCATGGCCGAGGTACAGCGCTGGTTCGACAATGCGGCGCAGCGCGGCTTCGTACCGGCACTGGTGTCCAAGGCCAACTTCATGATGTCCAACCCGGTCGAACACAACGCCGAGGAAGTGCAGGCACTGATCGCCCAGGTACAGGCCAAGGACCCGCTCCGGGCCAAGGCCCTCAATGCCTCGCTGTACATGGTCAGCAACTGGCTGACCCTGGACCCGCCCAAGGCCCAGGTGCTGATCAACCAACTGATTGCCAGCAACTACCGCGATGCCCACCTGCTGCTGGGCGAGCTGTACAGCAAGGGCGGCCTCGACCAGCCCGACCAGGAGCGCGCCCTGGCGATCTACCGCGAGCAGGCCGAACGCGGTGCCACCGCCGCCTGGTACCGCATGGCCACCATTCATTCCCGCGGCCGCGCCGTGTGCCACGACCCGGTCAAGGCCTACACCTATGCCCGCATTGCCCTGGACCTTGGCGAGAGCCGCGCCCGCGGGCTGCTCAAGCGCCTGGAAAAAACCCTGAAATCGGCTGACATCGAGCGCGCCATGGCGGCCCGCGACGACCTGCTCAAGGAGATCACCCTGTGAAAGCGCATCCGTCCCTGTTTGGCGCCCTGCTCCTACTCGCGCCGCTTTGCACAGCCGTCGCCGCCGAAGAAGTCACCGGCTCCGAGGCCGACAGCAACGAGCCGGTGCGCGTCGGCGCCGATGGCAGCGAACCGCTGATCACCTCCGAGTTCTTCAACAAGCTCACCGTGCAGACCGGCTACGGCCCTGAAGACTCCCAGGTCGGGCGCAGCCACGAAGGCTTCTACAGCCTGCGCTACGAGCCCTCGTTCGCCTGGTATTCACCGCAGAAACGCTGGGCCAAGTGGCTGGTGTACGGGCGCCTGTGGCTCAACTACGACTCCAGCCAGGCGCTCAGCAGCCAGAACGAAAGCACCAACGCCCGCGAACGCGAACAGCCAGAAGGCTGGTACGCCGAGCTGCGCGAACTGTACGTCAAGCGCAACCTGCTGGGTGATGACCCACGGTTCTCGCTGTCGGCCGGCCGCCAGCGCTTTGCCGACGACTACGGCATCTGGTGGGACGATAGCCTCGAGTCGCTGCGCTTGGACTACAAAGACACCTTCGCCAAGGGCTTCTTTGCCGTGGCGCAGAAGTTCTACAACTACAACAGCGACGTCAACCGCCTGGCCGACAGTGAACAGCGCACCACCTACCTGATGGGCGAATACGCCTACCGCTGGAGCGAGCGCAACTGGGTCGGCACACGCCTGATGGTCGAGAATGATCACAGCGGCCACGCCCCCGAAGACCGCTACGACTTCAAGGGCGTGCGCTACGGGCTGTACTTCAAGGGCGACGCGCTGCAGCTCAGCCCATTGTTCAGCGACTATCACCTGGAGCTGGCCGCGCTCGATGGCAAGGTCGACAACACCGACGCCAACGGCCTGACCAGCACCGGGCATGACTCCAGCGGCTGGGCCGCCCTGGGCGAAATCGGCAAGCGTTTCGACGACCTGCCATGGGCCCCGCGCCTGGCGCTGCGTGGCGGCCTGACCGATACCCCGAGCGACGAAAACGACGGCTTTCGCCTCAACAGCATCCAGTCCGACCGCATTACCCGGCAGGGGTCCTACAGCACGCGCCTGGCCAGCTCATTCGTCAGCCTCGACCTGCGCAACCTGAGCTACTACGGGTTCGCCGTGGAAACCCGGCCCACCCCCCGCAGTGCCCTGGACGTTCGCCTTACCCAACTCACGCTGCGCGATGCCGACGGCACCCTGCCGATTCGTGTCGATGGCGACCAGCGCAGCACCCGCAACCAGGCGATCGCCCGGGGCAGCAACAGCGCTGGCAAGCATGTCGGGCAGATGCTCGACCTCAACTACTACTGGAAGATGTTTCCAGTGGCCATCGACGGCAAGCACCTGGACGTCAACGCACTGGTCAGCGCCAGTTACCTGAATGCCGGCAATGCGCTGGACACCGGTGACGACTATCAGCTGACCTTCGGCGTCGTGATCAGCTACTAAGGACGGGCCTCGCCATGATCTTCGCCTCCAACGTGTTCCTGTTCCTCTACCTGCCGCTGTTCCTGGCGGTGTACTTCCTGGCGCGGGCACCGTGGCGCTCGACGGTGATCGTCGCCGCCAGCTACATCTTCTACGCCTGGTGGCGCCCGGACTTCCTGCTGCTGTTCGTCGGCATCACCTACTGGAACTACTGGTTCGGCCTGCGTATCAAGGCGCGCCTGGACGCCGGCGACAAACCCTGGGCATTTCGCCTGCTGTGGATCGGCATCATCGGCAACCTGTCGACCCTGGGCTACTTCAAGTACGCCAACTTCGGCGCCCAGGTGCTGGGGGCGCTGCTCGCGCCGCTGGGCATCAACACCTTCACCCTGGAAACGATCTTCCTGCCGCTGGGCATCTCGTTCTATGTGTTCCATGCCTTGAGCTACATCGTCGACATCTACCGCAAGGACGCCACACCAACCAACAACTTCATTGATTTTGCGGCCTTTGTCGCGCTGTTTCCCCACCTGGTGGCGGGCCCCATCCTGCGCTACAGCCAACTGGCGCCGCAGCTGCGTCAGCGCACCCATTCGCTGGAACTGTTCTCGCTGGGGGTGTGCCGGTTCATGCTCGGCTTCATCATGAAGGTGCTGATCGCCGACCAACTGGCCCCCATCAACGTGCTGTTCGTCAGCGAAGGCAGCCTGCAGTTCAGCGATGCCTGGTTCGGCCTGGTGGTATCCACGCTGCAGCTGTACTTCGACTTCGCCGGCTACAGCCACATGGCCCTGGGCCTGGCCCTGATGATGGGCTTTCGTTTCCCCGAAAACTTCAACCAGCCGTATGTGTCGCAGAGCATCACCGAATTCTGGTCACGCTGGCACATGACCCTGGCGCACTTTCTGCGCGACTACGTCTACCTGCCGCTGGTGCGCAAGCGTATCGCCGGTGCCCTGCCGGCGCTGGTGTACACCATGCTGCTGTCGGGGCTGTGGCACGGCGCCAGCTTCGCCTTCATCTGTTGGGGGCTGTTCTTCGGCCTGGGCATGGTGCTCGAACGCAAATTCGACCTGGCCACCAAGATCACCACGCCCTACCACCTGGGCCGCAACCTGCGCACCGCCCTGCTGATCATCCTCAGCATGCCGCTGTTCTTCACCAACGACCTGCGCCACAGCCTGGACATCTATCAGGCGTTGCTGGGCCTGAACGGCCTGGGCTCGCTGGAACTGTACGTGCTGGGTGCATCGAGAATGGCCATGTCGTTCGTCGCCGTGGCGCTGTGCTGGCTGGTCCTGGCCGGGCGCAACAACGTGCGCTACTACGCCGGCAACAAGGACCACTACTTCATGGCCCACGTCGGCGGGCTCAAGGCGGTGCTGCTGTGGGCAGGCTTTGCCCTGGCGCTGAGCAGCCTGGCGGCGCATTCGTTCTCCCCTTTCCTGTATTTCCAGTTCTAGGAGGCTGCCATGTACCCAGTGATGAGTTCGGCCAGCAAGGTCAACGGCATTCTGTTCTGCCTGGTGCTGGCAGGGATGTTCGTGTACTCGCTGCCGCCAGTGTTCAGCTTCGCGAAAAACCAGGGCGATGCCTGGACGCTGTTTGTCGACGGCAAGCTGCTGCGCAAGTTCGAGCAGCTCTACGACAAGCGCTTCTTCCTGCGCGAGCCATCGGTAAAGGGCTGGGCCGACGCCCAGTACCTGCTGTTCCAGGAGGGCACCAAGGGCGTGGTGCTGGGCAACGACGGCTGGCTCTATACCGCCCAGGAATACCGGGTGCCCAACGACCTGGACGCCAACCTGCAAGGCCAGCTGGAACAGATCGCGGCCATCCAGGCGCAGTTGGGCCAGCACCACAAGCGCCTGGTGCTGCTGCCACTGCCCATGAAGCTGGACATCTACGCTGCGCACACCCAGCACCCGTTCGACCCGCGCGCGATCAGCCTGTATGACCGCTTCGTCGCGCAACTGCAGGCGCGTCAGATCGCGGTAACCCCCCTGCGCACGGCATTTCTCGACAACCTCGGCGGGCCGGCGCTGTTCCTCAAGGCCGACACCCACTGGAGCCCGGACGGCGCGCGCCTGGCCGCCTACGAGCTGGCACGACAACGCCCGGAGCTGCTGGGTGACGAGCGTTACGTGTCGCACAAGGTGGCGGAAAAAACCATCACCGGCGACCTGATGAACTACATCCAGTTCGACCAGAGCCGCCTGATGCCCGGCTTCGGCGCCAGCCGCATCAGCGTGTACGAGACCCTGAAGGCCGAGCAGCGCGCCGACGAGCTGTTCGCCGACCAGGCCCAGAGCCTGCTGCTGGTGGGCACCAGCTACAGCAAGATCGACGACTGGAACTTCGTCGGGTTTCTCAAGGAAGCCCTTAACCGTGACCTGCTCAGCATCGCGGTCGAGGCCCGCGGCCCCTTCGAGGCCATGGGCCAGTTCCTGGCCAGCGATCAGCTGGCCAACCCCGAAATCGACACCGTGGTGTGGGAATTCCCGCTGCGCACGCTGCTGGCCCATCGGGTCAGCGGCCAGCGCCAGCTCAACCACACCCAACACTTCTAAGGAGCCTCACCATGAACCGTTCGCCACGCCACCTGATTGCCGCCACCGCCGTACTGCTGGGCACGCCCACGCCCTGGCTGCCGACAGCAACGCCGACCTCTACGACGCCGTGGCCCCGGCCGACTCGGCCTTCGTGCGTGTGCTCAACCTGAGCGAGCGCAGCATCGACGTGACCTTGAGCGGTAAGGTCAACCCGCAGAAAGTCGCCGCCGGCCAGCTCAGCGGCTATCGCTTCACGCCGGCCGGCGCGCACAGGATCGCCATCGGCAGCCAGGCCATCGAGCCCCAACTCAAGGCCAACGCGGCCAGTACCGTGGTGTATGACGGCCAGGGCCTGACGCTGATCGCCGACAAGTACGTCAACGAACCGAAAAAGGCCCAGATCGCGTTCTACAACCTGACCCCGGCCCAGGTGACGCTCAAGACCGTCGACGGCAAGACCTCGGTGATCGACCCCCTGGGCAAGGACCAGACCGGCAGCCGCCTGGTCAACGAAATCAAGATTGGCTTCGCCGCCTACGTCGACCAGCAGAACGTGGCGCGCTTCGACGAGCTGTTTCTGAAAAAAGGCCGCTCCTACAGCTACGTGCTGCTGCCCCAGGGCAGTGGCTACAAGAGCATGAGCCTGGCCAACAGCATCGACCCTACCGAGTAACCGGGCTGGCCTTGACCACAGGAACCGCGCATGAAGACGTTTATCTCCCTCGGCCTCGTGGCCCTGCTCGCCGCCATCAGCCCTGCCGGCCAGGCGGGCGAGGCCGCCAGGCCCGGCTGTACCAGCCTTGAGTGCATGGTGTGCCCGGCCTTGAGCGACCCGCACAAATACGCCGAAGGGCGCATGAAGCTGATGCGCGAGATCGTCCCCGGCAAGGACCGCTGGCTGTTCCGCTCGGCGGTCGACCTGACCAACGAATTCGGCATCCCCTCGCCCATGCGCCCGGAGTTTGCCCGCCTGATGGACGCGTTTCGCCAGCAAGGCATTCATGTGGCGATGGCCATCCAGCCGACACGCGGGCTGATGCACCGCGACAAGCTGTACGCCGAGCAGTTGCACGGTTTCGACTTCAGCCGCGCCAGCGGCAACCTGTCCGGCTACCTGCAGCAACTGCGCAACGGCGGCGCGGTGGTACCTGACCTGATGCAACTGGTGCGTACGCCGCCGGCCGGCGAGTACTTCTTTCGCCGCGACCACCACTGGACGCCCACTGGCGCCGAGGCCACCGCCCGCCTGGTGGCCGACGAGGTGCGTCGCCAGCCGTTCTATGCCGGCCTGAGCAAGAAGCACTACCGCACCGAGCCAGGCGTGATGGTGCCCAAGGACGGCACCCTGAACCTGGCCATGACCTATCTGTGCGGCAACAACTACGGGTTCCAGTACGTGCGTGGCTACCAGACCATCCCGGTGGCCGACGATGCCGGCGCACTGTTCGACGAAGCCCCCGACCCCGAGGTGATCCTGGTGGGCGACAGCAATGCCGCGGCCCGCGAGGACGAAAGCAAGCAGTTCAACTTCGATGGTTACCTCAAGCAGTACCTGGAGGTCGACATCCTCAACTACGCCCTGCCCGGCGTCGGCCAGGACGGCTCGTTGCTGGAGTACCTGCTGTCGGAGAACTACAAGCCCAAGGCGCCGCCCAAGCTGATCATCTGGGAACTGCCGGCCAACTATCAGCTGGAGTCCGCACCGATGTACCGCCAGTTGATCCCGGCAATCCGCGGCGGCTGCAGCACCGCCACCACCGTCCTGGGCAACCGTCTGGAACGCCCGGCACTACGGGTCAACGACCGCATCGAACTGCTCAGCAACGCGGGCGAGCAACGCAAGACGCTCAGCAGCGGCCAGGGTTTTCTCGACATCCGCATCAGCGACAAGAACGTCAAGGATTTCTACGTGATCGTGTATTACGACAACGGTGCCCGCGACAAGGTGTGGTTCCGCCGTGAAGCAGCGGTCAGTGGCGGCCAGTATTACCTGGAGCTGAGCAAGGCCAGGGAATTTGCCGGGGCCAACCTGCTCTCGGTATTCCTTGAGCCAACCAGGCCGAGCCAGGCCGCCACCCAGGTGGACACGCGCATATGCCTCTGAAGCCCTGGCTTGTCGCCACCCTTGGCGCATGCGCCGCCCTGCAACTGGGCAGTGCCCTGGCCGTACAGCCGCTCTGGCCGCCACGCGCCACCGCGCAGGCATCGATGATCGCCGACTACCGCACGCTCAAGTGCACCCAGCAAGCACCGGCGCCCTACACCGCCAGCCTGCAACTGCAAAGCAAGTACGACCAGCGCGACGCCAGCAAGTCGACCCTGCGCAGCCGCCCCGATGCCGACAGCGAGACGGCCGGCAAGCAGGTCAAGCAGTTCATCGGCGGGCTGATCTTTGCCAGCAAGCGCTTCCAGCGCGCCAAGACCCCGCAGGAGGCCAACATGGCCCTGGCCTGCCAGGACCAGTGGCTGCAACAGTGGGCGCACGCCGGCGCGTTGCTCAACCCCGACGCCAGCAGCACCGGCATGGCCGCGCGCAAATGGGCGGTGGCGGCCATGGCCTCGACCCTGCTGCTGACCCAGGCTGCGAGCAATGGCCAGGTGCAGTTGTCAGCGGCGCAACACGCCTGGTTCGAACGCCTGGGCGAACTGATCATGCGCGAATACCAGCCGCGCCAGGCGCCCGGCTTTAGCTGGTTCAACAACCACGACTACTGGGCCGCCTGGGCGGTGGCCGCCAGTGGCATGCTGGTGCAACGCGACGACTTCATCCGCTGGGCCGACGGCAACCTGCGCCGTGGCCTGCAACAGGCGGTACGCAGCGCAGACGGCAGCTATGCCTACCTGCCGCTGGAAGTGGCGCGGGGCAAATTGGCCGCCAGCTACAGCCAGTACGCGCTGGTGCCACTGGTGCTGCTGGCGGAGTCGGCGCGCGCCAATGGCCTGGGGTGGAACAGCGACGATCAGCACACCCTGGAACTGCTCGGCAACTTTGCTGCGCGCAGCCTGCTGGCCCCCGCGCAACTGCCCGAACTCAAGGGCCAGGCGCAGGCCGAGGTCGCGCCCTACAAGCTGGCCTGGCTGATCCCGTTCCTGCAGCGCGCGCCGGGCAATCGCCTGGCCCGCCAGCTGTACGACAGCGAGCACGGCGAGGTCGACAACTACAGCCAGATCGGCGGGCCGCTCAAGCCCTTCTATCCCCCATTGCCGTAACCAAGGATGCCCGTCATGGCCCATCGAACCTGTCTTTCGCCCTTCAACTGCCTTGCCGGCCTGCTCCTGGCAAGCCTCGCCGGCGTGGTGCAGGCCGCCAGCCAGAGCCTGCCACTGCAACAGGCCCTGACGGCGGTGGCCGACAGCGAGTACCAGGCGCAACTGCATCAACTGCAGGCCGATACCCGTGCGGCAGTGGCGCTGAGCCTGGCCCCGCGGTCGCGCCCAGCCGGGCGGGCCAGCGTCAGCCTGCAGCCAATGTTCTCGGCCCAGGGGGGCAGTTGGCCGTTCGAGCCGTTCGTCAACAATGGCCTGTTCCGTGCGGTGGCCGGCTACCAGGCGCACCACCCGCAGGCGGTGCTGATCCGCGGCGGCAGCATTACCCTGGCGCAATTGGCCGATACTCTCGGCGATGCACGGGTGCTCAAGCGCTACAAGGACGGCTACCTGCTCAGCTACCCGTTGATGATTGCCAGCGATGGTGGCCTGGTGCTCGAAGGCACCAGCCTCTACCTGTACAGCTATTCAGGCACGGCCGTGATCAACCAGGGTTGGCTGGGCCTGAACCAGTCGCGCCTGGAAAGCGTGGCCGGCGCCCAGGCGGGCAATACCGAGCGTGCCTGGCGGCCGTTCGTGGTGGCCTGGGCCGGCAGCCACACCCAGGTGATCGGCTCGAGCCTCAACCGCCTGGGCTACAACGCCAACCTGTCGCGCGGCCTGAGCACCGCCCTGAGCAGCCAGCAGCCGGCAACCACGCGCCCGGCCAGCGTGCTGATCCGCGACAGCCACATCAGCGAGCTTTCGGCGGTGGAGCTGCAGCACAGCCAGGGGCGGGTCGAGCGCAGCCGCTTCGAGGGCTCGCAGCAATACGCTATCGACGTACGTGACAGCCAGGTGCACATCGCCCACAACCAGCTACGCGGGGTCGACAACAACAGTGGCATCCGCCTGCGCGGCCACACCCGTGCACTGCTGGAGCACAACCTGATCCTGGGCACGCAGAAGGCCGCCATCGAAATCAGCGACCAGCAAGGCGCGCTGTTGCTGGCCGGCAACCGTATCGGCGACAGCCGCGGCAACGGCGTACTGCTGCGCAACCTCAAGGGCGCGCAGGCACTGCTGATCGAGGACAACCTGATCGGCAACAGCCAGGGCAGCGCGGTGGATGCCAGCGAAGTGTCCCGCGTGGTGCTGGTCAACAACCGCATTGGCAATACCCCGGAGTACGCCATCAGCCTGCGCAACGCACAGCCGCTGGCGGGCCCGTTGATCCTGGGCGGCAATACCCTGGGCCGGGCGGGCAAGGCGGTGGTACGCGTCGAGGGGCTGGAGCAGGTGTTACTGGGCAGTAACCGCTTCGAGGGCAAGCCGTTGCTGCAAAACCTGCTGATCGGTGATCTGCTGCCCCTGCAAGGTGTGTTGCTCGATGCCACGTTGCGCCAGGGCTGTGCAGTGCAGGTCAAGCGCGTGGCAGTGGGCGCTGCGCTGCCGGGCCAGCTGTGCCTGCAGCGTGCAGGTCGCTAGCCCGCTGCATGCGCACGAAGCACTCGTCCTCGCCCTGGGCCACAAAGCCGTGGCGCTGGTACAGGGCCTGGGCCGGGTTGCTCTTGAACACGGTCAGGCGCAGCAGCCCCAGCCGGCGCGTGCGGGCCCAGGCCGGCAATTGCTCCAGGACCCAGCTGCCGACACCGTGGCCGCGTGCAGTTTCGATCAGGTGCAGTTCGCGGATGTACAGTGCGCGGCTGTCCTGGCTGAGGCTGCAGAAGCCCAGCACTCGTTCGCCATCGACCACCAGCCATTGCTCGCGCCAGCCCCAGGCCTGGTTGAAGGCTTCTTCCATCCACAGCAGGTCGAACTCGCGGTAATACCCCAGCATGGCGCGGCGCGTGAGGTCACGGGCGAAGGTCAGGTGCTGCTCGGTGGCGGGGATCAGGTCAAGGTTCATTTCAAGCATTCGGTGAGAGGCGCCTGCTGCGCCGGCCATCGCGGCTCAAGCCCGCTGCGACAAGGTTGGCGGTGTTGCCTCACACTGTAGGGCCGGGCAGGTCCGCATAGCAAACCGGCGAACTCCCCGGCCCGTGGCGCTCCAGCTCATCCTCCAGCCACCCGGCCAGCACCTGGGCGTTATTGTGCCGCTCATCCCTGGCCGCATACACCAGCGTCA
This sequence comes from Pseudomonas brassicae, assembly GCF_010671725.1. GTDB lineage: Bacteria > Pseudomonadota > Gammaproteobacteria > Pseudomonadales > Pseudomonadaceae > Aquipseudomonas > Aquipseudomonas brassicae. Next base: position 13,894 of record NZ_JAAHBU010000051.1, on the reverse strand, counting down.
GCGTGCCGCTGCGCGCCTTGTCCAGCAACCCCCACCAGTGCTGCGGCTGCGCCGCAAGCTGCGCGCGATAGTGCTGGGCAAACTCGTCGAACGCCATCGCGTGCGCATGAAATGCCTGGCGCAGCTGCGCAGACGGCGCCACCTGCGGCAACCACGCCAGCAACGCCAGCTGATCCTTGCGCCGGTTGCGCGGCCACAACCGGTCCACCAGCACGCGCTGGCCATCCTCCGGCGCCGCCGGCTCATAAGCACGCTTGCAGCGAATCATGCGTCTTCTCCTTCCCGGTCTTTTATCAGCTTAGTCGCCCAACCGCCGTTTTCGTTGACCGAAATCACTATGCCATCACCCAGGGTTTTTATGCTGACTGCGCCAGGCACGAATTCAACCTACCGGACCCGTCAGCATGACCACCCCGACCAGCGCCACCCTCGCCCCAGCGGGTGCGCGCGACGCGCTATCCCAACCGGCTGCCCGCTCGGGCCGCGCCACGATCACCCTGTTTGTCAGCCTGCTGCTCGGCGGCCTGGTGTACACCGCCTGGAGCCTGTTTCGCGACATCGACGCGGCCGGCACCGTGGTCACCACCTGGACGCCCTTCGTGCTGCTGGGCGTGGCATTGCTGATTGCGCTGGGCTTCGAGTTCGTCAACGGCTTTCACGACACCGCCAACGCCGTGGCCACGGTGATCTACACCCACTCGCTGCCGGCACAGTTCGCCGTGGTGTGGTCGGGGTGCTGGAATTTCCTCGGGGTGCTGCTTTCCAGCGGCGCGGTGGCATTCGGCATCATTGCGCTGCTGCCGGTGGAGCTGATCCTGCAGGTGGGCTCAGCAGCCGGCTTCGCGATGGTCTTCGCCCTGCTGCTGGCAGCCATCATCTGGAACCTGGGCACCTGGTGGCTGGGGCTGCGGCTTCGTCCTCGCACACCCTGATCGGCTCGATCATCGGCGTGGGCGTGGCCAACGCGCTGATGCATGGACGCGACGGCAGCAGTGGCGTGGACTGGTCGCAGGCGAGCAAGGTCGGTTACTCGCTGCTGCTCTCGCCACTGGTCGGGTTTGCCTGCGCCGCGCTGTTGCTGGTGGCCCTGCGCATGCTGGTCAAACGGCGCGACCTGTACCAGGCCCCAGTCGGCGAGACGCCACCGCCCTGGTGGATTCGCGGCCTGCTGATCCTGACCTGCACCGGCGTGTCGTTCGCCCACGGCTCCAACGATGGCCAGAAAGGCATGGGCCTGATCATGCTGATCCTGGTCGGCACCCTGCCCATGGCCTACGCACTGAACCGCACCATGCCGGCCGAACAATCGCTGCAATTCGCCGAGGTGGCGCAGGTCACCCAGCAGGCACTGCAGCGCCACTCGTCGCACCCCGCCCCGTTGGACCCGCGCGCCACCCTCACCCTGTACCTGCGCGAACAGCAACCCAGCGCCGAGCTGGTGCCGGCGCTGGGTGCACTGGCCGGCCTGATCGGTGACGAAGTGCAAGGCTACGGCTCGCTGACACGGGTGCCGGCCGAGGCCATGGCCAACGTGCGCAACGACATGTACCTGACCAGCGAAGCCATCCGCCTGATGCAACGCCATCAGCATGGCGGGTTCGACGCAGCCACGGCCAGCCAGGTACAGGTGTTCAAGGGGCGCATCGACGATGCCACGCGCTTCATCCCGCTGTGGGTCAAGATCGCCGTGGCCATCGCCCTGGGCCTGGGCACCATGGTGGGCTGGCGGCGGATCGTGGTGACCGTCGGCGAAAAGATCGGCAAGACCCACCTCACCTACGCCCAGGGTGCCTCGGCCGAGTTGGTGGCAATGTGCACCATCGGTGCCGCAGACATGTACGGCTTGCCCGTCTCGACCACCCATGTACTCTCATCCGGGGTGGCCGGGAGCATGGTGGCCAACGGATCGGGCCTGCAGATGCGGACCATCGCCAACCTGGCGATGGCCTGGGTGCTGACCCTGCCCGCAGCAATGCTGCTGTCGGGCGGGCTGTACTGGTTACTCAGTGGGTTGCTGTAGCGCTCAGCGGCCGCCGACAGCAGTGTCGCCGTGGGAGATGATCACTTCAACGCGTCGGTTGAGCTGGCGCGACTGCGCGCTGGCATTGGATGCCACCGGGTACGCCTTGCCATAGCCGGCACTGATCACACGCTGGGCCTGTATCCCTTGACGGCGCAAGGCATTGGCCACCGCCGCAGCACGCTGCTCCGACAACTGCTGGTTGAAGGCATCGGCGCCGGTCGAATCGGTGAAGCCTTCGACCCGCACCTTGCGCTCCGGGTTGGCCCGCAGGTACTCGGCCAGTTGCTCGATGTTGCGCTGGCTGCCGCCCTTGAGCTCGGCACGGCCGGTATCGAACAGCACGTCGCCAAAGGTGACCACGGTGCCGCGGTCGGTCTGCTTGGCCTTGAGTTGCTGCAATGCCTTGAGCTGGGCAGTACGCACATCCAGGCGGGCCTGGGTACGCTGCGCTTCGATGCCTTGCAGGCCGGCCTCGGCCTGGCGCAAGGCGATGGTCTGTTCGGCCACGGCAATTTTCTGGCGGGCCAGGTAGCTCAGCTGGTCGAGTTGCGGTGCCTTGCGGTCCTTGATCGACAGCAGCTCGGCCTTGCCCAGCGCGTTGAAGGCGTCCTTGGTTTCCAGTGCGGCCAGCCGGCTGGATTCCGGTTTGCTCTGCAGCACGCTGAAATCTTCGCGGGCCTCGACCAGGCCGGGGTGTTCAGCCGTGCTGGTGCAACCGACGACAAACACAGCCAGTACGGACAGAACAGGCAACAGGGGTTTGATACGCATGACAGGGATTCTCATGGAGTGATCGTGTTGATGAGGGTGTCGGGGGCCTGGAGCATTTCCTGCTTCAGCACTTCGATACCTTGGTGGGCGCTCTGCAACTGCTGCTGCGCCTTGACTGCCCGAGCCTTGCGTTCGGCCAGGTTGGCATCGGCCTCGGCCTGTTCGGCCAGGGTGCGGGCCGCGGTATAGTTCTTCTCGCCCAGGGCGCGCTCGACGCCATACAACTTGTCCTGGGCAGACTTCATCTCGGCGGGGGCGAACTGCGTGGCATCGGCAGTCACTGCGCGGCTGACCGCGTTGCGGCTCAGCTCGACCTGATCGGTGGGCACCGGTACACCGGCGCAGCCAGCCAGCGCGGCCATCAAGGTGACCACCAGAGCGCCAGAGGCCAGGGGTTTGGCGGTGCGAATAGCAACCATGGGAAGACTCCAGAAACGTGGGAAGAAACATCCGGTGTTCAAGCGCTGTAAGACTATTCCCAGCGCCCAAGGCCGCCCTATCGGAGCGCGCCTCACTCAGAGTCGGAAATTTCCGCTAACACACCCCGAAAGCAGCCTGGCTGTTGTAGTGAACCCAAACGCCAAAAAAACGGTCTGTGTGTTTCATTTTTTCTGTTTTCAAGAAGACCACCATGCCCCCATCTCTTCAGCTTCGCGCACGGCGCTCTCTTATTCCTGGCCTGCTCGGCGGCCTTATCCTGGTGTGCGGCCAGGCCCAGGCAGAGGACAATCAGCGCTGGGTCAGCGACAGCCTGAGCACCTACGTGCGCAGCGGCCCCACCGATGGCCATCGCATCGTCGGCAACCTCAAGTCCGGGCAAAAGGTCACCCTGCTGTCCAGCCAGGGCAACTACAGCCAGGTACGCGGCGAGTCGGGAGATACCGTATGGATCAGCAACAGCGACCTGCAGACGGTGCCCGGGCAAGCCGAGCGCGTGCCGCAACTGACCGAGCAGGTGACGCAGTTGAGCGAGCAGCTCAAGGGCATCGACGACACCTGGAAAGCCCGCGTGCAGGGCATGCAGGAGACGCTGGACTCGCGCAAGGCGCTGATCGATGAACTGGAGGCGCGCAGCAAGGCGTTGAACGCAGAGCTGGGCGACGCGCAGTCGCAACTGCGTGATACCCAGGCGCGCCTGGGCGACGAGAACAAGCAGGTGCTGATGCGCTATATGGTGTACGGCGGCGGCATCGCCGGCGCGGGCCTGCTGGCAGGGCTGATCCTGCCGGCGCTGAGCCGCGGGCGCAAGCGTAACGACCGCTGGTTCTGAGGCGCCTGCCTTCGCCAGCAAGGCTGGCTCCTACAGGCGCCAGCCCCGGCTAATCCTGCGTCATGCCGCCCAATGCATACGGCCCCTGCGCCAGTTGCTCGCGCAAGAACGCCACACAACTGCGCACCTTGGCCGAACTTGACGAGCGCACTGCCGTGACCGCCCAGATGTCTGCCGGCTGGTAGTACCCCGGCAGCACCTGCACCAGCGCCCCGCTGTTCAGGCTCGCCGCCACATCCCAGCGCGACGCCATGATGATGCCGTGCCCGTCATGCGCCCACTGGCGCACGATATCGCTGTGGTTGGAGGCCATGGGGCCTGTGACTTTGACCGTCTCGGCGCCATTCGGGCCCACCAGGCGCCACACCCCGAAACGATCGTCACGGCTGCGGAACAACAGGCAGTCATGCTGCGCCAGGTCTGCCGGCACCCGTGGCTGCCCGCGCCGGGCCAGGTAGTCGGGCGCCGCCGCCAGCACTCGCGAGCTGCTGGCAATACGGTGCGCGATCAGGTGCTTCTCCTGTACCTCGCCGACCCGCACGTCGATGTCGAAGTTGTCGGCGATCAGGTCGACACGCCGGTCCAGCAGCTCCACCCACACCTCCAGCGCCGGGTACTGGCGACGCAGCAACGACAGGATCGGCGCCACATGCTCGCGCCCCAGGCGCAGGCTGGTACACACGCGCAGGGTGCCCTGCGGTTCGCTCTGCCCGCCCGACAGCGCGTCGAGCATGGCACCGACATCCTCGAGAATCTTCTGCGCCCAGGCGAACGCCGCCTCGCCATCGCTGGTGATGTTGACCCGGCGCGTGGTGCGGTTGAACAGCTTGACCCCCAGCATCGTCTCAAGGGTCGCAATGCGCTTGCTCACATGCGCCGGTGACAGCCCGGTCTCGGTCGCCGCCGCGATGAAACTGGAGCGGCGCGCCACTTCGCAGAACAACTGCAGGTCGCGCAGCAGCGGCTCATTATTCGCTATCAGCGCATTCTGATTCTTCATTTGGCCTGATTATCTCCTGGCGCTTTTTTATTAGCCTCTCACAAACCTGCTTCGTCCAAGAACAAGAAAGTGAGAACCATGACTGCAATCCGCCTTGCCGTTGCCGGTGCCGGCCTGATCGGCCGCCGCCATATCGAACTGATCCAGGCCAGCGCCGCGTGCACCCTGGCCGCCATCGTCGACCCATGCCCCGCCGCTGCCGAACTGGCGCAGGCCTGCGACGTGCCGCTGTACCCCGATCTCGCCAGCCTGTTCGCCACGCAAACGCCTGACGGCGTGATTCTCGCCACCCCCAACCAGTTGCATGTCGAGGGTGCGCTGGCCTGCGTCGCGCGCGGCGTACCGGCGCTGATCGAAAAGCCGGTGGCGCATACCCTTGAAGAAGGCAAGCGCCTGCTCGCGATCGCCGAGCAGCGCGGTGCTCGTTTGCTGGTCGGCCACCACCGCGCCCACAGCGCGATCCTGCACAAGGCCCGCGAAGTGATCGCCGAGGGGCTGCTCGGCAACCTGGTGGCGGTGATGGGCAGTGCCCTGTTCTACAAGCCCGACGACTACTTCGACGCCGCCCCGTGGCGCCGCGAGGCCGGGGGTGGCCCGGTGCTGATCAACCTGATCCACGAGATCGGCAACCTGCGCTCGCTGTGCGGCGAGATCGTCGCCGTGCAAGCCCAGGCCTCCAATGCCACCCGCGGCTTTGCGGTGGAGGACAGCATTGCCATCAGCCTGCGCTTTGCCAGTGGTGCACTGGGCACCTTCATGCTTTCCGACACGGCGGCCTGCGCGCGCAGCTGGGAACAGACCGCACGGGAAAACCTCGACTACCCCAGCTACGCCGACGAAGACTGCTACGTGCTGGCCGGTACCCAGGGTTCGCTGTCGATCCCGACCATGCGCCTGAAATACTACGCCCGCGACGAGCAACGCTCGTGGTGGCGGCCGTTCCAGTGCACCACCGCCAGCCTCGAGGAGGCCGACCCGCTGGCACGCCAGCTGGCGCATTTCTGCCAGGTGATACGCGGCCACGCCGAGCCACTGGTCAGCGTGCGCGACGGCCTGCGCAACCTGCAGGTCATCGACGCCATCGGCGAAGCCGCGCGCACTGGCCACACGGTGAACATCCAGCAGCTCTGACAGCGACGCCCCCCCCGCACCTTACTTGAACGGAAACCCGCCCATGCCCACCCTGCTCGTACTCAACGGCCCCAACCTGAACATGCTGGGCCTGCGCCAGCCCGAAGTCTATGGCCGCGAAACCCTGGCGGATGTCGAAACCCTGTGCCGAGGCACCGGCGCCGAGCTGGAACTGAGCATCGAGTTCCAGCAGACCAACCACGAAGGCCAGATGATCGACTGGATCCACCAGGCCCGTGGCCGGGTGGCCGGCATCGTGATCAACCCCGGCGCCTGGACCCACACCTCGGTGGCGATCCACGACGCGCTGATCGCCGCCGAAGTGCCGGTGATCGAGGTACACATTTCCAACGTGCACCGCCGCGAAGCGTTCCGTCATCACTCCTATGTATCGCTGGTGGCCACGGCCGTGCTGGCGGGTTTCGGCACCCATGGCTACGCGCTTGCCATCCGCCACTTCGCCCACCTGCAGCGCACCGCGCAAGGAGACCTGCCATGAAGACCGTCGCCAACCCCAGCCAACGTCTGCGCCTGGGCTTTGTCGGCGGTGGCCTGGAATCCTCGATCGGCGCCACCCACCGCTATGCCGCACAACTGGACGGCCACTTCGAGCTGGTGGCCGGCGTGTTTGCCCGCGACCCGGCGCGCAATCACGCGGCCGCCCAGGCCTATGGCGTGGCGCCTGATCGGGTGTATGCCGACCACCAGAGCATGGCCGTGCCGAAGCGGCACGCCCTGACGGTGTGCAAGCGGTTGCGATCATGGCGCCCAATACCGTGCACGTGCCGGCCAGCCTGGCATTTCTCGACCAGGGCATCGACGTGATCTGCGACAAGCCGCTGGCCTCCAGCCTGGCCGAGGCGCACCAGTTGCTGGAGCGCGCACGCAGGGGCCCGGCGCTGCACCTGCTGACCCACAACTACAGTGGCTACCCACTGGTGCGTGAAGCCCGTGAGCTGATCGCCCGTGGCGCCATCGGCGAGGTGCGCCTGGTGCAGGTGGAGCACGCCAGTGCATTCGGCACCCACCCGCTGGAACAGCAGGGGGTCAAGGCGCTGGCCTGGCGCACCGACCCGGCACAGGCCGGGGCGTCGTCGGTGCTGGCCGATGTGGGGGTGCATGCGCACCAGTTGCTGCGCTTTGTCAGCGGGCAGGAGGTCAGCCAGGTCTCGGCCGAGCTGAGCACACTGGTGCCAGGGCGCCAGTCGGACGACAACGCGCACGTGAAGCTGCGCTTGACCAACGGCGCACGCGGCATGCTCTGGGCCAGCTTCGTCGCCGCCGGCCACCGCCATGGCCTGCAGCTGCGGGTATTCGGTTCGACCGGCTCGATCTACTGGCACCAGGAAGAGCCGGACCGCCTCGAACTGCGCCATCAGGACCAGCCGCACCAGATCCTGCGCCGTGGCGAGGCGTGGCTGAGCGAGTCGGCGAAGTTGTCGACACGTATCAAGGCGGGGCAGCCGGAAGGCTTGCTGGAGGCGTTCGCCAACATCTACAGCGAAGCGGCCGAGCGCATCATGGCGCGTCGCGAGCAGCGTGCACCGAGTGCCCAGTCGCTGCTGTGCCCCACCGCCGAGGACGGCGTGCGCGGCATGGCCTTCATCGAAGCGTGCGTGCAGTCGAACGCGGGGGATGGGCGCTGGACCGAGGTCTGAGTAACCTCCGGGGCCTCTTCGCTGGCAAGCCAGCTCCCACAGTGACAGCGGTGATGGCGAGATCACAATTGGCTATGAAGGAGCTAGCCAGCCAGTTCCCACAGCCACAGCGGTGATGGCGAGATCACAATTGGCCATGAAGGAGCTAGCCAGCCAGTTCCCACAGCCACAGCGGTGATGGCGAGATCACGACGGGCCCTGTGGGAGCTGGCTTGCCAGCGAAAGGGCCATCCGCCACGATGCACTCCCCCCGCCCTACACGGATCGTTGCCATGGCCCAGATCAAGATCTACGGATTGCGCACCACCCTCGACCAACACCGCGGCGCCCTCGCCGACGCCATCCACGGCGCCGTCATGAACGCCCTGCAGTACCCGGTGGAAAAACGCTTCCAGCGCTACATCGCCCTGGACCCCGCCGATTTCCTCTACCCGCAGGACCGCTCGCAACACTACCTGATCATCGAGATCAGCCTGTTCGAAGGCCGTAGCACCGCCGCGAAAAAAGACCTGATCCGTCAGCTGTTCCAGCGCATCGGCGAACATACCGGCATCCACCCCCAGGACATCGAAATCACCCTGTTCGAGACCCCACGCGAAAACTGGGGCATCCGCGGCGTACCCGGCGACGAGCTGGGCCTGAGCTACACCGTAGAGGTCTGAACACGCGCGCCGACCGGTAGCGGCACCTGCGCATTCTTCTGCTTAACTGGAAGAACCCGGGCCACAGGCTGCCCGCCGCTTGCACAGGTGAACGACCATGGCGCGCACCACCCCCATCGAGCTGTACCGCAATATCGGTATCGTCGCCACGTCGACGCGGGCAAGACCACCACCACCGAACGCATCCTGTTCTACACCGGGGTCAACCACAAGATGGGCGAAGTGCACGACGGTGCCGCCACCATGGACTGGATGGCCCAGGAACAGGAACGCGGCATCACCATCACCTCCGCCGCTACCACCGCCTTCTGGCAAGGCTCGACCAAGCAGTTCCCCGACAAATACCGCTTCAACATCATCGACACCCCCGGCCACGTCGACTTCACCATCGAGGTGGAGCGCTCGCTGCGCGTGCTCGACGGCGCGGTGGTGGTGTTCAGCGGCGCCGACGGGGTCGAACCGCAGTCCGAGACCGTCTGGCGCCAGGCCAACAAATACCATGTGCCGCGCCTGGCCTACGTGAACAAGATGGACCGCCAGGGCGCCGACTTCCTGCGCGTGGTCAAGCAGATCGACAAGCGCCTGGGCCACCACCCGGTACCGATCCAGCTGGCGATCGGCGCCGAAGAACACTTCATCGGGCAGATCGACCTGCTCCGGATGAAGGCCATCTACTGGAATGACGACGACAATGGCACCAGTTATCGCGAAGAACAGATCCCGGCAGACCTGCAGGAGCTGGCCAACGAGTGGCGTGCGCACATGGTCGAGGCAGCCGCCGAAGCCAACGACGAGTTCATGGAGCTGTACCTGAACGGCGAGGAGCTGAGCAACGCGCAAATCAAGGCCGGCCTGCGCAAGCGCACCCTGGCCAACGAAATCGTGCCCGCCATCTGCGGCTCGTCGTTCAAGAACAAAGGCGTGCCGCTGATGCTCGACGCGGTGATCGACTACCTGCCTGCCCCGTCCGAAATCGCCTCGATCAATGGCACCGACCCCGACCACCAAGACAAGCACCTGGAGCGCCACGCCGACGACAACGAACCGTTCTCGGCCCTGGCGTTCAAGATCGCCACCGACCCCTTCGTCGGTACGCTGACCTTTGCCCGGGTGTATTCAGGGGTGTTGAACTCGGGCGATGCGGTGCTCAACTCGGTCAAGGGCAAGAAGGAGCGCGTGGGGCGCATGGTGCAGATGCACGCCAACCAGCGCGCCGAGATCAAGGCCGTGTGCGCCGGCGACATCGCCGCACTCATCGGCATGAAGGACGTGACCACCGGCGACACCCTGTGCGACATCAACAAGCCGATCATCCTCGAACGCATGGACTTCCCCGACCCGGTGATCTCGGTGGCGGTAGAGCCCAAGACCAAGGCCGACCAGGAAAAAATGGGCATCGCCCTGAGCAAGCTGGCCCAGGAAGACCCGTCGTTCCGGGTACGCACCGACGAGGAAACCGCGCAGACCATCATTTCCGGCATGGGCGAGCTGCACCTGGACATCATCGTCGACCGCATGAAACGCGAGTTCAACGTCGAGGCCAACGTCGGCAAGCCGCAGGTGGCCTACCGCGAGAAGATCCGCAACACCTGCGAGATCGAGGGCAAGTTCGTGCGCCAGTCCGGTGGGCGCGGGCAATACGGGCATTGCTGGATCCGCTTCGCCCCCGGCGACGAGGGCAAGGAAGGCCTGGAGTTCGTCAACGAAGTGGTCGGCGGCGTGATACCCCGCGAGTACATCCCGGCGATCCAGAAAGGCATCGAGGACCAGATGAAGAACGGCGTGCTGGCCGGCTACCCATTGATCGGCCTGAAGGCCACGGTATTCGATGGCTCGTACCATGACGTCGACTCCAACGAGATGGCGTTCAAGGTGGCGGCGTCGATGGCCACCAAGCAGCTGGCGCAAAAAGGCGCTGCGGTACTGCTGGAACCGGTGATGAAGGTCGAGGTGGTGACGCCCGAGGAGTACCAGGGCGACATCCTTGGCGACCTGAGCCGGCGCCGCGGGCTGATCCAGGAAGGTGAAGACACCCCGGCCGGCAAGGTGGTACGCGCCGAGGTGCCGCTGGGCGAGATGTTCGGCTACTCCACGCAGATGCGCTCGATGACCCAGGGCCGGGCCAGCTACACGATGGAGTTCACCAAGTATGCCGAGGCGCCGGCGAGTATTGCCGATGCGATCATCAAGAAGCAGGGCTGATCAAGCGTGCGGCACCCCCGCACGCTTGAGCAGTTGCTTGCAGCGCTCGGTGAGGTGCACCACGCGCAGGTGCTTGCCGGCCTTGGCGTAGCGCTCGCGCAGGGTCTTGATGGCGGCAATCGCCGAATAGTCCACCACCCGCAGGTGTGCACAGTCCAGGGTGACCTCGGCCGGGTCGTCGGCGTGGCTGAACTGGTTCAGAAACGTCGTGACCGAGGCAAAGAACAAGGTGCCGTGCGCACGGTAGAGCTTGCTGCCGTCTGCCTGGAGGCTGCTGTCGGCGTACAGTTCGCGCGCCTGCTGCCAGGCGAAGTTCAGCGCGGCGATGACGATGCCGAACAGCACGGCCATGGCCAGGTCGGTGAACACCGTCACCAGCGTGACCGCCACGATGGCCAGCACATCGTTGACCGGGACCTTGTGCAGCACCCGCAGCGAAGCCCAGGCGAAGGTCTGCTGCGCCACCACGAACATCACCCCCACCAGCGCCGCCAGCGGGATGCGCTCGATCAGCGGCGCCAGAAACAGCACGAACATCAGCACCATCAGCCCGGCCACCACGCCGGACAGGCGCCCGCGCCCGCCAGAACTGAGGTTGATCACGGTCTGTCCGATCATGGCGCAACCGCCCATGCCACCGCACAGCCCCGAGACCATGTTGGCGGCCCCGAGGGCGACGCACTCACGGTCGGGATGGCCGCGGCTTTCGGTGATCTCATCGGTGAGGTTGAGCGTCAGCAGGGTTTCCAGCAGGCCGACCATGGCCATCAGCACCGCGTAGGGGGCGATGATATACAGGGTCTGCAGGCTCCACGGCAGTTGCGGCAGCGCCAGCATCGGCAAGCCGCCGGCGATGTGCGCCATGTCGCCGAGGGTGCGGGTGGGCAGGTCGAACAGGTACACCAGCAGGCCCACACCCAGGATCGCCACCAGCGCGGGGGGTACGCTGCGGGTCAGGCGCGGCAGCACGTAGACGATCGCCATGGTCAGCGCCACCAGGCCCAGCATCAGGTACAGCGCCGTCCCAGCGAGCCACAGCTGGCCGTCCTTGAAGTGTTCGAGCTGGGCCAGCGCAATGACGATCGCCAGGCCATTGACGAAGCCGAGCATCACCGGGTACGGCACCAGGCGCACCAGCTTGCCCAGGCGTAGCAGGCCGAACAGCAGCATGATCAACCCGCCCAGCAACACCGTGGCCAGCAGGTACTGCACGCCGTGTTGCACCACCAGCGCAACGATCACCACGGCCATCGAGCCGGCGGCGCCGGAGACCATGCCCGGGCGCCCGCCGAACAGCGCGGTCAGGGTGCAGATGATGAAGGCGCCGTACAGGCCCATCAGCGGGTTGAGGTGCGCGACCAGGGCAAAGGCGATGCACTCGGGCACCAGGGCGAAGGCGGTGGTCAGGCCGGCCAGGACATCGGCGCGCAGGGGCGCGAGTCGGAGGAGTTTGCGTGTAGGTTGCATCGGGATTCCAATCGGCAAGGCGGCGCCCGGTGGCGCAGGGCCGGGGCGTGGGGAACACAAGGGTGAACAGGTTGGCCAGCTTACCTCAATCGCCGGTGGCTGGCGTGGCGGCGCTGCGGTCCGGTGGCGGCACGCGTGCCAGTGCGGCCTGGCTGATCTGCTGCGCGAAAGTACCGGCATTTTCGGTTCGAGCGCCCGAAGGTGCAAGGCTTGACCTTGGCTTCGCTGGCCGCGCATGCTCTGGCTCCCCATGACCTTTCAAGGAACGACTGCCTCATGAAGCTGGAAACCTTGGCGATCCACGCGGGCTTCAGCCCCGATCCGACCACCAAAGCGGTTGCGGTGCCGATCTACCAGACCACCTCGTTTGCCTTCGACGACACCCAGCATGGGGCCGACCTGTTCGACCTGAAGGTCGCGGGCAATATCTACAGCCGCATCATGAACCCCACCAACGACGTGCTGGAACAGCGCATGGCGGCCCTGGAGGGCGGTGTCGGTGCGCTGGCGGTGGCATCGGGCATGGCGGCCATCACCTACGCGATCCAGACCGTGGCCGAGGCCGGCGACAACATCGTCTCGGTGGCCAAGCTGTATGGCGGCACCTACAACCTGCTGGCGCACACCTTGCCGCGCTACGGCATCCAGACCCGCTTTGCCGCGCATGACGACATTGCTGCGCTGGAAGCGCTGATCGACGACAAGACCAAGGCAGTGTTCTGCGAGTCGATCGGCAACCCGGCCGGCAACATCGTCGACCTGCGAGCGTTGGCCGATGCGGCGCACCGCCATGGCGTGCCGCTGATTGTCGACAACACCGTGGCCACGCCGATCCTGTGCCGGCCGTTCGAGCATGGTGCTGACGTGGTGGTGCACTCGCTGACCAAGTACATCGGTGGGCACGGCACCAGCATTGGTGGCATCGTGATCGATTCGGGCACGTTCCCGTGGGCCGAGCACAAGCAGCGGTTTGCCTTGCTCAACACCCCCGACCCGTCCTACCACGGCGTGACCTATACCGAGGCCTTTGGCCCGGCGGCGTTCATTGGGCGTTGCCGCGTGGTGCCGTTGCGCAACACCGGGGCGGCGTTGTCGCCGTTCAATGCGTTCCTGATCCTGCAGGGCCTGGAGACCCTGGCCTTGCGCATGGAGCGGCACACCGAGAATGCGTTGAAGGTGGCCCACTACCTCAAGGCGCATGAGCAGGTGGCGTGGGTGAAGTATGCCGGCCTGCCGGATCATCCGGAGCATGCCTTGGCGGTGCGTTACACCGAAGGCAAGCCTGCGTCGATCCTGTCGTTCGGGATCAAGGGTGGCCAGGAGGCTGGAGCGCGGTTCATCGATGCATTGAAGCTGGTGGTGCGTTTGGTGAACATTGGTGATGCCAAGTCGCTGGCGTGTCATCCGGCGTCTACTACGCATCGTCAGTTGAATGATGACGAGTTGGAAAAGGCGGGTGTGCCGCGTGACATGGTGCGGTTGTCGATTGGTATCGAGCACAGCGATGACATCCTGGCGGATCTGGCGCAGGCGCTGGAGGCTTCGCGGGGGGCTTGATAGCTGGCACGTCGTGGCTACACCCAGATTGTTCGCCGGGCCACCAAGGCTGGCGACGCCTATCTGTCAGACCATGGCGCGTTGCAACAAATGTGGTAGCTGCGGTGCGACGACTCGCCTTGCCAGCGCCCACATTTGTTGCAACGTACCATG
>NZ_JAAHBU010000509.1 GCF_010671725.1 Pseudomonas brassicae | reverse complement strand
GATCGGCGGCGCCCTGTACAAGCAGGTCGACCGCAGCCTGGACCTGCTGCCAGAGGCGGAGCTGGACGCACGCTACAGCGTGCTGGAATCGCGCTGACCCGCTACGGCACGCCGGAGCACTGGGCCAAGATCAGCCACAAGCTCAGCCTGCTGAGCGAAGAAGACCGGCGCATCCGCTTCTGGGTGGTCAGCGCCGATGCCCGTTACGAATACGGCCAGCCCGACGCTGAAATCCGCGCGTTCGCCGCGGGCCCCGTGGGCATGCGCGACCTACAGTTGGCGGGCCACCCTTACCCGTACAAGGTGCTGGTCAGCGACCTGCCGGCACAGGACCAGCGCCCACCGCTGCGCTTTCTGCTGGGTATCGACACCGAAACCTTCTGGCACACCCAGCACACCTTGCTGGTGGCGCTGATCAGCCTGGCGGTGGTGGGCGTACTGCTGGCCTCGGCGCTGGGCTACTGGGCCGCGCGCATTGGCCTGCGGCCGTTGCGTGAACTGTCGATGGAGGTGCAGCAACTGGCGCCGCCGCGCCTGAGTGGACGCTTGCGCGTGGCCGACCTGCCACCTGAGCTGGAGCAGTTTGCCAGCGCCTTCAATGCCACCCTGGAGCGGGTCGACCAGGCCTACTCGCGGCTGGAGGGGTTCAATGCCGATGTGGCGCATGAGCTGCGTTCGCCGCTGACCAACCTGATCGGCCAGACCCAGGTGGCACTGACCCGTGGGCGCAGTGCCGAGCATTACTTCGAGGTGCTGCAATCGAACCTCGAAGAGCTGGAACGGCTGCGCAGCATCGTCAACGACATGCTGTTCCTGGCCAGTGCCGACCAGGGCAACAAGGCCACTGCACTGACCAGCAGCTCGCTGGCCGAAGAGGTGGCCACCACCCTGGACTACCTGGACTACATCCTCGAAGACGCCCAGGTGCGCGTGCAAGTCAGTGGCGATGCCCGCGCCAGGATCGAGAAGGCGCAGTTGCGCCGGGCATTGATCAACCTGATCAACAATGCGGTGCAGCACACAGCACGCCAGCAGGTGATCCGGGTGAGCATCGAGCAGACGGGCGATCAGGTATGCATTGCGGTAAGCAACCCGGGGCCGGCGATCGACGGCGAGCATCTACCGCGCCTGTTCGAACGGTTCTACCGGGTGGATGCGGCGCGCAGCCATGGCGCCACCGGCAACCATGGGCTGGGGCTGGCCATCGTCAAGGCGATTGCGCTGATGCATGGGGGCAGCGTGTTTGCACGTAGCCAGGCGGGCGCCAATACCTTCGGGATTCTGTTGCCGGCTTGAGTGCCCCTTCGCTGGCAAGCC
>NZ_JAAHBU010000508.1 GCF_010671725.1 Pseudomonas brassicae | reverse complement strand
AAGCCAGCTCCCACAGGATAATCACGTGCACTGAGAACGGCGGGGTACCTGTGGGAGCTGGCTTGCCAGCGAAGAGGCCAACGCAGGCTCAAAAAAAAACCGGCGCCTGGGCGCCGGTTCTTCATTGCCGCGAGGCCTTACAGCCCATCCAGCATCGCCTTGTTGCGCACCGCGCCCTTGTCGGCACTGGTGGCCAGCAGGGCATAGGCTTTGAGTGCCGTGGTCACCTTGCGCGGACGCTTCTCGACCGGCTTCCAGCCCTTCTGGTCCTGCTCGGCACGGCGTACCGCCAGTTCCTCATCGCTGACCAACAGGTTGATCGAACGGTTGGGAATGTCGATCAGCACCTTGTCGCCGTCGCGCACCAGGCCAATCGCGCCACCGGCTGCCGCCTCTGGCGAAGCATGGCCGATCGACAGGCCCGAGGTGCCGCCCGAGAAACGCCCGTCGGTCAGCAGTGCACAGGCTTTGCCCAGGCCCTTGGACTTCAGGTACGAGGTTGGGTACAGCATTTCCTGCATGCCCGGGCCGCCTTTGGGGCCTTCGTAACGGATGATCACGATGTCGCCGGCCTGCACTTCGTCGGCCAGAATGCCGCGCACCGCGCTGTCCTGGCTTTCGAAGATCTTGGCGTTGCCTTCGAACACGTGGATCGACTCGTCCACGCCGGCAGTCTTCACCACGCAACCGTCCAGCGCGATGTTGCCGTACAGCACGGCCAGGCCGCCTTCTTTCGAATAGGCGTGCTCGAAGCTGCGGATGCAGCCGTTCTCACGGTCGTCATCGAGGGTTTCCCAACGGGTCGACTGGCTGAACGCGGTCTGGGTCGGGATACCGGCCGGGCCGGCCTTGAAGAAGTGGTGCACGGCTTCATCGTCGGTCTGGGTGATGTCCCACTTGGCGATGGCTTCTTCCATGCTGCGGCTGTGCACGGTCGGCAGGTCGGTGTGCAGCAGGCCGCCACGGGCCAGCGAACCGAGGATGCTGAAGATGCCGCCGGCGCGGTGCACGTCTTCCATGTGGTACTTCTGGATGTTCGGCGCCACCTTGCACAGCTGCGGCACGCTGCGCGACAGGCGATCGATGTCGCGCAGGTCGAAGTCGATCTCGGCTTCCTGGGCGGCGGCCAGCAGGTGCAGGATGGTGTTGGTCGAACCGCCCATGGCGATGTCCAGCATCATGGCGTTCTCGAACGCCTTGAAGTTGGCGACATTGCGCGGCAGTACCGATTCGTCGTTGTCGCCGTAGTAGCGCTGGCACAGTTCGACGATGGTGCGCCCGGCCTGCAGGAACAACTGCTCGCGGTCGCTGTGGGTGGCCAGGGTCGAACCGTTGCCCGGCAGGGCCAGGCCCAGGGCTTCGGTCAGGCAGTTCATCGAGTTGGCGGTGAACATGCCGGAGCACGAACCGCAGGTCGGGCAGGCGCTGCGCTCGTACTCGGCGACTTTTTCGTCACTGGCCGAGCTGTCGGCAGCGATCACCATGGCGTCGACCAGGTCCAGGCCGTGGCTGGCCAGTTTGGTCTTGCCGGCTTCCATCGGGCCGCCGGACACGAAGATCACCGGGATGTTCAGGCGCAGCGCGGCCATCAGCATGCCGGGGGTGATCTTGTCGCAGTTGGAGATGCACACGATGGCGTCGGCGCAGTGCGCGTTGACCATGTACTCGACCGAGTCGGCGATGATCTCGCGGCTTGGCAGCGAATAGAGCATGCCGTCATGGCCCATGGCGATGCCGTCATCCACCGCGATGGTGTTGAATTCCTTGGCCACGCCGCCGACGCGCTCGATCTCGCGGGCCACCAGCTGGCCCAGGTCCTTCAGGTGCACGTGGCCCGGGACGAACTGGGTGAACGAGTTGGCGATGGCGATGATCGGCTTCTTGAAGTCGGCGTCTTTCATGCCGGTGGCGCGCCACAGGGCGCGTGCGCCGGCCATGTTGCGACCGTGGGTGGACGTTTTCGAGCGGTAATCAGGCATGAAGCACTCCTGGCGGCTAATCAGGTAACAAAAAGGGGAGTGAGCTTCTCTGGTCCTTTGTACCGAAGGCAGGTGGCCGCTGGTACGGATGAGGCCGAAAACGCCACGGGATCGCCGAGGGCTCGACCAGAGCTCATAAACCCGCCGGGGATGACTGGCGATGAATAGGCCGATTCTACACCGCTGGCGGCGGGAAGGAATGGCGCATTGGCCGGATGGGCGTTTTCGCTCGTCGGTGAATGGATGTAGGACATTTCAGAAATGACCTGTGCAGGGTGTCGCCGTGCGTGCGACATGGCTACTATCCCCGCGCCGCATGTGCGGCTTACGAGACGACACCGTCAATGGACCTTCCCAGTTTCAGTTCATCACGAACTTACATTCTGGCACCGACCGCACCCGGCGGCGGGGCGCCTGTGAGCTGACGCGTCCTGTCGTGCGGCTCCACGGCACCCTGCGCGGGTGCCTGGAGAGCACTATGAAGCACCTTGAATTTGCGCATGCCCCTTGCGCTTCGCACCTCTACACCGAGCGGGCCCAGGCCCAGGCCGAGCGCGATGACCTGCGGCGCGTCTGCAGCCATGCCGAAGGCACGGCGGGGGCCTTGATGAGCAGCGCGTATGCCCGTGTGGCGGTGGACCTCACTGCCGCCCAGGCGATCGACGCATTGCGCCGCGAGGCAGCGGATGCCCAGGCCCTCTACCAGGCCTACGTGCTCGACGAGCAGCGGCGCCTGCTCGGGACCTTGTCGTTGCGCGAACTGATCCTGGCGGCGCCCGACACGCCGGTGGCGCAACTGATGGTCAAGCCGGTGGTGAGTGTCACCGTGGCGGCAAGCCAGGAGTCGGTGGCGCGGCTGATCAGTCATCACGACCTGCCGGCATTGCCGGTGCTGGATGAGCAGGCGCGCCTGGTAGGCATCGTCACGTGTGACGATGCAATGGACGTAGTGGTGGAGGAGGCCACCGAAGACTTCCACAAGGGCGCGCTGATCGCCACGCGCATCGGCAACCTGAAGACCGCCAGCATCGGCTTGCTGTACCGCAAGCGGGTGTTCTGGCTGGTGTTGCTGGTGTTTGGCAACCTGTTCTCGGGCGCCGGCATCGCGGCATTCGAAGACACCATTGCGGCCAACATCGTGCTGGTGTTCTTCCTGCCGTTGCTGGTGGACAGCGGCGGCAATGCGGGCGCGCAGTCGGCCACGCTGATGGTGCGCGGGCTGGCCACCGGCGAGGTGGTGCTGCGTGACTGGTTGTCGATGCTGGGGCGCGAGTGCGGTGTGGCGCTGCTGCTGGGCCTGAGCATGGCCGTGGCGGTGGCCTCGCTGGGCGCGTTGCGTGGCGGGTCCGACGTGGCGTTCATCGTGGCCAGCAGCATGCTGGTGATCGTACTGGTGGGCAGCTTGATCGGCATGAGCTTGCCGTTCCTGCTCAGCCGCCTGGGCCTGGACCCGGCCACGGCGAGTGGCCCGCTGGTGACCTCGATCGCGGATGCGGCAGGGGTGCTGGTGTACTTCGGGATCGCCTCGCAGGTGCTGGATATCTGACTAGCCGTGCGCAGGCGGTTGGCCCTAGACTGCGCGCCCCGTGCACGCCCAAAAGGATTTGAAATGCCCGCGCTGAACCGCTCCATGCTGTATTACCTGGCGATAGCCCTGGTGCAGGGGCCGCTGCTGATCAGCGGCTATGTCCTGCATCAGCCGGTGCTCGGTGTGTTTGCCGGCGTACTGGCGCTGGTCGGCGGGCTCAACCTGCAACTGCTCGGCAGTACGGTGCGCCGGCGCGGTACCCTGTGGCTGGTGAGCGGCCTGGCGCTGCTGATGGCCGGCATGTCCGCCTGGGCGTACGTCCAGGCCGGAACCGACTGGGTGCTGATTCACTGGTGCCTGGCCTCGGTGGTGCTGACCTACATCGGCACCGCCTTCGTGCTCAGTTGGCCAACTGGCGAAGGCGTTCGCCTGCGTTATGCAGACCTGTTCCAGCACGCCTGGAACACGGCGTTCATCGTGCTGCTGGCATGGCTGGTGACCCTGGCGTTCTGGCTGCTGCTCTGGCTGTGCGGGCGGCTGTTCACGATGCTCGGCGCGCCGCAGGTCAGCGAGCGGGTGTCCGATCCATTCTTCATTGCCCTCGGCCTGCCGTTCTTTTTCTCGCTGGGCATTCGCATGGGCCGCGACAACGCCAAGGTCATCGGCCTGCTGCGCAATGTGCTGCTGACCGTGTGCCGCTACCTGTTGCCGCTGTGCGCACTGATCGTCGTGGTGTTCACCCTGGCGCTGGCGGTCAGCGGGGTCGAGCCGATCTTCAGCACCGGCCACTCCACCGGCATCCTGCTGTGCCTGGTGGGCTTCACGCTGTTTCTGGTCAATGGCGTGTTGCAGGACGGCGAGCACAACGCCGGCTACGCCAACCCCCTGAAGCTGCTGGTGAACGTCAGCCTGGCCTGCCTGCCGTTGCTGGTGGCGCTGGCAGGCTACGCGAGCGGGTTGCGCATCGAGCAGTACGGGCTGACGCCGGACCGCTTCCTCGCGATGCTGCTGATCGGCATTGCCCTGGTGCACAGCCTGGCGGCACTGTGGGCGGTGCTGGCGCGCCAGGCGGTGTGGCTGGGCAGCCTGCGTCGCAGCAACCCAATGATTGCACTGCTGAGTTTCGTGTTGCTGATGCTGGTGTTCACACCGGTCCTCAATCCATTGGCCTACAGTGCCGCCAACCAGGTCGAGCGGCTGTTGAGCGGGCGTACGCCGGTCGACCAGTTCGACATGCACACCTTGCGTCACCAGTTCGGCGCCGCGGGTGTCCAGCAGTTCGAGGCCTTGTCGAAGTCGCTCGAACAGGGGCAGATCCTCGATGCCCGCGGCCGTGAACAGTTGGCCAGGCTCATCGTGAAGACCGACCCGGTGGACCGCTCGCGGGACGCCTACGGGCCCAAGCTTGAGTGGGTAGGGCCAGCGCCTGAAGACAGTGCGCAGTTGCTGGAGGTCTCGTTGACGCGGACCCAGTGCGGCAGTGAGGGTTGCGTGGCGTGGCAGGTGGACATGGACGACGATGGCGTCAACGAAGTGTTGCTGGTGCCCAAGCATGCGTACACCCACGCGGCGTTTCTGTACGTGCGTGACAATGGCGTGTGGCGCGACGAGTCGCGCCTGGACGGGCTCAAGGGCAGTGACGTGCTGATCGAGCAGATCCGCCAGGGCACGCTCAAGCCGGTACGGCCGCGCTACCTGACACTGGAAATCGATGGGGTCGAAGCCTCCGTGTCACGCAACAGATAGACCAACCATGCTCTGGTCGGGCGCTGCAGTTGGCCCTAGACTGCGCGCCTTGTGCACCCCCGCAAAAGGATTTGGAATGCCCACGCTGAACCGCCCTGTGCTGTATTACCTTGCCATCGCCGTGGTCCAGGCGCTGCTGCTGTCCAGTGGCCTGTTCTATCGTCAGCCGGTGCTGGCGGCGTTCACCAGCACACTGGCACTGGTCGGCGGGCTCAACCTGCAACTGCTCGGCCATCAGCTGCGCCAACGCGGCACCTGGCTGCTGGCGGGCGCTTTGGCCCTGCTGATGGCGGCATGTCCGCGTGGCTGTACGCCCAGGACGTCGGCCACTGGCTATGGATGCGCTGGGTGTCCGCGGCCATTGTGATGACCTACATCGGCACCGCGTTCGTGCTCAGCTGGCCGACCCGCGAGGGCCGCCGCGTGCGCTATCGAGACCTGTTCCAGCATGCCTGGAACAACGCCTTCATCGTGCTGCTGGCGTTGCTGGTGATGCTCGCATTCTGGCTGCTGTTCTGGTTGTGCGGCCAGCTGTTTGCCCTGCTTGGCGCGCCCTTTGCGCGCGATGCGGTGGGTTCGTATTACTTCATGTTCGGTGCCCTGCCGCTGTTCTTCGCGCTGGGCATGCACATGGGCCGTGACAACGACAAGGTCATCGGCCTGTTGCGCAATGTGCTGCTTACCGTCTGCCGCTACCTGCTGCCGCTGTGCGCACTGATTGCCGTAGTGTTTACCCTGGCGCTGGCGCTCACGGGTGTCGAGCCGATCTTCAGCACCGGCCATTCCACCAGCATCCTGTTGTGCCTGGTGGGCAGCACGCTGTTCCTGGTCAATGGGGTGTTCCAGGATGGCGAGCAGGATGCCGTCTATGCCCGGCCGCTGAAGCTGCTGGTGAACATCAGCCTGATGTGCCTGCCGGTATTGATGCTGCTGGCCAGTTACTCGAGCTGGCTGCGCATCGACCAGTATGGCCTGACGCCCCAGCGTTTCCTCGCCCTGTTGCTGGTGGGCATTGCCCTGGTGCACAGCCTGGCTGCGCTGTGGGCCGCACGGCCGCGGCAGGCGATCTGGCTGGGTAGCCTGCGACGCAGCAACCCGCTGATTGCGTTGTTGAGTTTTGTGCTGCTGCTGTTGGTGTTCACGCCCGTGCTTGACCCCATGGCCCACAGCGCCGCCAATCAGGTCGAGCGACTGCTGAGTGGGCGTACGCCGGCTGAGGCATTTGACATGCGCACCTTGCGCCATCGCCTTGGCGAGCCTGGAGTGGCGCAGTTCGAGCGGTTGTCGCGGCTGGTCAAGGAGGGGCAGATTCTGGATGCGCCGGCCCGCGAGGTGCTGGCTGACCGTTTGCTGGAGGCAGAGCCGCTGAACATGTCGCCGCGCGAGTATGGGCCGAAGCTGGAATGGGTCGGCCCAGAGGCTGAGGGCAGTGCGCAACTGTTACAGGTGTCGGCCACTGCCATCCACTGCAGCGGCCCTGGCTGCGTGGCCTGGCAGGTGGACATGGACGGTGATGGGGCCAGCGAGGTGCTGGTGGTGTCCAAGCAAGCGTACTCCACGTCGGTGCTCGTGTACGCACGCGAGCATGGCGTATGGCGTGATGTGGCGCGGCTGGAGGGTGGTGCCAAGGGGCGCAAGCTGATCGAACAGATGCGCCAGGGCACGCTCAAGCTGGTGCGCCCGCGCTACAAGACGCTGGAAGTCGATGGCCAAGAGCTGGGCGTGCAGCGTTATACACAGCCAGGCAAGTAGGGCACTGCCCAGACAAAAAAATCCCGGCACCAGCCGGGATTTTTGATTCACCGCACTCAGCTGTTGGGCAGCAGGCGGCAGGTGATGCTCTTGATGTAGCGGGTCTCCGGGATCGCCGGGTGCACCGGATGGTCCGGGCCCTGGCCGCCGCGCTCAAGCAGCTGCATGTTGCGGTCCAGGTGACGGGCGCTGGTCAGCAGGATGTTCTGCAGGTCGTCTTCGGGCAGGTGCATCGAGCACGACGCACTGACCAGGATGCCGTCCTTGCTCAGCAGGCGCATGGCCTGCTCGTTCAGGCGGCGGTAGGCGCCTTCACCGTTCTTCAGGTCTTTCTTGCGCTTGATGAACGCAGGCGGGTCGGCCACGATCACGTCGAAACGCTCCTCGGCAGCCTTGAGCTCACGCAGCGCCTCGAACACGTCGCCTTCGACGCAGGTGACCTGCTCGGCAATGCCGTTGAGCGCCGCGTTGCGCTCCACGCCATCAAGGGCAAAGCTCGACGCATCCACGCAGAACACTTCACTGGCGCCAAACGCACCGGCCTGCACGCCCCAGCCACCGATGTAGCTGAACAGGTCAAGCACACGCTTGCCTTTGACGTACGGTGCCAGGCGCGCGCGGTTCATGCGGTGGTCGTAGAACCAGCCGGTCTTCTGGCCTTCCATCACCGGCGCTTCGAACTTCACGCCGTTCTCTTCCAGCGCGACCCACTCCGGCACCAGGCCGAACACGGTTTCGACGTAGCGGTTCAGGCCCTCGGCATCACGTGCCGCCGAGTCGTTCTTGAACAGGATGCCGCTTGGCTTGAGCACCTGCACCAGGGCGGCGATCACGTCGTCCTTGTGCTGTTCCATGGTGGCCGAGGCCAGCTGCACCACCAGGATGTCGCCGAAACGGTCGACCACCAGGCCCGGCAGCAGGTCCGAGTCGCCGTACACCAGGCGATAGAACGGTTTGTCGAACAGACGCTCGCGCAGCGACAGGGCCACGTTGATGCGGTGCACCAGCAGCGACTTGTCCAGCGCCAGCTTGGCGTCGCGCGACAGCAGGCGTGCGCAGATCAGGTTGTTGGGGCTCATGGCGACGATGCCCAGCGGCTTGCCGCCGGCACCTTCGAGTACCGCCTGGTCGCCGGCCTTGAAGCCATGCAGCGGGGTCGCGGCGACGTCGATTTCGTTGCTGTACACCCACAGGTGGCCGGCGCGCAGGCGACGGTCGGCGTTGGCTTTGAGGCGAAGGCTGGGCAGGGACATGACGTCGCTCCGGAAAAAAGAGCGGGAGTATAGCGCGTCGGCCGGGCACACGGCTCAGCGCGCGACAAATAGCCCTCCATGCGCCGGCAAAGTGTTTCTGATGCCATCAACGGGTGTTTCCCGGTGCGTCTGCGGGGTTAGAATCGCCCCTCAGCCCCGAGTGTGTACTTATGTCCCAGGAACTCTCCCCCGAACAGATCCAGCAAGCCCTGCAGGGCATCAGCGTACCGCCACAGCCGCAGATCATGGTCGACCTGCAGTTCGAGCAGTACATGCCCGACCCAGACCTGGAGACGATCGCCAAGCTGATCGCCCAGGACCCGGGCCTGTCCGGCGCGCTGCTCAAACTGGTCAATTCGCCGTACTACGGGCTGACCAACAAGATTGCCTCGATCCAGCGCGCGGTGAACCTGCTGGGCAGCCGCTCGATCATCAACCTGATCAACGCACAGTCGATCAAGGGCGAGATGAGCGATGCCACCATCGTCACCCTCAACCGGTTCTGGGACACCGCCCAGGACGTGGCCATGACCTGCCTGACCCTGGCCAAGCGCATCGGCTCGCAGGCGGTGGACGAAGCCTATGCGCTGGGGTTGTTTCACGACTGCGGGGTGCCGCTGATGCTCAAGCGCTTCCCCGACTACATGGACACCCTGGAGCAGGCCTATGCCAACGCCGGGCCTGAGCAGCGCGTGGTCGACACCGAGAACCGCGTGTTCAATACCAACCATGCGGTGGTCGGTTACTACACGGCCAAGTCCTGGCGCCTGCCGGAGCATGTCAGCGCGGCGATTGCCAACCACCACAACGCGCTGGCGGTGTTCAGCGACGAGTCGGCGCGCAATACCCAGCTCAAGAACCTGCTGGCGATCCTGAAGATGGCCGAGCACATCTGCAGCTCCTACCGGGTGCTGGGCAACCAGAGCGTCGACCACGAATGGAACACCGTCGGGCACCTGGTGCTCGACTACGTGGGCCTGTCGGAGTACGACTTCGAAAACCTCAAGCAGACCATCCGCGAAATGGGTACACACTGATCCATGCCCGAACTTCCTGAAGTCGAAACCACCCGCCGCGGCATTGCGCCGTACCTGGAGGGGCAGCGTGTCAGCCGTGTGGTGGTGCGCGAGCGCCGCCTGCGCTGGCCGATCCCCGAAGACCTGGATGTGCGCCTGTCCGGGCAGCGCTTCGTGTCGGTGCAGCGGCGTGCCAAGTACCTGCTGCTGAATGCCGAGGTGGGCACGCTGATCAGCCACCTGGGCATGTCGGGCAACCTGCGCCTGGTAGAAGCCGGCTTGCCGGCGGCCAAGCACGAACATGTGGATATCGAGCTGGAGTCGGGGCTGGCACTGCGCTACACCGACCCGCGCCGGTTTGGCGCGATGCTGTGGACCGCCGACCCGCAGCAGCACGAATTGCTGCTGCGGCTGGGGCCGGAGCCGCTGACCGACCTGTTCGACGGCGAGCGCCTGTTCCAGCAGTCGCGCGGGCGCTCGATGGCGGTCAAGCCGTTCATCATGGACAACGCGGTGGTGGTGGGGGTGGGCAACATCTACGCGACCGAGGCGCTGTTTGCGGCGGGCATCGACCCGCGCCGGCCGGCGGGGGGGATTTCGCGGGCGCGGTATGTGCGCCTGGGTATCGAGATCAAGCGTGTACTTGCGCATGCCATCGAGCGCGGCGGCACCACATTGCGCGACTTCATTGGCGGTGATGGTCAGCCGGGTTATTTCCAGCAGGAACTGTTCGTGTATGGCCGCGGTGAAGAACCGTGCAAGGTGTGTGGCACAGTGTTGCGCAACGTGACCCTGGGCCAGCGCGCCAGCGTGTTCTGCCCGCGCTGCCAGTCGTAGCGGTCAGCGCGCGATCACTTCGGCAGCGCCCACCCCGCGTGGGTCGCTGGCCGCCTCCAGCGTCTGGCTGGCCTTGTCCCACAACAGCACCTGCTGGTTGCCGTACTGGCGGCCCACATCCTTCAGTTGATAGCCGCGGGCCTGCAGCGCCTGCTGCTCGGCCGCACTGAATGCACCCGGCTCGTGCTCGATCACATCTGGCAGGTACTGATGGTGATAACGCGCCACTGCCGGC
Organism: Pseudomonas brassicae; assembly: GCF_010671725.1. Lineage (GTDB taxonomy): Bacteria > Pseudomonadota > Gammaproteobacteria > Pseudomonadales > Pseudomonadaceae > Aquipseudomonas > Aquipseudomonas brassicae. Next base: position 1,315 of record NZ_JAAHBU010000508.1, on the reverse strand, counting down.
CAACGGGCCACTGGCTGCCCGCCCAGGTACTCCAGCACCGACAGCAGTACCATGCTCGGAATCCGACTGCCCCCCGGCGTACCGAACGCGGCGAACTGGCTGGGGCTTTCGATGAAGCTGGGGCTCATGCTGGATAACGGCCGTTTGCCCGCCGCCACCGCGTTGGCCTGGCTGCCAGCCAGACCATAGCTGTTGCTGCCGGCCGGGTCGGCGGCAAAATCGTCCATCTCGTTGTTCAGCACCACACCGGTACCGGGCGCTGTGAACGCGGCGCCAAACGGCAGGTTGACCGACAGGGTGGCGGCCACCGCGTTGCCGTCGGCATCGATCACCGCAAAGTGCGTGGTGTGGTCGCCCTCGCGCCAGGTCGGCGAGGGCGGCAGACTGGCACTTGGAGTCGCCGCGTACGCGTCGATGCCGTCCGCCAGCCGGGTCAGGTAAGAGCGCTGGAGCAACTGCGGTACAGGGTTGGTGACGTAGTCCGGGTCGCCCAGCAGGCCACGGTCACGGTACGCACGGCGCAGCACTTCCACCACGTAATGGGCACGCTGGACCTTGTCGGCGCTTTGCCACGGTAACCGCTGCAGCATCGCCAGGCTCTGCGCCAGGGCAACGCCACCGGCCGAGGGCGGCGGTGCGCTGATCAGTTCGCGCTGGTCGGCCAGGCGGTAGCGCAAGGGCTCGCGATGTGCGGTGCGGTAATTGGCCAGGTCGTCCAGGCGCCAGATGCCGCCCGCGGCCTTCACGCCATCGACCAGCGCCTTGGCGGTGGGCCCGGTATAGAAGCCGTCACGGCCGTGGTCGGCCAGGCGCTGCAAGGTGATGGCGAGTTCGGGTTGGCGAATGGAGGCATTCAGCGCCGGTACGTTGCCGTCGTGCAGGAACAGCCGTGCACTCTCGGGGTCGTCGCGCAGGGCGGCCTGGCGCGTCGTGGCACGGTCACGGTAGATCCGGTCGACGCCAAAACCGTGGTTGGCCAGGCGGATCGCCGGTGCCAGCGAGCGCTTGAGCGGGAGCTGGCCGTACTCGGCGGCCAGGTCCGCCAAGGCTGCCGGCAGGCCGGGTATGGCCGCCGCCAACGGGCCGTTGATCGACAACCCGGGTTGTACCTTGCCGTCTTTGAGGTACATGGCGGGCGTGGCGGCGCCTGGCGCCCGTTCGCGGGCATCGATGAACGTGTAGCCAGCGGGCGTGCCCGCCTGGCGCAGCAGGAAGAAGCCACCACCGCCCAGCCCCGAGCCGTAAGGCTCGACCACCGCCAGGGCAGCGCTCACGGCAATGGCGGCATCGAAGGCGTTGCCGCCCTGCGCCAGAA
>NZ_JAAHBU010000507.1 GCF_010671725.1 Pseudomonas brassicae | reverse complement strand
CTGGTGTGCCAGGGCGACTTCGTCACCTACAGCGCACTGACCCTGGCCACCCTGCAACTGGGCCTGATCCCCGGCACCTTGTGGCTGTTGCTCGGCTGTTCACTGGCGGCCTGCGCGCTGGATGCTGTGGCGGCGCTGCGGCGTGGTCAGTGGCGGCGCCTTCCAGGGTTGCTGGCGCGCTACCTGAGCGTGCCGGCGGTACTCTGGGTGGTGCTGGACACCTTCGCACTGGCCGAACTGCCGGCCGTACTGCAGATCCTGCTGACCTTGGCGCTGGTCACCCCGCTGGGGCCACTGCTGTATCGGCTGGTGTATCAACGGGTAGCCGAGACTTCGGTGCTGTTGCTGCTGATTGTCTCGGTGGCGGTGCATATCACCCTGGTCGGCATCAGCCTGCTGATGTTCGGCGCCGAAGGGGTGCGTACCGATGCCCTGGCCGACGCGGTGTTCATGCTGGGCGAACTGCCGGTGGGCCTGCAAAGCCTGCTGGTGATCGGCAGTGCGCTGCTGCTGATCGGCCTGCTCTATGCCTTTTTCGGCCACAGCCTGTACGGCAAAGCGCTGCGCGCCACAGCACTCAACCGCAAGGGCGCACAACTGGTGGGCATCCCCACGCAACTGGCCGGGAAAGCCGCGTTTGGCCTGGCCGCGCTGATCGGTGCCGTCTCCGGTGTGCTGATCGGCCCGCTGACCACGCTGTACTACGACTCGGGCTTTCTGATCAGCCTCAAGGGCTTTGTCGCAGCCATCTTCGGTGGCCTGGCGAGCTACCCGATTGCCGCCGGCAGCGCCTTTTTCGTCGGCGTGCTGGAGAGCTTCGCCAACTTTGGCGCCTCGGCCTACAAGGAAGTGATCGTGTTCACCGTGGTAATCCCGGTGCTGCTGTGGCTCTCGCTGAAAAACCCTCACCTTGAGGAGCAACACTGATGATCCGTCGACTGGCCCCCTTGTTTGCCCTGCTGTTGCTGGCAGGGCTGGCGCCCCTGCTGCTGCCTGCGTTTCACGTCACCCTGCTGAACTACATCGGCCTCTACAGCCTGGTGGCCCTGGGCCTGGTGTTGCTGACCGGTATCGGTGGTATGACCTCCTTCGGCCAGGCTGCCTTCGTCGGTATCGGCGCCTATGCCAGCGCCGTGCTGACCACCCAGTACGGCCTGTCGCCCTGGCTCGGCCTGCTCGCAGGGCTGTCAATCACCCTGCTGGTGGCCACCACCCTGGGCCTGCTGACCCTGCGC
>NZ_JAAHBU010000506.1 GCF_010671725.1 Pseudomonas brassicae | reverse complement strand
TCCTGTCGAGTGCACCATACAACAGAAAGCCCGCTTTTTAAGCGGGCTTTTTGCTTTCTTGCGTTTCACTTTTCCGTAAGGCGCGATGCGTAAACTGTCATCGCTGCGCTTGCTGGCCTTTGCTAACTTTTCAGTCTTGAATGTGTTCTTTTCAGCCTGCTTGCCGTCGCACTGTTAGAGCTTGACGTTGTCACAGCTTTATCTCGCAAGCGGTTGTTCTGGCCAATATTTTCAGCCCGGACCGCCCAAGCCGTGTATGATTGCGCCCGTCAGCCCCGCCGGGGCTTGTGGAATACCACCATGGACTTACCCAGTAGTTACTCAATAGCTTGTTTTGCCAATCACGATTTGACTGATTGATTCTCCTGGCGTGCTCCGCTGCTGGGAGTGGAGTACGCGTATGACTGAAAATGAAGTAAAAAAGTCGCAAGAGAGCCTGCAGGATCGCCTGGCCCAGGTGGTCGAGCTGTTGCAGCGCCAACGGGTGGTCGAAGACCTGACGCATCGTCAGGAAGGCCATCATCAGGATCTGGTTGAAAACCTCGTACATCGCCAGAACCTGGTCGAGCTGCAGCGCAAGCTCGATGATCTGCACTCCGCCGACGTTGCCTATATTCTCGAAGCCTTGCCGCTGGATGACCGTCTGACCGTCTGGCAGTTGGTCAAGGCCGAGCGTGATGGGGATATCCTGCTTGAGGTGTCCGACTCGGTTCGGGAAACCCTGATCGCAGACATGGACGATCACGAGTTGCTCGCCGCAGCCAAGGAAATGGACGCGGACGAACTGGCTGACCTTGCGCCAGAGCTACCGCGCGATGTTGTGCACGAGCTCATGGAAACCCTCGATGCGCAGCAGCGTGAGCGTGTGCGTTCGGCGTTGAGCTACGACGAGGATCAGGTCGGTGCACTGATGGACTTCGAGATGGTGACTATCCGTGAGGATGTCAGCCTGGAAGTGGTGCTGCGTTACTTGCGTCGCCTCAAGGAGCTGCCTGGGCACACCGACAAGCTCTTTGTGGTCGACTATGACGGCAAGCTCAAAGGTGTGTTGCCGATCAAGCGGTTGCTTGTCAACGATCCGGATAAACAGGTTGCGGAGGTCATGGCCAGCGATCCGGTGAGTTTCCATCCGGATGAAGATGCCTACGATGCTGCGCAGGCGTTTGAACGGTATGACTTGATCTCGGCACCGGTGGTCGACAAGAGCGATCGCCTGATCGGTCGTCTGACCATTGACGAGATGGTTGACCTGATTCGCGAGGAAAGTGAGAACGAAGTCCTCAACATGGCGGGTTTGCGTGAAGAGGAAGATATCTTTGCTTCGGTCTGGCGCTCATTGCGCAACCGCTGGGCTTGGCTCGCGATCAACCTGATCACGGCGTTTGTTGCGTCACGTGTGATCGGTTTGTTTGAAGGTTCCATCGAGAAACTGGTGGCTCTGGCGGCGTTGATGCCGATCGTGGCGGGTATTGGTGGCAACTCGGGGAACCAGACCATCACCATGATCGTGAGGGCCATGGCGCTTGACCAGGTAAGCCCTGGCAACACTGCGCGGCTCATGCGTAAGGAGCTTGCGGTAGGCTTGATCAATGGCCTGGTGTGGGGGGGCGTGATCGGGGTGGTCGCTTACCTGTTGTATGGCAGTTGGTCGTTGGGTGTGGTGATGACCGCGGCGATGACCTTGAATCTATTGCTCGCCGCGTTGATGGGGGTTCTTATCCCCATGACATTGGCGCGCATGGGGCGCGACCCTGCGATGGGGGCAAGCGTGATGATTACCGCCATGACCGACAGTGGTGGCTTCTTCATCTTTCTGGGGTTGGCTACGGTGTTCCTGTTGTAAGGGCGCCGGGCAGACAAAAAAAGCCAGCGAAAGCTGGCTTTTTTGTGGGCGCGGGCAGGGTCAGGAGGCGTCTGCGGCCATCTCTACGTCATGGGCGATCAGCGCGACCAGTGCGTTTTGCTGGCGGTGGGACAGCTGACGGAAGCGTTGCAGCAGTTCACGTTCGTGCAGGGACAGTTCCGGGCTGTCCAGGCGCATGCTCAGTTCGTCACCCAGTGCCCCTTCCTGAATAAGGCTCTGCTCCAGGCGGGCAATGATCTCGGAGTTCATGCTGCGGTGGTGGTTACGCGCAACCTCGGCAATGCGCTCACGCATTCCGTCTGGCAGGCGGACGACAAATTTGTCAGCGGTGCGGCTTGAGTAGATAGCCTGTTTCAATGGGCGCATATAATTGACCGGTTTAGTTCAGGGGGAAGCGGTTCTCGAAATCGGCCGCACGATGAGTGTTACGACCACCGTTAGGGCAAAATGTTCAACCTGAATTGTGAATGAGGTCCTAATCATGCCTCATTATCGCCGGTTCCTTGGCGTCAATTCTGTGACAAATATTGAACCGGATAAAGGCGTTATGCCAGTACCAATTATCAGAAATGCGTACTGGTTTGAAAAGTTTTCATTTCCCGGGGTGCCCCAGGCGCCGCTCACAGAAACTGCCGCAGGCACCTGCTGGCAGAGAAGCCTGCGCAATGCGCCTAAAATACGGGAGCTTCCTTCTTATGAGCATAGTGGCTATGCAGTATGACGCAAGCGGTGCGCCTGTGCCTGCTTCTGCAAGGCTGATCTATTTGATGGGACCGTCTGGGGCGGGCAAGGATAGCGTGCTGGGTGCAGCACGTGAGCAACTGATGGCGCGGCACGTACGCATTGCCCGTCGCGTCATTACCCGTGCTGACGGTGGGAGGTGGGAAGATGCTGATGGGGTATCGCTTTGTGTGTTCGAGCAGATGCATGCCCGCGGCGAGTTTGCCCTGACGTGGCGCGCCAATGGGTTGGCCTACGGGATACCTGCCTATATAGATGAATGGTTGTCGCAAGGTTGGCATGTGCTGGTCAGTGGCTCGCGAGCGCATCTGGAGCAGGCTCGGTCCAGGTATCCCGAGCTGGTGCCCGTTTTGCTCACGGTTGCACCGCAGGTCTTGCGTGAGCGTCTGGTTGGGCGGGGCAGGGAGGGGCTCGATGAGATCGAGCGTCGACTGGTGCGCAATCAGTGCATGCAGTTGCTGGTGCAGGAGGGGGTGCGGGTTGTGGATGACTCGGCAGCGCTTGATGACGCCGTATGCGGCCTTCTCGCTGTATTGTTCGCGGCGGGCGTTACGACGTCGCCTTGATAGTGCAGGC
>NZ_JAAHBU010000505.1 GCF_010671725.1 Pseudomonas brassicae | reverse complement strand
TTGCCAGCGAAGGGGACACCGCGGTTTACAGCCCTTGCAGCAAGTCCCGGTAATCCTCTTGCGCGGCAAACTCTGCGGTATCGCGCGGCCCCTTGCGGCTGTCGGGCTGGCGCACCGCCAGCAGGTGCGCCACGCCAAAGGTGCGGGCACTGCGCAGAATCGCCAGGGTATCGTCGATGAACAGGCTGCGCGCCGGATCGAACCCGGTGTCGTCCTGCAATGCACTCCAGAACTGCTGGCTCTCCTTCGGATAACCGTAGTCATGCGAGCTGATCAAGCGCTCGAAGTACGGCGCCAGCTCTACCCGCTCCAGCTTCAATGACAACGAGTCCCGGTGCGCGTTGGTGATCATGATCACGCGCTTGCCGGCGTGCCTGATCGCCTGCAGAAAGGTGTCGGCGTCAGGGCGCAAGGCAATCAGGTCGGCGGTCTCCAGCTTCAGCTCGCGCACCGGCAGCTTCAACTCGGCCGTCCAGAAATCCAGGCAGTACCAGTTCAGCGAGCCCGCATTGCGTTCGAACAGCGGCTGCAACTCCAGCTCGGCCATGGCGCGGCTGATACCGTGCAGTTCGGCATAGCGCTGGGGCAGGTGTTCGAGCCAGAAGTGGTTGTCGTAATGCAGGTCCAGCAGGGTGCCGTCCATATCCAGCAGTACGGTATCGATGTCGCGCCAGGCGAGTGAGGGCATGTGAAATATTCTCGTTCGATCCAGACACAGTGGGCGGTATAGTACCCCGTTACCGCCAAGGAGCCGCCCCCCATGCGCCAGAAACCCACCGTGCTAAGCCGCGAAATTGTTGCAAGCAGTCGCCTGTTCCGTGTCGAAGCGGTGGAGTTGCGCTTCAGCAACGGCACCGAACGTACCTACGAACGCCTGGTCGGGCGTGGCAACGGCTATGGCGCGGTGATGATCGTGGCCATGCTCGACGCCGAGCACGCGGTGCTCGTCGAGGAATACTGCGGCGGTACCGACGACTACGAGCTGTCGCTGCCCAAGGGCCTGATCGAGCCCGGCGAAGACGTGCTGGCGGCGGCCAACCGGGAGCTGAAGGAAGAGGCCGGCTTTGGTGCGCGCCAGCTCGAACACCTGACCGAGCTGTCGCTTTCGCCCGGCTACATGAGCCAGAAGATCCAGGTGGTGCTGGCCACCGACCTGTACGAGGAGCGCCTGGAGGGCGACGAACCCGAGCCGATGCGCGTCGACCAGGTCAACCTGCGCGAACTCTCGGCGCTGGCCCAGCACCCGCAGTTCTCCGAAGGGCGAGCGCTGGCGGCGCTGTACCTGGTACGCGACCTGCTGACCCAGCGCGGGGTGTTCGGCGCATGAACGACCGTGACCTGATGCAGCAGGTGGTGCGCCTGGCCCGTGAAGCGGGCGCAGCGACCCTGCCGTTCTGGCGGGCCGACGTGGCGGTGCTGACCAAGGCCGACGCCTCACCCGTGACCGCAGCCGACATGGCAGCGCACCACGTGATCGCCGCCGGCCTGCAGCGGCTGGCCCCGCAGGTCCCGGTGCTGTCCGAAGAGGACTGCAACATCCCCCTGGCCGAACGCGCGCAGTGGCAGCGCTGGTGGCTGGTAGACCCGCTCGATGGCACCAAGGAGTTCATCGCCGGCAGCGAGGAGTTCACCGTGAACATCGCCCTGATCGAGCAGGGCAGGGTGGTGTTCGGCGTGGTGGGCGTGCCGACCAGCGGCCGCTGCTACTACGGCGGCAGCGCGCTGGGTGCCTGGGTTGAGGCGCCGGATGTGCCGGCGCAGCCCATCAGCGTACGCAACGCTCCAGCGGCCGGCGCCACGTTCACCGTGGTCGCCAGCCGCCGCCATTCGAGCCCTCAGCAGGAACGCCTGCTGGCCGGCCTGAGCGCGGCAGTGGGTGAGCTGGCGCTGGCCAACATCGGCAGTTCGCTGAAGTTCTGCCTGCTGGCCGAAGGGGCGGCCGATTGCTACCCGCGCCTGGCGCCGACCTCGCAATGGGACACCGCCGCGGCTCAGGGCGTGCTCGAAGGCGCGGGCGGCGAAGTGCTCGGGCTGGACGGCAAGGCGTTCGCCTACCCGCCGCGCGAGTCCCTGCTCAACCCGTTTTTCCTCGCCCTGCCGGCTGCCGCAGCGTGGCGCGCCAAGCTGCTCGCACTCGCCTCAGCGGTGTAGCACGTACTGCCCGCTGAACAGCACGGCGGGCTGCTCCTTGCCTTCATTGAACACCTGGGTGTGCAGGCTCAGGCGCGCGCGGCCGCGCCGCTGGTAGGTGGCGACGAAGCGCTCCCAGACCTTGGCATCGGGCGCGGCGCAGACCGCCACGGCGGCGCCGGTGACCGGCAGCGGGTAGCTGATCTGGCCTTCCTGAATCACGATGTGGCCGTCGCCTATGCCCGCTTCGCGCAAGCGCAGGTGCAGCCAGCCCCAGCCCGCCAGCACGGCGGCGCAGTACAGGCTGCCGCCGAACATGGTGCTCTTGTGGTTGACGTTGGCCGCCAGCGGCAGTTGCAGGCGCAGGGTCTGCTGGTGCCAGTCGAGTACCTGCAGGCCCATCTCGCGGGTCAGCGGGATGTCGGCATGCAGCACGTCCTGCAGGTAATGGCTCGGGTTCATCAGCGGGTATCCTCGGTCTCGTCGTTGCCACTGGCGTTGCTGTCGGCAAAGCTCAGGCCGTGCTTGCGCAGCTTGTCGTGCAGGGTCTTGCGCGGCACGCCGAGGGCTTCGGCGAGGCTGCGCATGGAACTGTGCGGGCGGCTCAGCTCGGCCGCGATCAGCGAGCGCTCGAACTGCTCGACCTGGTCGCTGAGGTTGCCGCTGCCCATTGTCACCGGCGCCACCACGCTGGCGTCCTGGCTATCGCCATCGAGCGCCAGCTCCAGGCCCAGGGCAAAGCGCTCGGCGGCATTCTGCAACTCGCGCACGTTGCCCGGCCACGGGTGGCGCAGCAGCACCGCACGTTGTGCCGGTTGCAGCAGGTGCTGTGGCAACCCGTGGCGCTCGCTGGCGGCGTCGGCGAAATGCTGGAACAGCATCAGCACGTCTTCGCCGCGCTCGCGCAGTGGCGGGATGCGCAGCGGCGCGACGTTCAGGCGGTAATACAGGTCGGCCCGGAAGCGCCCCTGGTCGGCGGCCTGGCGCAGGTCTTCCTTGGTGGCGGCGATGATGCGGATATCCAGCGCGATCTGCTGTTGCCGCCCAGGCGCTCGACCACGCGCTCCTGCAACAGGCGCAGCAGCTTGACCTGCACGTCCAGGCTCATGCTTTCGATTTCATCGAGGAACAGCGTGCCGCCATTGGCGAACTCGAACTTGCCGATACGCCGCTTCTGCGCGCCGGTAAACGCCCCCGGCTCGTGGCCGAACAGCTCGCTCTCGACCA
>NZ_JAAHBU010000504.1 GCF_010671725.1 Pseudomonas brassicae | reverse complement strand
GGCGGGTGATCGAACTGATCGGCAACCCGATGCCCGGTGGCGGCTTCGTCATGAGCTTCACCGACATCACCCCGTTCCGCGAAGCCGAACAGGCGCTCAAGGACGCCAACGAAGGGCTCGAACAGCGCGTGGCCGAACGTACCCACGAGCTGTCGCAGTTGAACCAGGCGCTGACCGAAGCCAAGAGCCACGCCGAGGCCGCCAACAAATCCAAGACGCGCTTTCTGGCGGCCGTGAGCCACGACCTGATGCAACCGTTGAATGCCGCCCGACTGTTCTCGGCAGCACTCTCGCACCAGGAGGAAGGGCTGTCGGGCGACGCCCAGCAACTGGTGCAGCATCTGGACAGCTCGTTGCGTTCAGCCGAAGAGCTGATCAGCGACCTGCTCGACATCTCGCGCCTGGAGAACGGCAAGATCAACCCCGATACCAAGCCGTTCGCCCTCAGCGAGCTGTTCGACACCCTCGGTGCGGAATTCAAGGTACTGGCGCGCCAGCAAGGCCTGGATTTTCGCGTGCGCGGCAGCAAGCTACGGGTACACAGCGACATCAAGCTGCTGCGACGCATCCTGCAGAATTTCCTCACCAACGCTTTCCGCTATGGCAAGAGCCCGATCCTGCTGGGCCTGCGCCGTCACAACGACCGTCTGTGGCTGGAAGTGTGGGACCGCGGCCCAGGGATTGCCGACGACAAGCTGCAGGTGATTTTCGAGGAGTTCAAGCGCCTGGACAGCCACCAGACCCGCGCCGAAAAAGGCCTGGGCCTGGGCCTGGC
>NZ_JAAHBU010000503.1 GCF_010671725.1 Pseudomonas brassicae | reverse complement strand
CCCGGCGATCATCGCCGCCGCTGAAGTGACTGGCGCTACCGCCATTCACCCAGGCTACGGTTTCCTCGCGGAAAACGCCGACTTCGCCGAGCAGGTCGAGAACTCCGGCTTCGCCTTCATCGGCCCCAAAGCCGACACCATCCGCCTGATGGGCGACAAGGTGTCGGCCAAGGACGCGATGATCAAGGCCGGCGTACCGACCGTGCCAGGTTCCGACGGCCCGCTGCCCGAAGACGAGGAAGAAGCCCTGCGCATCGGCCGTGAAGTCGGCTACCCGGTGATCATCAAGGCCGCCGGTGGCGGTGGTGGTCGCGGCATGCGCGTGGTGCACAAGGAAGAAGACCTGATCGACTTCGCCAAGCTGACCCGCAGCGAAGCCGGTGCCGCCTTCGGCAACCCGATGGTGTACCTGGAGAAGTTCCTGACCAACCCGCGCCACGTCGAAGTCCAGGTCCTTTCCGACGGCCAGGGCAACGCCGTGCACCTGGGTGACCGCGACTGCTCGCTGCAGCGCCGCCACCAGAAGGTTCTTGAAGAAGCGCCGGCCCCGGGCATCGACGAGAAGGCCCGCCAGGAAGTCTTCGCGCGCTGCGTCAAGGCGTGCATCGACATCGGCTACCGTGGCGCTGGCACCTTCGAGTTCCTGTACGAGAACGGCGCGTTCTACTTCATCGAAATGAACACCCGTGTTCAGGTGGAGCACCCGGTATCGGAGATGGTCACCGGTATCGACATCGTCAAGGAGATGCTCAGCATCGCCGCGGGCAACAAGCTGTCGTTCACCCAGGATGACGTGGTGATTCGCGGTCACTCGCTGGAGTGCCGGATCAACGCCGAAGACCCGAAGAAGTTCATCCCGAGCCCGGGTACCGTCAAGCATTTCCACGCCCCAGGCGGCAACGGCGTTCGCGTCGATTCGCACCTGTACAGTGGCTATGCGGTACCGCCGAACTACGACTCGCTGATCGGCAAGCTGATCACCTACGGCAAAGACCGTGACGAAGCCATGGCGCGCATGCGCAATGCGCTGGACGAGATCGTCGTCGACGGCATCAAGACCAACATCCCGCTGCACCGCGACCTGGTGCGTGATGAAGGTTTCTGCAAGGGTGGCGTCAACATTCACTACCTGGAACACAAGCTCGCCAACGACGAGTGAGGCAGGTGTGATGTGAAAAAGACCCCGGTCCTGTGACCGGGGTCTTTTTTTGCGTGCACATGGCTATGGCGGTGCGGCCTTCGCTGGCAAGCCAGCTCCCACAGGCAC
>NZ_JAAHBU010000502.1 GCF_010671725.1 Pseudomonas brassicae | reverse complement strand
GCTTGCCAGCGAAGCTCTTCATCTGATTTGAGGGTACGACCATGTCACTCAGCGTCTTCGACCTGTTCAAGATCGGCATCGGCCCCTCCAGCTCCCACACCGTCGGCCCGATGCGCGCCGCCGCACGCTTTGCCGAAGGGCTGCGCCGCGACCAGTTGCTGGCCGCGACCGCCAGCGTCAAGGTCGAGCTGTATGGCTCGCTCGGTGCCACCGGCAAGGGCCACGGCAGCGACAAGGCGGTGCTGCTCGGCCTTGAAGGCGAGCACCCCGACAGCGTCGATACCGACAGCATTCCCCTACGCCTGCAGGCCATCCGCAGCAGCGGTCAACTGAACCTGCTGGGCGAACACACCATCGCCTTCGCTGAAAAACAGCACCTGGCAATGATCCGCAAGCCGCTGGCGTTCCACCCCAACGGCATGATCTTTCGTGCATTCGATCACGCCGGCCTGCAGATCCGCAGCCGCGAGTACTACTCGGTGGGGGGCGGCTTCGTGGTCGACGAAGGCGCGGCCGGCGCCGACCGCATCGTCGAAGACAGTACCGTGCTGGCCTACCCCTTCACGACCGCCCGGCAGTTGCTTGGCCACTGCACCACGCACGGCCTGAGCATCAGCCAGGTGATGCTGGCCAACGAGGCCGCCTGGCGCCCCGAAGCCGATACCCGCAGCGGCCTGCTGAAGATCTGGCAGGTGATGCAGGACTGCGTCGCGGCGGGCTGTCGCAACGAAGGCATCCTGCCCGGTGGGCTCAAGGTCAAGCGGCGCGCCGCCGCACTCTACCGCCAGCTGTGCGCCCACCCCGAAGCGAGCCTGCGCGATGCGCTATCGGTACTCGACTGGGTGAACCTGTATGCACTGGCGGTCAACGAAGAAAACGCCTACGGCGGACGCGTGGTCACCGCCCCCACCAACGGCGCCGCCGGCATCGTGCCAGCAGTGTTGCACTACTACATGCGCTTCATCAGCGGTGCCAACGAGGACGGCGTGGTGCGCTTTCTGCTCACTGCCGCCGCCATCGGCATTCTGTACAAGGAGAACGCCTCGATCTCCGGTGCCGAAGTGGGTTGCCAGGGCGAAGTCGGGGTGGCCTGCTCGATGGCTGCCGGCGCCCTGTGCGAAGTCATGGGCGGCACGGTGCAGCAGGTGGAAAACGCTGCCGAGATCGGCATGGAACACAACCTGGGGCTGACCTGCGACCCGATCGGCGGGCTGGTGCAGGTGCCCTGTATCGAGCGCAACGCGATGGGCTCGGTCAAGGCGATCAATGCAGTGCGCATGGCCCTGCGCGGCGACGGGCAACACTTCGTCTCGCTCGACAAGGTGATCCGCACCATGCGCCAGACCGGCGCCGACATGAAAAGCAAATACAAGGAGACCGCCCGCGGCGGTCTGGCCGTCAACATCATCGAGTGCTGACCACCTCAAGCCTCTACAAGGAGTCATCAATGACCACCGAAACACTGCTGCACACCCCGCTGCACGCCTTGCACCTGGAACTGGGCGCACGCATGGTACCGTTTGCCGGCTACGACATGCCCGTGCAGTACCCGCTGGGCGTAATGAAGGAACACCTGCACAGCCGCGAACAGGCCGGCCTGTTGACGTGTCGCACATGGGCCAGATCCGCCTGGTGGGCGCCGCTGCCGCCAAGGCGCTGGAGACCCTGGTGCCGGTCGACATCATCGACCTGCCGGTAGGCATGCAGCGCTATGCGATGTTCACCAACGAACAGGGCGGCATCCTCGATGACCTGATGGTCGCCAACCTGGGCAACGACGAGCTGTTCCTGGTGGTCAATGCGGCGTGCAAGGAGCAGGACCTGGCCCACCTGCGCCAGCACATCGGCACGCAGTGCACGATCGAGCCGCTGTTCGAGGCACGTGCCCTGCTGGCACTGCAAGGCCCGGCGGCGGTCAAGGTGCTGGAGCGCCTGGCGCCCGAAGTGGCCGGCATGACCTTCATGCAGTTCAAGCCGGTGCACCTGCTGGGCGCGGACTGCTATGTGAGCCGCTCGGGCTACACCGGCGAAGACGGCTTCGAGATCAGCGTGCCGAGCGCCAGTGCCGAGGCCTTGGCGCGCCACCTGCTGGAGCAGCCGGAAGTGGCCGCCATCGGCCTGGGCGCACGCGACTCGCTGCGCCTGGAAGCCGGCCTGTGCCTGTACGGGCACGACATGAACAGCAACACCACGCCGATCGAAGCCAGCCTGCTGTGGGCCATTTCCAAGGTGCGCCGTGCCGATGGCGCACGTGCCGGGGGGTTCCCCGGTGCCGAGGCGATCTTTGCCCAGCAGCAACAAGGCGTCGCGCGCAAACGCGTAGGCCTGCTGCCACAGGAGCGTACCCCGGTGCGTGAAGACGCCGAGATCGTCGACGAGGCCGGCAACACGATCGGCAAAGTGTGCAGTGGCGGGTTCGGGCCGACACTGGGCGGCCCGTGGCCATGGGTTATGTCGACACCGCACTGGCTGCACTTGATACACCGGTGTGGGCCATCGTTCGCGGCAAGCGCGTGGCGATGCAAGTGAGCAAGATGCCCTTTGTTGCACAACGCTACTACCGCGGTTGAAACAGGCTGTGAAGACGCGTTCGGGATATTCGTTTTCGAACGCGTTTTATAACCTTCGAACAGCATGAAAACAGCAACTGCGAACGCCGCCGGGGTAAACCGCAAGGCCCCGTCGTGCGGCGCTCTGCGGGGCTTGTTTTTGCAATCGGAATGAGTGTAGATTCACCCCACTGTGTTTGCATGGGTCGCAATGGTTCGTGACCTGGGCAGTAGCGCTGAGTGTTGCTACAACCCGTTCGACGTCTCTTACTTTCCTGCAACCCAGCCCAGTACGCTTTCAATGCAAAGTGACTGTTATTAATTTCAAGTTCCAAAGGAAATAAGAAAATGGCTGAACGTCAGAGCGGTACCGTCAAGTGGTTTAACGACGAGAAAGGTTTTGGTTTCATCACTCCCGAAAGCGGTCCGGATCTGTTCGTGCACTTCCGCGCTATTCAGGGCAATGGCTTCAAGAGCCTGAAAGAAGGCCAGAAAGTGACCTTCGTTGCCGTGCAAGGCCAAAAAGGCATGCAGGCTGACGAAGTGCAAGCCGAAGCCTGATCTTCATCAACAAAAGAGCCCCTGCTGGTAACAGCAGGGGCTTTTTTGTGTGCGCAATTCCGTAGAATGGGCGCTTTGCCATCCGGAGCCTGAGTGCATGCCCAAGCAACTTCTACAACCGCAGGGCGCGTTCCCTGCGGCCGGCCTGGGCCGTCGCCTGGCCGCCATGTTCTATGATTTCCTGCTGTGCACTGCGCTGCTGATGGTGACGACGCTGGTGTACAAGATGGTGCAGATGGCGATCATCGGCCAGACGCGCATGCGCGCCTTGACCGAGGCCGGCGCGCTGGATGGCGACCCGCTGCTGTCGACGATCCTGTTGTTCATGCTGTTCGGCTTCTTCGCCAAGTTCTGGACCCATGGCGGGCAGACCCTGGGCATGCAGGTGTGGGGTATTCGGGTGCAGAACGCCGATGGCAGCGCGATCAGCCTGTGGCAGGCGCTGTTGCGCTTCGTGGTGTCGATTGCGTCGTGGTTGTGCCTGGGGGCAGGGTTCGTGTGGTCGCTGGTGGACAAGCAGAAGCGGGCCTGGCATGACATGTATTCAGAGACGCAGTTGGTGCGCATACCCAAGCGCAGCAAGTAGATCGGCGGCGCCCCTTTCGCTGGCAAGCCAGCTCCCACAGGGATATCAGTGACCTCAAGAGCACTGCTGTACCTGTGGGAGCTGGCTTGCCAGCGAAGGGGGCGACGCAGTTCAAGCACTATGCCAACACGGCGCCCACTGCCCTGACCAGCTGCTGCAACTCAGGCGCATCACCCTCGATCCGTACCGCCAGCCCCTCGATCTCGCGACGTGGCGGGTACTGCTTGCGCAGCACGTCGAAGGCCAGCCGCTGCGCCTGCGGGTCGGCGCTCAGGCTGCGGCGAAAATCCGCATCGTCACGGCGCGGGTCGTGCACCCGCGCGGCACAGCGTGC
>NZ_JAAHBU010000501.1 GCF_010671725.1 Pseudomonas brassicae | reverse complement strand
GATCGGAACTCAGGGCAAACACGTCGAACGCGGCAAAGTAGCGCCGCGCCTCGGCTACCTGGCCAAGGAAATCGACCTGTGCGCCAACCCCGAGCTCGGCGGCCAGGGCCTTGAGCGCCGGCTCCAGGCGCCCCTCGCCCAGCAATGCAAGGCGCGCCCCGGCCGGCAAGCCGGGCAGTGCCTGGGCAAAACCGCGCAGCAGGGTGGCCTGGTCCTTGTCCGGGTGCAGGCGGCCGACATTGCCCACGATCCACGCCTGCGGGTCCAGCCCCAGTGCTTCGCGCGCCTGCGCGGCGGGCACCAGCGCGGCCTGCAAGGCGGCGATGTCGATGCGGTTGTACAGCGTCTGGATGCGCTCGGCCGGCCACTTGGGCAGGCAGCGGCGCATGTCGTCACGCACCGCGTCCGACACCCCGAGCAGGCTCAGGCGCCTGGCGAACAGGTTGGCGAACAGCTGGCGGGTACGGCGCTGATAGTCACCGAAGGCATGGTGCACGCCGATCACCGGCAATCGGCTGGCCAGCAGCGCGATATAGATCGGCTTGAAGCGATGGGCGATGCAGAAGCTGAAATTGCGTGAGCCAGCAATGCGCCGCAGCTCACGGATCGCCCCCAGCTTGAGGCCGCGAACGGCCTTGGAACTGAATTCGAGAAACAGCACTTCGTCACTGGCGCAACCTGCCGCGACCTGCGGGTCGGCGGCGCCGGTGAGGAACACCGTGGTGACGCTGTAGCCCTTGCCCGCAAACAGGCTGGCGTACTGACGGGCGCAATCGAGAAACGGCCCGTCATAGCCATGGCAGAACTGCAGGACGTGCCGGTCAGCCGACGCTGTCATAAGCTTTCGCGCCGTCCTTGACCACCAGGATGTCTTCCATGATCAGGTACTGCAGGTCTGACCCGAAGAACATGTTCAACGCATCCGTCGGCGAGCAGATCATAGGCTCGCCACGACGGTTGAGCGAGGTGTTGAGCGACACGCCGTTGCCGGTCAGAGTCTCGAGCGCCTTCATCATGTCGTAGTAGCGCGGGTTGTACTCGCGCTTGAGCACCTGGGCCCGCGAGGTGCCGTCTTCGTGGACCACTTCCGGCACGCGGGTCTTCCACTCCTCAGCCACTTCGAAGGTGAAGGTCATGAACGGGGCCGGGTGATCGATCTTGATCATCTGCGGCGCCACGGTGTCGAGCATCGACGGGCAGAAAGGCCTCCAGCGCTCGCGGAACTTGATCTGGTGGTTGATGCGGTCGGCCACGCCCGGCACGCTCGGGCAGCCGATGATCGAGCGACCACCCAGCGCACGCGGGCCGAACTCCATGCGGCCCTGGAACCAGGCCACCGGATTGCCATCGACCATGATCTGGGCGATCTGCTCGGGCATGTTGTCGAGTTTGCGCCAGGTCGGCTTCTCGGCATGACGGGCACAGGCAGCGATCACGTCTTCGTTGCTGTAGGCCGGGCCGAGGTAGACGTGCTCCATCTTCTCGACCGGCACGCCGCGGGCGTGCGACACGTAGGCAGCGGCGCCTACCGCGGTGCCGGCATCACCCGACGCCGGCTGCACGAACAGCTCTTTCACGTCGGGGCGCGCGATGATCTTCTGGTTCAGCTTGACGTTCAGCGCACAGCCGCCGGCGAAGGCCAGCTTGCCGGTTTGCTTGAGCAGGTCGCCCAGGTAGTAGTCGATCATCTGCAGGGCGAGCTTCTCGAACAGTGCCTGCATGCTCGCCGCGTAGTGAATGTACGGCTCGTCGGCGATGTCGCCTTCGCGCTTGGGCCCCAGCCACTCGATCAGCTTGGGCGAGAAGTAGAAGCCCTTGCCTTTCTCTTTATAGCGGCGCAGGCCGATGACGTTGGCGTAGTCGGTGTTGATTTCCAGCTCGCCGTTTTCAAAACTGGCCAGGCGCGAGAAATCGTACTTGCTGGCGTCGCCGTACGGCGCCATGCCCATGACCTTGAACTCGCCATCGAGCATTTCGAAGCCGAGGAACTCGGTGATTGCACCGTACAGGCCACCGAGGGAGTCCGGGTCGAAGAACTCCTTGATCTTGTGGATCTTGCCGTTTTCGCCGTAACCGAAGAACGTGGTGGCGTACTCACCCTTGCCGTCGATACCCAGGATCGCGGTTTTCTCTTTGAAACCCGAGCAGTGGTAGGCGCTGGACGCGTGAGCCAGGTGGTGCTCGACCGGTTCGATCTTGATCTTTTTCGGGTCAAAGCCCAGCTGCTCCAGGCACCAGACGATCTTGTTGCGGTAGCGCTTGTAGCGGCGATTGCCCATCAGCAGCGCGTCGAGGGCGCGATCCGGGGCGTACCAGTAGCGCTTGGCGTAATGCCAGCGCGCCTTGCCGAACAGGCTGATGGGGGCGAACGGAATCGCCACCACATCGACGTCGGACGGTTTGATGCCTGCCTGTTCGAGGCAGAACTTTGCCGATTCGTAGGGCATGCGGTTCTTTGCATGTTTGTCGCGCACGAAGCGCTCTTCTTCAGCGGCGGCAATCAGCTTGCCGTCGATGTACAGGGCCGCGGAAGGATCATGGCTAAGGGCGCCGGACAGGCCAAGAATCGTCAATGCCAAGGGTCTAGCCTCTTCAAATCTGTAGATGTGCGCCCCGGCCTCGTGGGCGGGTGGCAGCGAAAGGGCGGGATTATAGCGTAAAGCGTGGGGATGCATGTAGGAGGCGCAGCTTTGCACTGGCAGTTGCGGCCCCTTCGCTGGCAAGCCAGCTCCCACAGGGCTCTGCGGTGCCTGCAAAACCCTGTGGGAGCTGGCTTGCCAGCGAAGAGGCCAGTCCGGCCAGCAAACAGGCCCAGCCCTACTCGGCGATCAGCCAGTCCATGCGCCAGCTGCCCTGGGTCTGCCCCAGCACCTGGGCCAGCCACGGCAGCAGCTGGCGCAGCTCTTCTTCCAGCCCCCACGGCGGGTTGGCGATGGCCAGACCCGAACCGTTGAGCCCCTGCGGGCTGTCCTGCGGGTGCACATACAGCTCCACACGCAACAGTTTGGGCGCCGCCGTACTGGTCAGGTCCTGATAGAACCGCACCAACTGGCGCTGGTCCTTGATCGGGTACCAGATCGCCGCGACGGTCTGACGCATGCGGCTGATGGTCTCTTTCATCGCCACCGTGCAGCGCTTGAGCTCGTCAGGCTGCTCGAACGGCGGGTCGATCAGCATCACCGCGCGCTTCTCCTGCACCGGCAGCAAGGCACGCGGCACATGCCAGCCCTCGCCCAGGTGCACGGCAACGCGCGGGTCCTTCTTCATGTTCTCTTTGAGCAGGCGGCCATCTTCAGGGTGCTTCTCGTTGAGCAGCACACGGTCCTGCTGACGCGCCAGGCGCCGGGCCAGCTCGGGCGAGCCCGGGTAATAGCGCAGCTCGCCGTCGGGGTTCATCTTACGCAGGATGCGCAGGTAGTCGGCGGTCAGCTCGGGCAGGTCATCGCGCCCCCAGAGCCGGCCGATACCTTCGAGCCATTCGCCGGTACGGCTCGCCTGATCGCCCTGCAGGTCATACAGGCCCAGGCCGGCGTGGGTGTCGAGGTAGGCGAACGGCTGCTCCTTGCGCGACATCAGCGCAATCAGCCGGGTCAATACGAGGTGTTTGAACACGTCGGCGTGGTTGCCGGCGTGAAAGGCGTGACGATAGTTCATGGCAACTCCTGCAAGGCCCGGAAGTTTACCCTGTCAGGCCCGCGCCGTCAGGTGACAGCCGCCAGAATGACAACGGCCCGACCTCCAGAAGAGGCCGGGCCGTTGCCGGGCAGCGATCAGCGCAGCATCACTTGCTTTCGTGGAACGCCGCGTCAGCGGCTTCGAAGCGCACCAGCATCGATTTCGACGGGCTGCCCAGCTTGCTCACCACGAAGATCGCGATGCTGGCAAACAGGAAACCCGGAATGATTTCGTACAGGCCCAGAGTGTCGAATTTCTTCCACAGGATCACCGTCAGTGCACCCACCACGATACCGGCCAGTGCGCCGTTGCGGGTCATGCCCTTCCACAGTACCGAGATCAGCACCACAGGCCGAACGCAGCGCCGAAGCCGGCCCACGCGTAGGCCACCAGGCCCAGCACGCGGTTGTCGGGGTTGGCGGCCATGGCGATGGCGATCAGCGCAACGCCCAGCACCATCAGACGACCGACCCATACCAGCTCGACCTGCGAAGCGTTCTTGCGCAGGAAGGTCTTGTAGAAGTCTTCGGTCAGGGCGCTGGAGCACACCAGCAACTGGCAGCTCAGGGTACTCATCACTGCAGCCAGGATGGCCGACAGCAGTACACCGGCGATCCATGGGTTGAACAGGATCTTGGCCAGCTCGATGAACACGCGCTCGTGGTTCTCGGTGACCGGGCCGGCCACTTCAGGGTGCGCCGAGAAGTAGGCGATGCCGAAGAAGCCCACGGCCACGGTACCGGCCAGGCACAGGATCATCCAGGTCATGGAGATGCGACGGGCATTGGCGATCGACTTCACCGAGTCGGCCGCCATGAAGCGCGCCAGGATGTGCGGCTGGCCGAAGTAGCCCAGGCCCCAGCCCATCAGCGAGATGATGCCGATGAAGGTTGCACCCTTGAACATGTCGAAGTTGCCCGCGTTCTGCGCTTCGATGGCCAGGAAGGTGGTATCGACGCCGCCGGTGGCGATCAGCACGATCACCGGGGTCAGGATCAGCGCGAAGATCATCAGCGTGGCCTGCACGGTGTCGGTCCAGCTCACCGCCAGGAAACCGCCCACGAAGGTGTAGGCGATGGTGGCGGCAGCACCGGCCCACAGGGCGGTTTCATACGACATGCCGAAGGTGCTCTCGAACAGACGGGCACCGGCCACGATGCCGGAGGCGCAATAGATGGTGAAGAACACCAGGATCACGATCGCCGAGATGATCCGCAGCAGGCCGCTGTGGTCTTCGAAACGGCTGGAGAAGTAGTCCGGCAGGGTCAGTGCATCGCCGTTGTGCTCGGTCTGCACGCGCAGGCGGCCGGCCACGAACAGCCAGTTCAGGTAGGCACCGACCGTCAGGCCGATGGCAATCCAGGCTTCAGAGAGGCCCGACATGTAGATGGCGCCCGGCAGGCCCATCAGCAACCAGCCGCTCATGTCCGAGGCACCGGCCGACAACGCGGTCACGACGCTGCCGAGGCTGCGGCCACCCAGAATGTAGTCGGAGAGGTTGTTGGTGGAGCGATAGGCCATGAAGCCGATCAGTACCATTGCTGCGATGTAGATCACGAACGTGACCGTGATTGGATTGCTAAAACTCATTGTTGCGCCCTGGCGTTTGTTTTTATGTAGTGACAATCGGCAAGCGGTTGCACCCAGGCCACGAATCCTATGCAACAACGCAAACAAGGTGCAACCAGTTTCTGCGTTCAAGTTGCACCTGGTCGGAAATTTTGCACAACAACGTGTTTTTTGCTCCTTTTTGGAGCAAAAACCACCGTTTACATACTCCAAACGCACTATAAACAGCCATTTGTGCTGTGTGGTTTTACCCTCCGGACGAGTTGCACTTTTTTCATCGAATATTTGGGTTGCACTAGGTTGCACCCTGATTCGCGCACGGCTAATCTTGGCGCCAGCTTACGCCACAGCCCCGTGGCAATAATGAGGATAAGAAATGGCGACGACCACCCTTGGGGTCAAACTCGACGACCCTACCCGCGAGCGACTGAAGACGGCTGCGCAGTCCATTGACCGCACGCCGCACTGGTTGATCAAGCAAGCGATCTTCAATTACCTGGAGAAGCTGGAGGTGCGCAC
>NZ_JAAHBU010000500.1 GCF_010671725.1 Pseudomonas brassicae | reverse complement strand
GGGGCGGCTGGATCTAGATCCTGTCGCCCACAACATCCAAAACTGCCTCTCCTGTCCGAGGACACTTCATGCAAGACCAAGCCACGCCGGAGCGTTTGCAACGCGGCCTGAAGAACCGTCATATCCAGTTGATCGCGCTGGGTGGCGCGATCGGCACCGGGTTGTTCCTGGGCATCGCGCAGACCATCCAGATGGCAGGCCCGGCCGTGCTGCTGGGCTACGCGATTGCCGGCCTGATGGCCTTTTTCATCATGCGCCAGCTGGGCGAGATGGTCGTCGATGAGCCCGTGGCGGGCAGCTTCAGCCATTTCGCGCACCGCTACTGGAACGAATTCGCCGGTTTTGTCTCCGGCTGGAACTACTGGGTGGTCTACGTGCTGGTGGGCATGGCCGAGCTGACCGCGGTGGGCATCTACGTGCAGTACTGGTGGCCGGATTTCCCCACCTGGGCAACGGCGGCGATCTTCTTCGTGGCGATCAACCTGATCAACCTCACCCAGGTTAAGGTGTACGGCGAGCTGGAGTTCTGGTTCGCGCTGGTCAAGGTTGTCGCCATCGTCAGCATGATCGGCTTCGGTGCCTGGCTGCTGGCCAGTGGCAACGGCGGGCCGGATGCCAGCGTGGCCAACCTGTGGCAGTTCGGCGGCTTCTTCCCCAACGGTATCACCGGGCTGGTGATGGCCATGGCGGTGATCATGTTCTCCTTTGGCGGCCTGGAACTGGTGGGCATCACTGCGGCCGAGGCGGACAACCCGCGCCACAGCATTCCGCGGGCCACCAACCAGGTGGTCTATCGCATCCTGATCTTCTACATCGGCGCACTGGCGGTACTGCTGTCGCTGTACCCGTGGCAGAAGGTGGTGCAGGGCGGCAGCCCGTTCGTGATGATCTTCCACAACCTGGACAGCAACCTGGTGGCCACCATCCTCAACGTGGTGGTGCTGACGGCGGCGCTATCGGTGTACAACAGCTGCGTGTATTGCAACAGCCGCATGCTGTTCGGCCTGGCCAGCCAGGGTGACGCACCGCGCGCGCTGCTCAAGATCAACCGCCGCGGCGTGCCGTTGACGGCGCTGGGGGTGTCGGCGCTGGCCACCGGCCTGTGCGTGCTGATCAACTACCTGATGCCGGGCGAGGCCTTCGGCCTGCTGATGGCCCTGGCGGTATCGGCGCTGGTGATCAACTGGGCGAGCATCAGCATCACCCACCTGAAGTTTCGCAGGGCCAAGATCGCCGCGGGCGAGTCGACGTTCTACAGGAGCTGGGGGCACCCGATCACCAACTACCTGTGCCTGGCGTTCATCGTGCTGATCCTGGTGGTGATGTTCCTGACGCCGCCGATCCGCATTTCGGTGCTGTTGATCCCGGCGTGGATTGCCGCGCTGGGGGTGGCCTTCTGGCTCAAGAAAAAAGGCCAGAAGGCTGCCATTGCCGCGAGCTGATGTTCAGTGCTGGCGGCGCCAGGCGCGCGCCGTGGTGTACAGCAACACCACGGCCAGCGCCGGCAGCACGTAGAACAGCATCAGTTGCTCCAGGCGGGTGGCCAGCGGCATGCCGGTGGTGAAGGCCACCACGTGCAGGCCGTAGGCCAGGTACAGGCACAGGAACACCAGGCCCTCGGCGCGGGTGACGCGGTAGCCGGAATAGAACACCGGCAGCGTCAGCACGGCGACGCCGAGCATCACCGGCAGGTCGAACGCCAGTGCATTGGGCGAGATCGACAGCGGCGCGGGGGCCACCAGCGCGGTCAGGCCGAGCACCGCCAGCAGGTTGAACAGGTTGCTGCCGATCACGTTGCCCACGGCGATCTCACGTTCCCCGCGCAGGGCCGCAATCAGCGAGGTGGCCATCTCCGGCAGCGAGGTGCACACCGCCACCACCGTCAGGCCGATGACCCGTTCCGACAGACCCAGGTCAACCGCCACTTCCACCGCCGCTTCGAGCAGCAGGTGCCCGGCCAGGCTCAGCAGCCCCAGGCCACCGAGCATCAGCGTCAGGGTGCCCAGCCAGAAGCCCGCGCGCGCTGCAGGCGCGGGCCCGGGGCGGGGTAGGTGCGTGCATGATGGCGTGACTGGTGCCACAAGATGGCCAGGTAGCCGAGCAGCCGCACAACAGCAGGGCGCCTTCAAGGCGACCGATGCGTTCGTTGAGCGCCAGCAGGTACACCAGCAGGCTTGCGCCGATCATCAGCGGGATGTCCAGGCGCACCAGCTGGCGCGATACGCGCAGTGGAATGATCAGTGCGGCCAGGCCCAGGGTCACCAGTACGTTGAAGATATTGCTGCCGATCACGCTGCCCACCGCCACGTCGGGTGCGCCGGTGTAGGCGGCTTGCAGGCTGACGGTCAACTGCGGCGCGCTGCTGCCGAAGGCCACCAGGCTCAGGCCGATGATCAGCGGGCGTACCTGCAGGCTGGCAGCCAGGCGCAGGGCGGCGCGCACCAGCAGTTCGGCACCGGCGATCAACAGCAGCAGGCCGAGGGCCAGTTGCAGCAGGCTGAAGGTGGGTAATGCGGCCAGGTCGAAAATGGTCGTGCTCCGAAACAGAATCAGTCGCTCAGACGTTGTACCCGTACGCGCGCGGTTCCGCTACGGATCATGCCCAATTGTTCGGCGGCAGCGCGGGACAGGTCGATCAGCCGGCCACGGGTATGCGGGCCGCGATCATTGATGCGCACCACCACGCGGCGGTCGTTGGCCAGGTTGGTCACCTGCACGCGGGTGCCGAAGGGCAGGCTGCGGTGGGCGGCGGTCAGGCCGTGCTGGTTGAAGGGTTCGCCACTGGCGGTGCGTTTGCCGTGGTGGCGGGCCCCGTAATAGGAGGCGGTACCGGTCTGGTCGTAACCGCGGGGGTCGATGTCATGGCTGGCACAGCCGGTGAGCAGGGTGAAGAGCGCTAGCGCGCTTGAGAGACGCCACATGTATCCGGTTACTCCGTGGTGTGGCCTTCGCTGGCAAGCCAGCTCCCACAGGTCCCCCACTGTCTTCACGTCAGTGCGGTCCCTGTGGGAGCCGGCTTGCCGGCGAATGCAGGCGACGCGGTTCAGCCTTCGAGCTTGCTCTTGAGCAATTGGTTCACCTGTTGCGGGTTGGCCTTGCCCTTGGACGCCTTCATCGCTTGCCCGACGAAGAAGCCGAACATCTTGCCGCGCTTGGCTTCGTCCGCTGCACGGTACTGCTCGACCTGCTCGGCGTTGGCCGCCAGCACGTCGTCCAGCACTTTCTCGATCGCGCCGCTGTCGGTCACCTGTTTCAGGCCTTCGGCCTCGATGATCCGGTCGGCATCGCCTTCGCCCGCGGCCATCTTCTCGAACACCACCTTGGCGATCTTGCCGCTGATGGTGTTGTCGAGGATGCGCTGCAGCATGCCGCCCAATTGCGCGGCACTGACCGGTGCCTGGTCGATCTCCAGGCCCAGCTTGTTCAGCAGGCTGCCCAGTTCGACCATGACCCAGTTGGCGGCCAGCTTGGCATCGCCGCACACGCCGACCACCTGCTCGAAGTAGTCTGCCTGCTCACGGCTGGAGGCCAGCACGTTGGCATCGTATGCCGACAGGCCGAACTGGCTCTGGAAGCGCTCGCGCTTTTGCGGCGGCAGCTCGGGCAGGGTGGCGCGGATGGCGTCGAGGAACGCCGGCTCGATGACCACCGGCAGCAGGTCGGGGTCGGGGAAGTAACGGTAGTCGTTGGCTTCCTCCTTGCTGCGCATGGAACGGGTCTCGTCCTTGTTCGGGTCGTACAGGCGGGTTTCCTGGATGACCCGGCCGCCGTCCTCGATCAGCTCGATCTGGCGCTGCACTTCGGTGTTGATCGCCTTCTCGATGAAGCGGAACGAGTTGACGTTCTTGATCTCGCAGCGGGTGCCGAACTCGACCTGGCCCTTGGGCCGGATCGACACGTTGCAGTCGCAACGCAGCGAGCCTTCGGCCATGTTGCCGTCGCAGATACCCAGGTAGCGCACCAGCGCGTGGATCGCCTTGACGTAGGCCACGGCCTCCTTGGCGCTGCGCATTTCCGGCTCGGAGACGATCTCCAGCAGCGGGGTGCCAGCGCGGTTCAGGTCGATGCCGCTGGCGCCGCTGAAGTCTTCGTGCAGGCTTTTGCCGGCGTCTTCCTCCAGGTGCGCACGGGTGATGCCGATGCGCTTGACGGTGCCGTCTTCAAGGGCGATGTCCAGGTGGCCCTTGCCGACGATCGGCAGCTCCATCTGGCTGATCTGGTAGCCCTTGGGCAGGTCGGGGTAGAAGTAGTTCTTGCGTGCGAACACGTTGTGCGGGCCGATCTGGGCGTCGATCGCCAAGCCGAACATGCACGCCATGCGCACCGCTTCTTCGTTGAGCACCGGCAGTACGCCGGGCATGCCCAGGTCGATCAGGCTGGCCTGGGTGTTCGGCTCGGAGCCGAACGTGGTGGCGCTGCCGGAGAAAATCTTCGACTGGGTGGCGAGCTGGGTATGAATTTCCAGCCCGATCACAACTTCCCATTGCATGTGTCAGTCCCTCAGAAGCCGGTAGGTGCGCGAGTGTGCCAGTCAGTCACTTGCTGATAGCGGTGCGCGACGTTGAGCAGGCGGCCTTCCTGGAAATACGGGGCCAGCAGCTGCACGCCAACCGGCAGGCCGTCGACAAACCCGGCCGGCATCGACAGGCCAGGCAGGCCGGCGAGGTTGGCGGTGATGGTGTAGACGTCTTCCAGGTAGGCGGCGACCGGGTCGCTGTTCTTGGCGCCGAGTTTCCAGGCCGGGTTGGGCGTGGTCGGGCCGAGGATCACGTCGACCTCGTCAAAGGCGGCCATGAAGTCGTTCTTGATCAGGCGGCGGATCTTCTGTGCCTGCAGGTAGTAGGCATCGTAGTAGCCGGCCGACAGCGCGTAGGCG
>NZ_JAAHBU010000050.1 GCF_010671725.1 Pseudomonas brassicae | reverse complement strand
TGCAACGTACCATGGCCTGCAGAATCACCGTTGTCAGCCTTGTTTGCCCGGCATTGGATCTCTGGCGCGGCCATCAGCAGCAAAAATTTGCTTCTTTTTGGTTATTAACAAATAGCTTCTTATTCCTTTACGAATATAACCCCCGCCCTATACTTGTCCTCATGCAAGGCAAACCCAGCAGGAGGCATCCCATGCGCAATGAGTCGATTCGTTACCTGATTGTGCCGGGCTGGCAAGGATCGCCAGACGATCACTGGCAGTCCCACTGGCAGAACACCCTGCCCAACAGCGCTCGCGTCGAACAGGCCGACTGGCTCACGCCACGCCGCGAAGACTGGGTGGCCGCGCTCGAACAGGCCATCGCCACCGACACTTCGCCAGTGATCCTGATCGCCCACAGCCTGGGTTGCATCACCGTCGCCCACTGGGCCGCGAACGCCAGTGCCAGCCTGCTGCGCCAGGTGCGCGGCGCCTTGCTGGTGGCCCCGGCCGACGTTGAACGCCCGGCCTGCGCGCCCGCCCTGCGCAACTTTGCACCGATCCCGCAGAACCGCTTGCCGTTCCCGAGCCAGGTGGTCACCTCCGACAACGATCCGGCCGTCAGTGCACCACGCGCCATGCAACTGGCCCGCGCCTGGGGCGCTGAAGCCGGCGTGCTCGGCGGCGCCGGGCATATCAACGTCAAATCCGGGCACCGGCGCTGGGAGCAGGGCTTCGCCTACCTCTACCGCCTGCAGAACCGCCTGGAACAGCACGCACTGCGCCGCGCCTGATAACGCTGCGGCCCACCTTCATTTAACAACGTCCGCGCCGTGAGTCGCCTGGGCGGGAGTTCGCCATGAGCCTTCACGACACCTACGGGCAGCCGCTGCTGACCTTTCCCGAAAGCGACAAGAGCCCGCTGAGCATTCGCGCCAAGGCGCTGGTGTTCGTCGACCCACGCTCGCGCCAGCTGCGCGAAGAGCTCGAACTGCTGGCGCCGCTGGCCCTGCCAGTGCTGATCCGCGGCGAGACCGGCACCGGCAAGGAGCTGCTGGCCCGGCAGATCCACCGCGCCAGCGATCGCGGCGGCCTGTTCGTCTCGGTCAACTGCGGCGCCATCAGCCCCACCTATGCCGATGCCGAACTGTTCGGCTACAGCGCCGGCGCCCACAGCGGCACGGCCAGCAGCCGCGCCGGCTGGTTCGGCTCGGCCAACGGCGGCACCCTGTACCTGGACGAAATCGCCGACCTGCCGCTACCGATCCAGGTCAAGCTGCTGGCAGCGCTGGAAAACCGCGAGGTCACCCGCGTCGGTGCGCAACAGCCCAACCCGGTGGACGTGCGCCTGGTGGCCGCGTCGAGCATCGACCTGGCCCAGGCGGTGGCCGCCGGCAAGTTCCACGACCGCCTCTACCACTACCTGCACGAGGGCCGGCTGGAGCTGCCGGCGCTGCGCGAACGCATCGGCGACATCCTGCCGCTGGCGGAATACTTCATCGGTATCTACAGCCCGCGCCTGAACCTGGCGCTACCGCCGCTGCTCAGCGAAGCCGCACAACGGGTGCTGGAACTGCACAGCTGGCCAGGCAATACCCGCGAGCTGGAGAACGTCATTCACTTTGCCTTGCTGGTCAGCAGTGGCGACGAGATTCTGCCGCAGCACCTTAATCTGCCCACGCCGCTGCAGGCGCTCTCGGCGCAGCTCGACCAGCTCTGCCGACTGGGCCAGCCCGGTGAGCGCAGTGCGTTGCAAGCGTTGCTGCAACAGGTGACGTTGCGCCTGGCGCAACCCGCTGCCTGAGCTTATGCACACTATGCAATCGAAAATGGAATAAGTAGCTAAGCAAAAGATATTGTTCGGGAATAAAAAATCTCGGTATTGTCCGCTTCACGCCGGCAGACACCGCCTGGCACCTCTGTTTTTGCCGTCGACCGATGGCTGTTATTCGAATAAGGACTGCGCATGAAAAAGGCTCTGTTGTTGACTGCATTGGCAGCCGCTCTGTCGGTTGCAGGTTTTGCCCAGGCCGGCGAAAAGCTGGTGGTAGCGGCCACCCCGGTACCCCACGCCGAGATCCTCGAGCTGATCAAGCCAACCCTGGCCAAGGAAGGCGTAGACCTGGAAATCAAGGTGTTCACCGACTACGTGCAGCCTAATGTGCAGGTCGACCAGAAGCGCCTGGATGCCAACTACTTCCAGACCCTGCCATACCTCAAGAGCTTCAACGAAGGCAAGGGCACCCACCTTGAGACCGTGATCGGCGTGCACGTCGAACCCTTCGGTGGCTACTCGAAGAAGGTCAAGAGCCTGTCCGAGCTCAAGGACGGCGCCACCATCGCCATTCCCAACGAAGGCTCCAACAGCGGCCGTGCGCTGATCCTGCTGCAGAAGGCCGGCCTGATCGAATTGAAAGACCCGAAAAACGCCCTGGCCACGCCCAAGGACATCGCCAAGAACCCGCACAATTTCAAGTTCCGCGAACTGGAATCGGCCATGCTGGCGCGTGTGCTGGACCAGGTCGACCTGGACATGATCAACACCAACTACGCGCTGGAAGCCGGCCTGAACCCGGCCAAGGATGCCCTGGTGATCGAGGGCTCCGACTCGCCGTACGTGAACTTCCTGGTGGCTCGCCCCGACAACAAGGACAGCGACGCCATCCAGAAGCTGGCCAAGGCGCTGACCAGCCCGCAAGTGAAGGAATTCATCGAGAAGAAATACAGCGGCGCGGTGCTGCCAGCGTTCTGATGCGCCAGCAGGCCCCTGCATGAAAAACGCCGACACCGGTTGCCCGGGTCGGCGTTTTTGCGTTGCAGGCTCAGCGCGGGGTGTTGACCGCGCGGCGCAGCGCGGTGAGCAGTTTGAGCAATTCGGCAGGATCGAGGGCTGGCGTGGCGCTGTTCATGGTTGTCTTCCTTGTTAGAGGCGCGGCTCGCGGGCCGCGATCGGCAGCGTTTGGATAGCGTTTTTTGTAGGAAAGATCCCGGAGCCTGGAAGGATTTTTCCGGTTAGCCATTTGCGTGATATCAATATGCAATAAAGATATTTAAATAAATATTTTTATAGCTTTAGAGTATTACCAACGTGCTTACCGGCACACCCAACCTCAGCCCGTCGCCGCGCCCGTCTACCCCCAGGCCGGCTAGAGATGATCCCCATGCAGCGCAATCCTGTCTGTGCATCGAGGCCGCTTCCATGAGCTTCGACGTCGCTTTTATCCTTAGCACATTGCCGGCGTTTCTCAAGGCCGTCGGGGTGACCCTGCAGGTCGGCCTGATCGCCATCGTCACCTCGCTGGTGGTGGCCGTGCTCAACACCGCGATCCTGGTCTACCGCACGCCGTACCTGCACCGGGCAGTGGGCCTGTATGTGGAGCTGGCGCGCAACACGCCGCTGCTGATCCAGCTGTTCTTCGTGTACTTCGCCTTGCCGACCCTGGGCCTGAAAGTTTCCGGCTTTGCTGCAGCGATCATCACCATGACCTTTCTGGGTGGCGCCTACCTCACCGAAGTGCTGCGCGCCGGCGTGGATGCGGTGCCTGCCGCGCAGCTGGAGTCGGGGCGCTCGATTGGCCTGTCCGAAGGCCAGTTGTTGCGCCACGTGATCCTGCCCCAGGCCGGCATCCTCAGCCTGCCGGCGCTGTTCGCCAACTTCATCTTCCTGCTCAAGGAAACCACCGTGGTCTCGGCGGTGGCGGTGCCGGAGATTCTCTACACCACCAAGAGCTATATCGCCCTGTACTACAAGACTTACGAAATGCTCGCGGTGCTCACGCTGATCTGCGTGTTGCTGTTCCTGCCGTTGTCGCTGCTGCTCAGCCGCCTGGAAAGGAGGATGCAACATGGCCAGTTCGGGTCTTGAACTGTTGCTGATCTCGTTGCCGCAGTTGGCCAAGGGCGCGGGGCAGACCCTGGCGATCTCGGCGCTGGGCATCGTGTTCAGCACCCTCGGTGGTGTGCTGTACGGCGTGCTCGCCACTCTGGGCAAGCGCAGCGTGAACGTGCTGCTGCGCATCTATCTGGAACTGTTTCGTGCGATCCCGGTGCTGGTGTGGCTGTACCTGCTGTTCTTCGGCTTGCCGATCTTCTTTGCCGTAAGCCTGCCCAGCTTCTGGTGCGCCGTGCTGGTGCTGTCGCTGTGGGGCGCCAGCGAGGTCGGCGAGGTGGTGCGCGGCGCGCTGCATTCGCTGCCACGCGGGCAGCGCGAGGCGGGCCTGTCGATCGGCCTGGACGGCTGGCAGCTGTACGGCTACGTGCTGCTGCCCCAGGCGCTCAAACGCATGACGCCGCCGACCATCAACATCTACACGCGCATCATCAAGACCAGTTCGCTGGCGGTGCTGATCGGGGTGGTGGACGTGATCAAGGTGGGCCAGCAGATCATCGAGCGCACCTATGAGTCGGTGCTGATCTACGGTGCCCTGTTCCTGTTTTTCTTTTTCATCTGCTACCCGCTGTCGGCCGCCTCGCGCGCGCTGGAGCGGCGCTGGACACACGCATGAGCGCACTGATCGAGTTCAAGGGTTTCAACAAGTTTTTCGGCGAGCAGCAGGTGCTCAAGGATATCGACCTGCAAGTGCACAGCGGCGAAGTGCTGGTGATCCTCGGCCCCAGCGGCTGTGGCAAGAGCACCCTGCTGCGTTGCCTGAACGGCCTGGAGGTGGCCCACAGCGGCAGCCTGAAGCTCGACGGCAACGAGCTGCTGAGCACCACCACCGACTGGCGCCAGGTGCGCCAGCAGGTGGGCATGGTGTTCCAGAGCTACCACCTGTTCGGCCACATGAGCGTGATGGAGAACCTGCTGCTGGGTCCGCTCAAGGTGCAGAAGCGCGACCGCATTGAGGCCCAGGCCCAGGCCGAAGCGTTGCTGGCGCGGGTCGGCCTGCTGGACAAGCGCGATGCCTACCCGCGTCAGCTGTCGGGCGGCCAGCAGCAACGCATCGCCATCGTGCGGTCGTTGTGCATGAACCCGCAGGTGATGCTGTTCGACGAAGTGACCGCCGCGCTTGACCCCGAGATGGTCAAGGAAGTGCTGCAGGTGATCCAGGGCCTGGCCCGTGACGGCATGACCTTGCTCATCGTGACCCATGAAATGGCCTTCGCTCGCGCGGTGGCCGACCGCATCGTGTTCATGGAGGCCGGCAGGATCCTTGAACAGAACCCACCCGAGCGCTTCTTTACGGACCCGCAGACCGCACGCGCGCAGCAGTTCCTGGAGAAATTCTCCTTTGTTGAAAGCCTGCCCAAGAAGACACTTATCAAGGAATTTTCATGAAGACTGCCCACGCTTCAAAATGGCTGCTGTCGCTGTTCACCCTGGCCGTACTGGCCGGCTGCAACAAGTCCGAAGAGCCGAACAAGCCGGCCGCCAGTGGCGCCACGCCGGCCACCAGCTACCTGGAAACCATCAAGGCCCGCGACAAGTTGATCGTTGGCGTGTTCACCGACAAGCCGCCGTTCGGCTTTGTGGATGAGACCGGGCGTTATGTCGGTTTTGACACCGACATCGGCCGCGCGCTGGCCAAGTCGTTGCTGGGCGACGAGAACAAGGTCGAGTTCGTGGCGGTGGAGCCGGCCAGCCGGATTCCGTTCCTGCAGAGTGACAAGGTCGACCTGATCCTGGCCAACATGACCGTGACCCCGGAGCGCAAGGAAGCGGTGGAGTTCACCAACCCGAACCTGCGCGTTGCGGTACAGGCGCTGGTGCCTGAGGGCAGCGAGGTGAAGCAGCTCGACGACCTGGCGGCCAGGACCACCATCGTCACCACCGGCACCACGGCCGACATCTGGCTGACCAAGAATCACCCGGACTGGAAGTTGCTCAAGTTCGAGAAGAACTCCGAGTCGTTGCAGGCCTTGGCCAATGGGCGGGGGGATGCGTATGCACAGGACAACCTGATCCTGTTCAGCTGGTCGAAGCAGAACCCGGGTTACCGCGTGCTGGAGGAGAAGCTGGGTGAGGAAGCGCCGATTGCGCCGGCGGTGAAGAAAGGCAACATCGAGCTGCGTGACTGGGTCAACAGCGAGCTGGCGCGCCTGGGCGAGCAGAAGTACCTGCTCAAGCTGTATGACCAGTATGTGCGCAAGGAACTGAGCGACGACACCAAGCCTGAGAGCGTGATTGTCGAGGGTGGCAAGTGGCAGGGTTGAGATCCTGACACCGCGTTGCGCTCTTCGCTGGCAAGCCAGCTCCCACAGGGAATATGCAACGGCGAACCTTGTGGGAGCTGGCT
>NZ_JAAHBU010000005.1 GCF_010671725.1 Pseudomonas brassicae | reverse complement strand
ACGCTCTCGCCCAGGCGCAGGCCATCGCCGGTGTTGCCCTTGGGCGCGGGCGCTCAGGTGCTCGGTGCCGCCAGGGGCATGGGCGAACAACTGGGCGATGCGCTGCGGGTCGTGGGGGAACCCGCCGCAGGCCAGCACCACGCCACGCCGGGCCTTGATCTCGACCAGGCGGGCGCACGACGCCACGCGTGCTCCGCACACCCGTTCGCCGTCACGCAACAGCGCACGCACGGGCGTATCGACCAGCAGGCGTACCTGGCGGTCCAGTGCGCTTTTGAGCAGGCGCGCGACCAGCGCGTTGCCGTTCACCAGGTGCATGCCGCGGCCATGGCGCAGCAGGTCGCCGGCATGGCGCCACAGGCGCTTGCCGGTATGCAGCAGGGACGCCGCAGAGCGTCGCGCATTGAGGAAGTGGTTGAGGTCGGCCCCGCCGGCGATGCCCATGCCAGCGGGGCTGATCAGGTCCAGCGGGGGGCGCAGCCTGTGAATCCATGGCCCGAGCCGGCGGCCATCGAACGGTTGTGCGCAGACCGAGCGTCCGCCCTCGGCGCACCCTGGGCTGTCATGAAAATCGGGCATCGTGCTGGCGCAGAAAAACTGCACGTCGGTATGGCGCTGGAAGAACTCAAGCATGTGCGGACCGTGTTCCAGGAACATCTCCACGCGCTCATCGAGCACGTCGCAGTGCAGTTCATGGCGCAGGTACGTGCGGGCGTGCTCGGGGTCTTCAACGATGCCTTGGGCAATCGCCAGCGGATTGCGCGGGATCCACAGCCAGCCGCCGGACCAGGCACTGGTGCCGCCCAGTTGCGCGGCCTTTTCCACCACGATCACCTCCAGGCCCGACTCGGCCGCGGTGACCGCCGCAGACAGGCCCGCGGCGCCGGAACCGACGATCAGAACATCACACTGCAAGGGTTGGCTGAGGTGCATCGGGCTTTCCGTGACAAAGAGGTGGGGTTGGCCGCCCCCAGGTGGGCGCGGCGCAACGTGGCGAGCGTTACTTCAACGGCGAAAAGTCGGTGGGGCGCAGTAGCCGCGACTCCAGGCTTAGCACCGCATCCAGTTCCTTGTTCTGGCGTGCGAAGTCCTGCCAGCGCGGGTCGGCCGCCATGGCGTTGCGACGTGCCATACGCTCGTCGAGGCTGGTGTAGCCCCACAGGTGCACCACCTGATTGACCTCGCCGACCTCTGTGGTGAAGAAGCCGACCAGGTTGCCCAGGTGCTCCTGCTGCACCGCCAGCGCAGCGCTTTTGTACAGGGCCAGCCAGTCGCCGAGGCGGGTGGGTTTAATCGTGTAGGTGCGCAGTTCGTAGTACATGGTGTGCTCCAGGTGTGGGCGCGGCTTGCGCGCCAGGGTCAAGGTGATCGGCAATGTGCGTGGCCGCGAGGTAGCCGAAGGTGATGCCAGGCCCCAGGGTAATGCCGGGGCCCGGGTAGGTGCCGTGCATGATCGAGTGCATTTCGTTGCCGGCAGCGTAGAGCCCGGGGATCGGCGCACCGCTGCGGTCCAGCACGTTGGCATGGTGGTCGGTGAGCAGCCCGCGTGCCGAGCCGAGGTCGCCGGTGGACAGTTGGATCGCGTAGTAGGGCGCCTTGCCCAGCGCTTTCAGGCAGGGGTTGGGCTGGTGCAGCGGGTCGCCCATATAGCGGTTGTAGGCGCTGCTGCCCTTGCCGAACGCGTGGTCCACGCCGTGCTCGGCATCGGCGTTGTAGTGCGCCACGGTCTGCTCCAGCGCGTTCGCGTCGATCCCGGCCATGCGTGCCAGCGCGCCCAGGCTGTCGGCACGCAGCAGGTAGCCGGCCTCGATCAGCGCGCTGTTGTCTACCGGCCGTGGTCGGGCCAGGCCCATCCCGTAGCGGTTCAGCGCTTCGCTATCGCAGACCAGCCAGCAGGGCGCGTTGGCGCCGCCATTGGCGAACATGGCCTCGACAAAGCAGTGGTAGGAGTCGGACTCGTTGACGAAGCGCTGCCCGCACCGGTTGACTGCGATTACGCCGGGCTTGGCGCGGTCGGTGACCAGGTGCGGGAAGCGCTCGGTGCTGCCGTCTGGCTTGTGAAGCACCGAGACGGCGCCCAGAAGAAGTTGGCCGACAGGTCGTGGCCGATAGCCGCCTCCACCGATGCGGCCAGCCGTTGCCCGTCACCGATATTGTCGGGCGCGGACAGGGTCCAGTGCTCTGCGCCGGTAGCGGGGCGTTGTTCGGCAGCATGCGCGCCGGCAGCGAACCCACCCATGGCCAGCACGACACCGCCACGCGCAGTGACGCTATGGTGTTGCCCGCGCCAGGTGATATGCACCCCGCAGACCTTGCCGTGCTCCACGATCAGCGCTTGGGGCGAGGCTTGCAGCCACAGCTCGACGCCCTTGGCGAATGCGCTGCTGGCCAGGCGCGCAATCAAGGCATTGCCGACTGTGAGGCGTGTGCCGCGTGGGTGGCTGAGGCGGTCGCGGGCATAGCGGCCCATCAGTTTGAGGCAATGCCACAGTGATCGCGGTGAGCGTTTGAAGCTGAGAAAGTGCTGGATGTCGACGCGATTGACCATCATCCGCCGAACAGCAGCATGCCGTCGGGTGGGCGTCTGAGGTGCTTGAAATGCTCGCCCAGGCAGCGTCCGTCGTACTCGTCGATTTCCAGCGCGCGGCCGCTGTGGGTCGCGCCGGGCAGGTCCGGGTAATAGTCGGGCGACAACGGGCGCAGGCTGTAGCGCAGTGCGCTGTGGGTTTGCAGGTAGCGCAGGGCCTCGCGCCCTTGCGCGATGAAGGCATCGATCAGTGGCGCGTTGTAACCGCTGCCGATTACCTGCTTGAGGTAGCGGCGCATCTGCTCGGCGGGCAGTGTTGCCCGGCCGCGCGGGCCTGGTCTGTATCGTGCAGCCATACCGCGCCGCCGGAAATCGCCGAGGTACCGCCAAAGACCTCGGCTTTTTCCACCAGCAACACCTTGAGGCCGCGGCTGCTGGCGGTGACCGCTGCGGCAAAGCCGGCAGCGCCACTGCCCAGCACGATCAGGTCAACGGACAGGTCGGCAGCGGCAGGGGGCAGGGAAGTCGTCGTGTTCATTGCTATCGCCTGTTCAAAGACACGGCCGGACCATCAGATGTCCAGTGGTGTGACGCCCATGAAGTGACCGAGGTTGCCCAACTGCGCCCGGGCCATCTGCGGCCCGGTCTGGACCGGGCAGCCACGGCGTCGGGCAAAGGCGAGCAGGGGCGTGACGGCCGGGTGGGTCACCACATCCGCCACATGCGTCGTGGCGTTGAGGGTGTCCATCAGCGCCGCCGGCAACGGCAGCGGGCCATCATCGTCGGTGGCGCTCATGCCGACCGGCGAGGCGTTGACCACAAGGTCGAAGTCCGCAAGCGAGGTCGGCTTGGCGCTGATCCGGGTATGCGCGAAGGCCGTGCTCAAGAGCCCGCGCAGGGTCTCGACGCGTGCGGGGTCGAGGTCACTGATGACCAGGTGGCGTGCGCCGGCCTCGCACAACGCATAGGCAATCGCGCTGCCGACGCCGCCGGTGCCGATGACCAGGGCCTTCTTGCCCTCGGGATCGAAGCCCTGCTGGCGCGCCGCGTTGAGAAACCCGTCGCCATCGACGATATCGCCCACCAGGCGCCCATCGGCTTCGCGGCGGATCACATTGACCGAGCGCAGCGCTGCCGACCGCTCACTGACGCTGTCCAGCCGCCCCGCGAGCAATTGCTTGTAGGGAACGGTCACCACACAGCCGCGAAGGTTCTGCCAGCCGCGCAAGGTCTGCACGAATTCATCCAGGGCGCTGTGGGCCAGGTCGATGGCGAGCATGCCCACGTTCTGCTGGTGGTCAGCGAACCAGCGGTTGAAGTTTTCTGGTGACTTCACCTGGGCAATCGGTGAACCGACGATGGCGACCAGTTCGGTTGAGCCTTGGATCATGGGGCGTTCCTGCTTGTTGGCTGTGTTGTGGGGCCAATACTGCAAGTCAGGGGAGTGGCTGGGCAAAGCGCAGCAGGTAGAAACACGTTGATAATCGCATCATTACTGCGATAATCGCACTAAAGCGTGATCAGAGGCGGCGCCCCATGAAACAACCCACTATCCACCAGCGCGACCTGATCGTCGGCCTGCAGAAGGGCCTGGCACTGTTGCAGCTGTTTTCCCACGAGCACCCGCGCCTCAGCGTGCCCGAGGTGGCGCGCATGGCCGACATGACCCAGAGCGCTGCGCGGCGTTTTCTGCTGACCCTGGTGCATGACG
Organism: Pseudomonas brassicae; assembly: GCF_010671725.1. Taxonomy (GTDB): domain Bacteria; phylum Pseudomonadota; class Gammaproteobacteria; order Pseudomonadales; family Pseudomonadaceae; genus Aquipseudomonas; species Aquipseudomonas brassicae. The sequence goes on along the minus strand of NZ_JAAHBU010000005.1, from coordinate 12,531 downwards.
ACTTTGCCCAGACCGATGGCCGTTACTACTGGTTGACCGCCAAGAACCTGCGTATTGGCCAGGCCTATGTCGACTCTGCCGTGTTGCCGCGCATGCTGCGCCCGATCGTGGAGCAGGTGGCGCGCACCACCCAGGAGCATGTGTCGGTGGGGGTGCGCGATGGCGACGACATCTGCATGTGGTGCGCAGTCGCTACAGCCACATCACCTCGATGTCGATCCGCCCGGGTTCGAGGGTGCCGATGTATTGCACCGGGAGTGGGCGGTTGTGGCTGGCGAGCCTGTCGCAGGCGCAGGTTGGCGCGTACTTCGAGCGCAATCCGCCACGGGCGATCACGCCTTACACGCTCACGGACGTGGTATCGATCGGCCGCGAAATCGACCTGGCGCGCGCGCGTGGGTACGTGATGGTGGACCAGGAATATGAGGTGGGCATGCGCGTGCTGAGCGTGCCGCTGATTGACCGCGCCGGGCAGTTGCAGGCGGCACTTACGCTGACGACGCATGCCTCGCGCATGACGCTCGAGGACATGCGTGAGCGGTATCTGTCGGCGCTGTATGAAGGGCAGGCGTTGTTGCGGCCGGTCATGACGCTTTGAGGTGCAGACACTACGGCGCAACAGGCTGCATCTGGATGCTGGATGCCTTGTGTAAGGAACCCGGCAGACCCGAAGGTCTCCCACACGCAGCCACCATAAATCGAAATCACGTACACAAAAAAGCGCCAATGACTGTCAGGTGGCGCTATGCGCCTTTTGCTTGGCGGGCTTCTGGGGGGGGGCGCTCTGGCGCTTTGCTACCCCGCAGATCAGGTGTAAAGAGGCGGCTCTGGATGACCGGGATGGCGGGAAGCCTTCGCTCCCTCGGCACTGGAGTTCATGACCGGCGCCAACCACACGCCTCTGGTACCGATACGCAGCAGCCTCTGTCGCTGGACCCGATTGACGTCGAGATATCGCCCTGCGGCGGCGCTCAGCAGGCTGGCTGACCCGGCAGTGGCGACCCTGCCCACTGTTGGTAGGCAGCCGTCATCACTTGCCATGTGTGCGTATCGGCGGGGATCAGGTGCTCGATGCGCAGCGACGCCACAGTGATGTCCAGCGGCATGCCGAAGGTGGTGAAGGTGGACAGGAACCTCAACTCCCCTTGCTGGCTGCGCACGCAGGTCAGCAGCAGCGGCGCGGGCGCTTGCTCCAATGGCAGCTCTGCCGGGCACGGCAGGTTCTGCAGGCGGCTGGCGAGGGCGGGATTGCCTGTGGCCTCCCTTGCGGCGCGCTGCCAGGCGACTGCACGCACTTGCTGTGCGTTGACCAGGTGATCGCCCAGGCCACCCGGGCGCAGCAGCGTGTCCAGCAGGTTGAGGCCCGATGCACCCTGCGCCGCAGTGCCGGTCATCGCCAATAGCAGCCCGGTACTGGTGTTGGCGGCGGTAACGTCCCAGTTGCTGTCGATAACGATCGCAGGTGCAGGGTTCTGTGCCTGCAGCAGGTGCCCGATGGCGCCGTGCACCATTTGCATCACCGGTGCATCGAGTGCGGATGCGGCGTAGCGCGGTGCATACCCGGCGGCGAGGAATACGTCATTGCAACGTTCAAGGGGCGTGTCCAGGGCCGACAGGATGGCATGCAGGGTGCTGGGGCTGGCCTTGGCACGCCCCGTCTCGACGCAACTCAGGTGGCGCTGCGAGACGCCTGCGCGCAGTGCCAGGTCAAGCTGGCTGAGCCCCGCCTGCCGACGCAAGCGGCGCAGATGCTGGCCGGCCGATGTGCTGGCGGCAGGGTGGGTGGGATGAAACGGCTGATGGCTCATGCGCAGACTCTGACTGTCCTGGTGAAGTGCGTCCATGACCTGTCAGGTCATTGCCGCGGGTACAACCCTATCACTAGTCTGTCGGGCACACCCAACCAGGAGACTACGATGAGATCTCGCTCGATTGCACTGGTTCTGCTGATCGCGTTCGGGCTTGGGCTGATGTCGCGGCCAGACACCGCTCAGGTGCTCATCGACCTGTACCTGATGGCGGCGCTTGCGTGCGTGTGGATGCTCAAGGATGCCCGCGCGCGGGGCCGCGCATGGCCTGGCGTACTGCCCTACCTGCTGCTGACGCTGGTGTTCGTGTCGCTCGGGCCACTGCTGTACATCGTGGTCCGGGGCTGTGCGGGGGAGGGCAGCAGATGAGTGACGCCTTGTCTGTCTACGCGCTGTGCACGCTGGTGCTGTGCTTCAAGATGTTCGCCGTGTCCTGCTACCAGGGATACTGGCGCCTGCGTTTCGTTGCGTTCACCAACCCCGAGGACGCTGCGGTGTTCAAGCAGCGCCCGCAGCCAGCAGAACGGTACGAGGTGGCACGGGCCGCGCGGGCCTGGGCAAACGACCTGGAAAACATCCCGATGTTCTTTGCCCTTGGCGGCCTGGCCATTGCCCTGAGTGCGCCCGCCGTGGCGGTCGCCTGGCTAAGCATCCTGTTCACCGTTGCCAGGGTGCTGCACACCTTGACCTACCTGGCAGGCGTTCAGCCGTGGCGTACGCTGTGCTATGGCGTCGGTATCCTGTGCCTGGCGGGATTTGCCGGGTTGATTGTGGCGGCGCTAGTCACTGCCTGGCAAACGGCGTAGCACACCGGTCAGCCCTCGGTCGTCGAGTCCGGATCGGCTTGCGCGGCCAGTTTCAGACGATCAGCCTTGCTGATGTATTGAGGTTTGCTGCGAGGGGCCAGTTTGGCGCTGGCTTTTTTTCGTTGGCTTTCAACAGCTGGTTGATCTTCTTGCGACGATTCATGTTTTTCTACTCAACGTGTACGCGTGGCTATGGTAGGCCATTGCGAGCTTGAACGCCAAAGCCGCCATGCACACACGGTGGCTTTTTCAGCTCGGTTCGAGGTGCTCGAACAGCCCGTGCACGCGCGCATGTTTGCGCAGCCGGTCGTCGAGTGCCTCGCTATCGAGGTAAAAGCGTGCGTCCAGTGTATCCAGCGCTGCTTCGCAGTCGGCGTCGCCTGCGGGGGCATAGGTGGGCATGCGTAACTGGCGCTCGCCCTGATCGAGGGGCACGGGGTGTGCACCGAAGAGTACGCCCCTGGCCTCCTCCAGCAGGGCCAGGGTGTGCAGCGCACCCAGCGTACGCAGCCCGGCACAGGCAATCAGGTAGTGGTCTGCCGACGAGTTGCCGAAGTACTGCTCGAAACCGCCGTTGTAGACTTCGCCACTGAGGCAGTTGACCGCGTAGTAGTGCTGTTCTGCCAACGCCAGGCCGGCGAAGCCCTGCTCGGTGTGGTAAACCCGATTGACCAACGCCGACCAGTACTGCGCCTGCGGGCTGGCCAGGTACTGCTTGCGCTCTGTGGCACGTTGCTTGCCGTGTTCGATGTTCTCGCGGTAACCGCCCTTGCACGGCATGCACAGCCCGCCGGTGCGTATGGCGGTACTTGCCAGGATCGGGTTGGCGCAGGCGTGGCAGGGGTGTTTTTCAGTCATGCACATTCCGTTGTCAGGGGGCGGGTGTTGCTGCCGGCGGCTGATCGTCAGCGCGTCGCCGCTTCAGATACGCGTAGAACGCCAGTGCAGCGATGTTCTTGTCCTTGGCCTCCAGCATGATATCGAAGCGGTCCAGAAACTGCAGCGCATAGGCGTTGGTCCGGTGGTTCCACATGCGGTCACTGTGCAGGTAGAGGTCGCGTTTGTTGACCACCTTCAGCAACGCCTGCATGTCCAGGCTGTGCTCGGCGTCGAAGCCCAGGGCCTGCAAGCTTTCCGGAGGTTGCGAGTAGTGCAGGGTGGGGCGCACCCCGCGCCAGCTTTCGAGTACCCGCTCAACGCGTGGCGCGTCGGGGGCGATGTAGTGGTTCTCGTGGATCCAGCAGTGGTGAATGTCCAGTACCACCGGCGCAAGGTCGGCGACCTGCAGGCAGTGGTCCAGCCCATAGGTCTTTTCGTCATTCTCGAACGTGATGCAGTTGCGCGCCACCTGCGACAGGCGTGGCCAGACCGCGCGCGTGCCGTCCACACCCAGGCGGCCGGCAATGTGCACGTTGCACTTGAGGTCTTGAAAGCGGCGCCCGTAGCCCATCATGCGAATCATGTCGGCGTGGTACTCGAACTCGGCCAGGCTGTTTTGCACCACGCCCGGGTTGTCCGAACCCAGCACGCAGTATTGGCCGGGATGAAACGACAGGCGAATATCGGCGGCACGCGCAGCCGTGCCGATGGCGGCAAAACCGTCGATGAGCTGACGTTCGATCGCCGGGTCCTGGTAGAACGCGCGAACACTCGGATGGCTGTAGAACGGCAGCAAGTCACTGCTCAGGCGCAGCATGCGCAAGGTGGGCGGCAAATCGGCGACGTAGGCCAGCAGGCGCAACTGCGCCGCCAGGTTGTGCAGCACCACCTCGAGCAGCTTCTCGCGGGCCACCTGGGGCGCAACGCTGTTCATCCAGCGCAGTGTGGTAGTTCGCGGGTTGAAGGGGCTTTCCAGCGCTTTCAAGGCTGACGCCGACAGGGCGCGCTCGGGGTGCCTGTATTGGCAGGCAAAGCCGATACGAGGGTGGGTCATGGGTAATCGGGCCTTTGGCAACGCAGCTGGGAGCCATAGTGTGCACCATCGGCTGCAGCGCTCATACGCCCGCTGAACAGCCGTTCTGCTGTCACAGCGGCAGCGGTCTGTCCTGCACCACCCGTTTCATCACCAGGGTCGAGGTCAGCCGTTGCACATTCGGCAGTGTCGACAGGCTGTCGTCGTAGAGCTGCTGAAAGGCCGGCAGGTCCTGGGTGATGACGTGCAGCAGGTAGTCCGGCTCACCGAACAGCCGTTGCGCCTCGACCACCTGCGCAATGCCTACCAGCGCGGTCTCGAACGCCTCGACGGCCTGGCGATCGCCTTCACGCAACGTGACAAACACCATGGCCGAAAAATTCAGGCCGAGTGCGCCAGGGTCCAACTGCGCCCGGTAGCCCAGCAGCACGCCAGCCTGCTCCAGCGCGCGTACCCGGCGGTGGCACGGCGAAAGGCTCAGCCCTACGCGCTCGGCCAGTTCGGTGACCGACAATCGGCCATCTTTTTGCAGTTCGGAAAGAATCTTCCGGTCAATCCGATCCATATAGAAGAATCTCCCTTTATTGGGTGGCTTGACGATTATCTTTGAAAGAAAATTCTACCAAGTTTTCACTAATCTTCCTGCTCATCATCACATCGAGGAGCAGGGCCATGCAGTCAAGCGGGTTGCAGCAGGGGTGGGTAGCGTCATGACGTTGAGTGTGTTCGCGGCGTTCTGGGCGGTATCGATCCTGTTCGTCGTCACCCCGGGCGCCGATTGGGCGTATGCAATTTCGGCCGGCCTCAAGGGGCGAGTGGTCGTGCCGGCGGTGGTCGGGATGTTGTCTGGGCACTTGATTGCCACCGTGGTCGTGGCGGCAGGGGTCGGCACGCTGGTTGCCGGGCACCCGCTCGCAATGTCGGTGCTGACGGTCGCAGGTTCGGGGTATCTGCTGTGGCTGGGTATCAACATGCTCACCCATCCCTCGGCACCGCAGGCCGACCCTGCACAGGCCTCGGGCGCCTGGCGGCGCTGGGCCTTCAAGGGCCTGTGCGTGAGTGGGCTGAACCCCAAGGTCTTCCTGCTTTTTCTGGCGCTGCTGCCGCAGTTCACCGATGCCACGGCGCCCTGGCCGGTGCCAATGCAGATCCTGGCCCTTGGGCTGGTGCACGCCGCCAGTTGCGGGGTTATCTACCTGCTGGTCGGCTTTGGTTCGCAAGCGGTACTGGGGGCACGCCCTGGCGCTGCGCACCTGGTCAGCCGGTTGTCGGGCGCCGCCATGATCATCATCGCGCTGGTGCTGTTGGCTGGGCAAATAACGCAGCACTCTGCTTTGCGCTGAGGCACGCGAGGTAGGTCAGGGCGTTTTCCTTTGCTGGATGAGGACGGCGCGGTCAACGCCGGTGACGTGTGAGACGCGCCGCTACGCCTGCCTGCGCCCAGGGCATGCGCGCCTACCCGGTGGGCTGCACGAGGGGGCTTTGACGGCAAAGAACAGCAAGACAATCGCCGCCCTGATAGCGCAACATTGCCTGCGGCTCAGCCGCCCGCACGGTCGACCCGACGTGGGGCTTGAGGTGTTGCATTATGCAGACAAGGAGAACATGAGTGTTGTCAGTAGATAAGGCGTCGTGCGAGCTGACGTTCGATGAGGTGTGGGGCGGCTTCAAACAGCTGCTGCCGATTTCCTTCTTCGTCGTCGTGTTCGGTGTGGCGTTCGGGCTGGCTGCCGTACAAACGGGGCTGGGCGATGGTTCGATCATGCTGATGAGCACCCTGGTGTTCGCCGGCGCCTCGCAGTTCGCTGCGCTGGACCTGTGGGGCGAGCAGGTACCGCTGATACCGTTGATGGTCACGGTGTTTGCCATCAATGCCCGGCACTTGTTGATGGGCGCGACGCTCTACCCCTGGTTGCGCGAGTTGCCGCTGGCCAAGCGCTACGGCGTGATGCTGGTGGCGTCTGACGCCAACTGGGCGCTGGCCATGCAGGCCTACAGCAACGGCAAGCCGGGCATTGGCCTGCTGTTCGGGGGCGGCCTTGCATTGTGGGTTGCATGGGCGATCGGTACCTGGCTGGGCATGTATTTCGGCAATGCCATCCACGACCCGGTGAGCCTGGGCCTGGACATGGTGATGGGCTGCTTCCTGCTGGCGATGGTGGTCGGCGGGCAGAAGAGCCCGCGCATGCTGGTGATCTGGACGGTCGCGGCCGGCTCGTCACTGTGTGCCTACTGGTACCTGCCTGCCAACAGCCATGTGGTGGTAGGCGCGTTGGCCGGTGGCGTGCTGGGCGCGGTATGGATGGAGAACAAGAATGAGCATTGAAACCGGCGGCTTGGGCTCGCTCATCATTGTCCTGATCATGGCACTCGTCACCTTGGTGACGCGTTTGGGCGGGCTGTTCGTGATGTCGTTCGTGCCGATCAATTACCGCGTGCAGCAGTTGATCAGCGCCATGTCCGGTTCGGTGTTGGTGGCCGTGCTGGCGCCGCTGGCGGTGACCGGCGACAACGGTGCACGGCTGGCGTTGCTGGCCACGGCAGTGGTTATGCTGGTGGTGAAAAAGCCGCTGCCGGCGATCACTGCCGGTGTTGCCGCCGCCGCCCTGTTCAGGGCCTTGGCGGGGTAAGTTCGGCAGGGCGCAATGCTACCGGGGTGAGCCTGGCGGCTTGCGCCCCACGCTCAATGGCCGTTGCCTTGCGCTGCCACCTCGTTGCCGGCGCTCTGCTCAAGGTGACGCTGCATCAGCCTGGCCCTGCCCATGCTCTGTACATACTGCTGTACCGCATCGCCAAGGCTGTTGAGCGGGTACGTCACGTTCGCATCGTAGTCACGCACGGCAAACTGCCAGGGTGCATCGATCTGCTGCGTACGCCGCATTTCGGTAAAGCGTTGCTCGCGTGCGGTATCAAGGGCGATCACCTGGGCGGCGTACGCGGCGAGCAGTGTGGTTTCCTTGCACAGGTCGCTCGGCACCTCAGGGGTTGCAGGCTGGCCGCAGACTGCTGCCCTGTAGGCCGTGCTGGTGGCCACTGCCGGTGCAACGCCATACTGGGCGGCCGCGCTTTTCTGGCGGATCTCGCGCAGGGTGGTGTCAAGAAACGCCAGGTAGGCGTCGGGTACTTGCACAGGCCGCGCACCGTCCGGGCCGATGTCCACCTGCTGTACCTGGCCGCTCTTGTACTGACGTATGGCGTAGCCCACCACCGCCTGCCCGTCGCGCGTGAACACCTCGATCGCCACCGGGTCCAGCGGGTCTGCCAGGTAGCGGTAGAACACTTGATAGCCGCTGGGGAACTGTTTGATGTAGGTCGTATCGCCCGCGGCGAGATTGAACAGGCTCACGTAGGTGATGCCGTCCGGCCCACGCACCATTGTGCCAAGGCTCAGGGGCGACGCGACGCCGGCATCGCCCTCGCCCTCGCGCATCAACAGCAAGGTGCCGCTCTGTACGTCGCCGAACGCCACCAGCAGCGGTGCGCTGTGGGTTTGATAGAAGTAGCTTGGCCTGACCTGGCCGCCGGCATAGCTGGCGATGGCTGAGCCACTGCGCGCGTCTACGGTCAGCACCTCACGGCCGGTGCCGATGGCAAAGCCGTCCTTGCACTGGCATCCCAGGCTGCCTGGGTGACCACCCCAGGGCTCGTCTTGGGTACGGAAACATAGAGCTTGCAGTCAACACGCTGGTTGCCTGGCTGTACCCAACTGACCACCTCGGTGGCGGGTTGCGGTGCCTGAATACGTGCGATCAGGGCTTCGGGGCTATCGTGGTGTGGTGAAGCGTTGCTGGCGCAGCTGCTCAGCCCGGCATACAGGCCCAGGGCCAGAGGGTAGAGGTAGTTCATCCGTGAAACTCGTAGAAGGGGTGAAGGGGGGATGCCTGTTCGATCGGTTGACTTGACCCGCGAAGGATATCCGAAGTGCGGGCAGGTGCAGCAGTGATGTTTCACCACACTTCGCACACCCGCCCGGCTGAAACACTGGCCGCCCCCGCCCCGCGGGGCAAGGGCGGCGGCAGGTTCTACTCGTGGTTGATATCCCGGTCCTTGGTCTCAGGCAGGAAAAAGGTGCCCAGGATGGCGGTCATCACCGCGATGACGATCGGGTACCACAGCCCGTAGTAGATATCCCCCGTGGCCGCCACCATGGCGAATGCCACCGTCGGCAGGAAGCCGCCGAACCAGCCGTTGCCGATGTGATAGGGCAGTGACATGGAGGTGTAGCGGATGCGCGTGGGGAACAGCTCCACCAGCCAGGCCGCAATGGGGCCGTAGACCATGGTCACGTAGATCACCAGGATGGTCAGCAGCAACAGCACCATCGGGTAGTTGGTCTTGTTCGGGTCGGCTTTTTCCGGGTAACCGGCATCTTTCAAGGCCGTGCCCAGGGTGGCGGTGAAGGCGTCGTTCTGCGCCTTGAAATCGGCGGCCGGCAGGCTGCTGCCGTCAAAACTCTGGATCACCTTGTCACCGATGCGCACCTGCGCCACCGCGCCGGGTTCTGCCTTCTGGTTCTCGTAGGGGATGGCACGCTTGGCCAGCAGGCTCTTGGCCACGTCGCACGAGCTGGTAAACCTGGCCTTGCCCACCGGGTCGAACTGGAACGAGCACTGGCCGGGGTCGGCCACCACCGTCACCGGGTTCCTGGCCTGTGCGGCGAACACGTCCGGGTTGCCGTACTGGGTCAAGGCATGAAAGATCGGGAAGTAGGTCAGTGCCGCCAGGATGCAGCCGGCCATGATGATGCCCTTGCGCCCGATGCGGTCCGAGAGGCTGCCGAAGATCACGAAGAACGGTGTGCCGATCAGCAACGAGCCGGCAATCAGCAGGTTGGCCGTCTGTGGGTCGATCTTGAGTGTCTGCAACAGAAAGAACAGCGCATAGAACTGTCCGGTGTACCACACCACGGCCTGGCCGGCGGTGCCACCCAGCAGCGACATGATCACTATCTTGAGATTGTCCCAGCGGGCGAAGGATTCGGTCAGCGGTGCCTTGGACGCCTTGCCTTCGGCTTTCATGCGCTGGAACACCGGCGATTCGCTCAGTTGCAGGCGGATGTACACCGATACGATCAGCAGCAGGATCGACAGCAGGAACGGTATGCGCCAGCCCCAGGCCTCGAACGCCTCGGTGCCCAGTGCCGTGCGGCAGGCCAGGATCACCAGCAGCGACAGGAACAGCCCCAGTGTCGCCGTCGTCTGGATCCACGACGTGAAGAACCCGCGCCTGCCGGGGGGCGCATGTTCGGCCACATAGGTGGCCGCGCCGCCGTACTCGCCGCCCAGCGCCAGGCCCTGCAGCAGGCGCAGGGTGATCAGGATGATCGGCGCCGCCACCCCGATGCTGGCATAGCCGGGCAGCAGGCCGACGATGGCAGTGGACACCCCCATGATGACGATGGTGATGAGAAAGGTATGCTTGCGCCCGATCATGTCGCCCAGGCGGCCGAACACGATGGCACCGAACGGTCGCACGGCGAAACCGGCAGCGAAGGCCAGCAGGGCGAAGATGAACGCGGTGGTTTCGTTGACGCCGGCGAAGAAGTGCTTGGCGATGATCGCCGCCAGGGAGCCGTAGAGGTAGAAGTCATACCATTCGAACACGGTGCCCAGGGACGAGGCAAAAATGACCTTGCGCTCCTCTTTGGTGATGCCGCGCCTGGGCGCACTGCCCGTGGATGTGTTGTCGATTGCCGCCATGAGGTTTCTCCGGAGTGTGCGTGTAGACCGGAACACCCACTGCCACTTCACCCATGCCCTGGGGCTGATGTTGTCGGACTACGGATTGCGCGCACAGTCGCTCGCAGCGCTGCACGCTCGTTTGAAGCATAATCAGCTTCGCGCAGATATCCACTCACCCAACAGGATCAAACAGGTACCCCGCAATGCCCGAAATCACTGACGAGTCGTTTTACGATCGCGCCGACGCGCACATCGAGCTGTCCAACGAGCAGCTCAAACAGGTGGAAAACCTTGGCAAGGTCAGCGCATCGATGATGTTCGGCACCACCCGTTTCAATGCGTGGGTCAGCGCGCGCAACTTCAAGTCCGGCGAAGAGATGGCGCAGGCACGCGAGGCAATGCTGAAATACTTCTGCGAACAGTACCGCATGATGCTGGAGGACAACCTGGACGATCACATCAACAACTTCAGCGCCTACATGGACCGCTCTGGTACCTGATCCCCACCTCGGTACACGTGAGGCAACCGCCATGCGCCAGCACAGCATCGAACGCGACTGGGTAGTGCGTAGCCCCACTGCGGCAGCAGTGGAGCGGATAGAAGCCTACTTTGGCGGGCACGGCTACGACCCCCACCGGCATGACACCTACGCGATTGGCCGCACGCTGTCGGGCGTGCAGAGCTTCAGCTACCAGAAGGGCCTGCGTCACAGCCTGCCCGGCGGCACGCTGGTGCTGCACCCCGACGAGTTGCACGACGGCATGGCGGGCACCGAGGCCGGCTTTCACTACCGCATGATCTATATCGACCCGGCCGCGATCCAGCAGGTATTGGGCGGCAAGCCGCTGCCGTTCATTGTCGGCGGCGTGTCCGGCGACCCGCGCCTGTTGCGCGCCACCGAGCCCTTCATGCAAGCGATGGACTGCGCGCTGGACCCGCTGCAAGAGCAGGACGCCCTCTACGACCTGGCGCAGGCATTGGACGCGGTCGGCGGCACGCCGCGCGGGCGTCGTTCGTTCGATTACCGTGCCGCACAGCGTGCCCGTGACTACATCCACGCTCATCTTGGTACGGCCATCACCCTAGACGCACTGGAGCGGGCCAGTGGCCGTGAGCGCTGGAGCCTGTCGCGGGATTTTCGCGTGCTGTTCGGTACCAGCCCCTACCGCTACGTGACGCTGCGCCGTCTGGACCGTTGCCGGCACCTGCTGCTGCAGGGGTTCAGCATGGTGGATGCCGCGCTGGCCGCCGGCTTTTTCGACCAGAGCCACATGACCCGCCACTTCGGCCAGTGCTACGGCCTGTCGCCGGCGCGCTGGCTGGGCATGTTGCGCACCGTGCGCTGACTGAAGTTGCAGGATCGTACAAGCGCCAGAGGCGGGCGCGCGAATAGGCTGTAGGCTCATCCAACAAGGAGTTCAGCATGCCCACCGTATCCCGCCAGCCGGTCAACCTGATGCACAAACTGTCCCTGTTCAGCGAACAGTGGACGCCCAAGGTCGTGGCCGAAATGAATGACTACCAGTTCAAGGTGGTGCGCCTGCAAGGCGATTTCGTGTGGCACTCGCATGCCGACACCGACGAGACGTTCTATGTGCTGCAGGGCACGCTGCGCATCGATTTTCGCGCCCGCAGCGTGGTGCTTGGCAGTGGCGACCTGTACGTGGTGCCCAGAGGTGTGGAGCACAAGCCCTACGCCGAGCACGAGGTGCAACTGATGCTCATCGAGCCCCGCGGGGTGCTGAACACCGGGCATGAAGGCGGCGACCGGACCGCCGTCAACGATGTGTGGATCTAGGCTGGAAAGTGCGAGAATGCGCGCCTGGAATTCAGGGAGGATCGTTGCATGGTGGCTGACTTCAATCTGGCGCTGGTGGTGAGTGCTGCCTTGAGTGCCTTGGCGGCGCTGTTGCATGTCGGCACCATCATTGCTGGCCCGTCGTGGTATCGGTTGTTTGGTGCTGGAGAGCGGTTCATACGGGCGGCGCAGGCGGGGCGGCGGTTCCCGGCGGTGGTCACGGCCGGGATTGCCGGCGTGTTGCTGGTGTGGGCGGCGTATGCGCTGGCGGGGGCGGGTGTGATCGCGCCGCTGCCGTTGCAACGTCTGGCGCTGTGCGCGATTACGCTGGTGTATGTGGCGCGGGGTGTGGCGGGGCCGTTCGTGTTGCAGGGCACGGGGCGTAGCCAGGCGTTCATTGTTGTCAGCTCGGCGATATGCCTGGGGATTGGGCTGGTACATCTGGTGGGGTTGGTGCAGGTGTGGGGGCGTTTGTAAGCGGCACCGTGCATTCAGGCTTTGCGAGCGCTGCGCGCTCGTTCGCTG
>NZ_JAAHBU010000499.1 GCF_010671725.1 Pseudomonas brassicae | reverse complement strand
GGCTTGCCAGCGAAGGGCCAAGCGGTATTCCCCAGGCGTAGCGCCCAGCGCCTGGCGGAAGCGGTTGCTGAAATGGCTGGCACTGGCAAACCCGCACGCCAGCGCCACCTCGCCCAGCGCCAGGTCGCTGCCGCGCAGCCACTGCTGCGCCTTGGCCAGGCGTCGGGCCAGCAGGTACTGGTGCGGTGGCACCCCGAAGCTGTCGCGGAACATCCGCGCAAAGTGGTACTCCGACAGGTTGCACTGCGCCGCCAGCTCACCCAGGCCAATCGGCTGGTCCAGATGCCCCTCGATGTAGTCGGCCAGCTGTCGGCGCTGATGTGCCGCCAACCCGCCCTTCAGCCGCAGCCCCTGACGCTGGCCCACCTGGCTGAGCAGCGCATGGTCGAGAATCTCGTGGGCCAGGCTGCTGGTGAGCAGGCGCTCGCCGGGCTCGCTCCAGTTCAACGCGATCAACTGGCGAAAGCGCCGAGCCTGTTCCGGGTCGTCGATAAAGGTCGCTTCGCGCAGCTGCAACTCACGCGGCTCACGGTCCAGCAGCCGCACGCAGCCCAGCGCGAACTGCTGCTGGTTGATGTACAGGTGGGCCAGGCGGATGCTGCCGTTGATCACCCAGTTCGAGGCGTGCTCGGCCGGCATGATGCACAGCTTGTCGGGCCCGCCCTTGTCGGCCGGGCGATCACGGCGGAAGGTGCCGGTGCCCCCGGCGATATAGCACGACAGCGTGTGGTGGCTGGGCGCTTCGTAGTCGCGGGCGTCGTGGCGGTTGTTCCACAGGGCTGCGGCCAGGCCGTCACCGAGCAGCGCACTGTGTTCCAGGCGAGCGTGGGGCGAGGCGTGCATGGCCTGGAAGATTTGCAACTGGTCCAGCGGATTCATGGGTGACTACCTCTGGCGCCCATCCTACCCCTGGGCGCCATGCCTGACAGCACTGCGCCGATAAAAACCGCAAGTTTGTGCAAGCGCGCCACGCACCGGCGCCGGACACTGCAGGCTGTCGTGAGGAGCCTGTGCCATGAACCTGTCGTTATACCTGCTGACCGTACTCATCTGGGGCACCACCTGGATCGCGCTGAAATTGCAGCTGGGGGTGGTGGCCATCCCGGTGTCCATCGTCTATCGCTTTGCCCTGGCGGCGCTGGTGCTGTTCGCCATCCTGCTGATTGGCCGTCGCCTGCAGCTGATGAACCGGCGCGGTCACCTGATCTGCCTGGCGCAGGGGCTGTGTCTGTTCTGCGTCAACTTCATGTGTTTTCTGACCGCCAGCCAGTGGATCCCCAGCGGGTTGATCGCGGTGGTGTTCTCCACCGCCACGCTGTGGAATGCGCTGAACGCACGGGTGTTCTTCGGTCAGAAGGTGGCGGCCAATGTGCTGGCCGGTGGGGCGCTGGGGCTGGGCGGGCTGGGCCTGCTGTTCTGGCCGGAGCTGGCCGGGCATGCGGCCAGCCGCGAGACCCTGATCGGCCTGGGCCTGGCGCTGCTGGGGACCTTGTGCTTCTCGGCGGGCAACCTGTTGTCGAGCTTGCAGCAGAAGGCCGGGTTGCGGCCGATGACCACCAATGCCTGGGGCATGCTGTACGGCGCGACGATGCTGGCGCTGTACTGCGTGGTCAGCGGCATTCCATTCGCCATGGAATGGAACACGCGGTATGTGGGCTCGCTGCTGTACCTGGTGATACCGGGCTCGGTGATCGGCTTTACCGCCTACCTCACGCTGGTCGGGCGCATGGGGCCGGAGCGTGCGGCGTATTGCACGGTGCTGTTCCCGTTGGTGGCGTTGAATGTGTCGGCGTTCTACGAGGGCTACCAGTGGACGGCCCCGGCGTTGTGCGGGCTGGTGCTGGTGATGCTGGGCAATGTGCTGGTGTTCAGCAAGGGCCGGGTGACAAGGCGGGGAGAGGTTGTAGCCGTGCGGTAGTTTGTGTGCGCCGCAGAACCCTGTGGGAGCTGGCTTGCCAGCGAAGGGCTACAAAGCAGCCCCAAAAATGGTGGCCTTACTTCCACACCTGCGGGTTCACCAGATCCCGCGGGCGCTCGCCCAGCAGCGCTGCCCGCAGGTTGTCGATGGCGCGATTGGCCATCGCCTCGCGGGTCTCGGCCGTGGCCGAGCCCACATGCGGCAAGGTCACCGCATTGGCCAGCTGGAACAGCGGTGACTCGCTCAGCGGCTCCTTCTCGTACACATCCAGCCCGGCACCGCGAATCGTGCCGTCCTGCAAGGCCGCGATCAGCGCCGCTTCATCCACCACCGGCCCGCGCGAGACGTTGATCAGAAACGCGCTCGGCTTCATCAACTGCAATTCCCGAGCGCCGATCAGGTGCGTGGTGGCAGCGCCCAACGGCACCATCAGCACCACGAAGTCGGCTTCAGCGAGCAACGCGTCCAGGCTGCGGTACTGCGCGCCCAGCTCCTGCTCCAGCGCGGTCTTGCGGCTGTTGCCGCTGTAGATCACCGGCATGTTGAAACCGAAGCGACCACGCCGCGCAATCGCGGCACCGATGTTGCCCAGCCCGACGATGCCCAGCGTCTTGCCATGCACGTCGCTGCCGAACAGCCCCGGGCCCACGGTGGCCTTCCACTCGCCGGCCTTGGTCCACGCATCCAGCTCGGCCACCCGCCGCGCCGCGCTCATCAGCAGCGCAAAGCCAAGGTCTGCGGTGCTTTCGGTGAGCACGTCGGGGGTGTTGGTCAGGGCAATGCCGCGCTGGTTGAAGTAGGCCAGGTCATAGTTGTCGTAGCCCACCGACACACTCGACACCACCTGCAACTGCTGCGCGTGCTCCAGTTGCGCCTGGCCCAGCTTGCGCCCGGCACCGATCAGGCCGTGGGCCTGGGGCAGCGCCTGGTTGAACTGGGCGTTGATGTCACCGAGCTTGGGGTTGGGCACGATCACGTTGAAGTCTTGCTGCAGGCGTTCGACCATCGGCGCGGTGATGCGGCTGAAGGCCAGGACAGTCTTTTTCATCGGCAAACTCGCTGCGGGCAGGGAAGAATGGGTAGCACGCTATCATTCTCCACCGCCCCTGTGCAGCAAGATTTCAGTTGGCGATGTGCAGCTCGTGGGTCTTGAGGTCGGCTTCGTGGGCCGCGAGGATTTCCGGCAGCGAGTTGCGCAGGTACTCGACCCAGGTCTTGATCTTGGCATCCAGGTACTGGCGGGACGGGTAGATCGCGTACAGGTTCAGCTCCTGCAGGCGATACTCGGGCATCACCCGCACCAGGCTGCCGTCGCGCAGGCCGTCGATGGCCGAGTAGATCGGCAGCACGCCCACCCCCATGCCGCTGCGGATCGCCGCTTTCATGGCATCGGCCGAGTTCACCTGGAACGGTGCCTGGGTGATGTTCACCACTTCCTGGCCTTCGGGGCCGTCGAACAGCCACTTTTCCAACGGGATCACCGGGCTGACCATGCGCAGGCAGGCATGCTTGAGCAGGTCGGCCGGCTTGTGCGCCACACCATGGCGCTTCACGTAATCGGGCGAGGCGCACACGATGCTGTAGGTGATGCCCAGGCGCTGCGACACGAAGCCCGAATCCGGCAGCTCGCTGGCCAGCACGATCGACACGTCGTAGCCCTCGTCGAGCAGGTCCGGCACGCGGTTGGCCATGGTCAGGTCGAAGGTCACGTCGGGGTGGGTTTCGCGGTAGCGCGCAATGGCATCGATGACGAAGTGCTGGCCCACCCCGGTCATCGAGTGCACCTTCAATTGCCCGGCCGGGCGTGCATGCGCGTCACTGGCCTCGGCTTCGGCCTCTTCCACATAGGTGAGGATCTGCTCGCAGCGCATCAGGTAGCGTTTGCCCGCTTCGGTCAGGGCGATGCGCCGGGTGGTGCGGTTGAGCAGGCGGGTTTGCAGGTGCGCTTCAAGGTTGGAAACCGCCCGCGACACGTTCGCGGTGGTCGTATCCAGCTGCACGGCAGCGGCGGTGAAACTGCCGACTTGCGCGACGCAGCTGAAAGCACGCATGTTTTGCAGGGTGTCCATGGGGCGCTCTCAGGGAAGACGACAGAATTGTGACATGAAGTAACCAAGCCAGTCTTCAAGACTAAAGCCGGATTATCGCCGTTTTCGTAACAAAGATTCGCAGTAATGCACGCTTATCGCCAGTGCGGCGGCCCCCTAGAATTGCGACTCCTAGCGTCATCCACCTTCTAGTCGGGAACTCGCAGCTGTGCCGCGTCGCATCATCAGAGCGCTGAATGCGCTCAGTGTCTGTGCCTTTAGCTTGACCTTGAGCGGCTGTATCGGAACCTGGGGCATTGCCCCGCAAAGCAAGACGCTGCAAGCCAATACCCTGACCACCGACGCGGCCATCCGAGCCGCCGCGCAGGATGCCCACTGGCCCGACCAGCAATGGTGGCAAGCCTATGGCGACCCGCAACTGGCGCGCTGGATCGCCCTGGCCGTGCAGGGCAGCCCGACGCTGGCCATGGCTGGCGCGCGGGTGCGTGAAGCCAAGGCGATGGCCGGCGTGGTCGAGGCCGACGAGAAACTGCAGGTCACTGGCCAGGCCAGTCTCAAGCGCCACAACTGGCCCGACGATCAGTTCTACGGCCCCGGCGCCTTGTCGGGCGCCAACACCTGGGACAACAACGCGGCGCTGGGTTTGAGCTATGCGCTGGACCTGTGGGGCCGCGAGCGCAATGCCAGCGAGCAGGCCGTGGACCTGGCGCACATGAGCGTGGCTCAGGCCCGCCAGGCGCAGCTCGAACTGCAGAACAACATCGTCAAGGTGTACATCCAGCTGTCGCTGCACTTTGCCCGGCGTGACATCGTCAAGGCCGAGCTCGCACAGCAGGAGCAGATCCTGGCGTTGGCCGAGCGGCGCCTGGCCGGTGGCATCGGTACCCATTTCGAGGTGAGCCAGGCGCAGACGCCGCTGCCCGAGACCCATCGCCAACTCGACAGCCTGGACGAAGCGATCGCCCTGACGCGTAATCAGCTGGCAGCGCTGGCCGGCAAGGGCCCGGGCGCGGGCGCGCAGTTGCAACGCCCGAGCCTGTCGCTGGGGGCTGCGCTGAAGCTGCCGTCGACGCTGCCCGCCGAACTGATCGGCCAGCGTCCCGACGTGGTTGCCAGCCGCTGGCAAGTGGCGGCTCAGGCGCGCGGTATCGACGTGGCGCATGCCGGCTTCTTCCCCAACG
>NZ_JAAHBU010000498.1 GCF_010671725.1 Pseudomonas brassicae | reverse complement strand
GCGGCACGGGCGCCACCGCCAGAGAGGATCAGGCCGGTGACGGGGGGTTGGTGCTGACATGTACTGCTCCCTGAGATCGGTGTCGACGCCTTCGCTGGCAAGCCAGCTCCCACAGGTATCAGGTGCGCCACAGATCCCTGTGGGAGCTGGCTTGCCAGCGAAGGGCGCACCGCAGTGTCCTGTCAGTACAGCTTGGGCGCCCCTGGCGGGCGCGACTTGAAGCGCCGATGCGCCCATAAGTACTGCTCGGGGCATTCCTGCAACGCGCCTTCGATCCACTGGTTGATGCGCAGGCAATCCGCCGTTTCGCTCGCCCCCGGAAAGTCCTCCAGCGGCGCATGGATCACCAGCCGATAGCCGCTACCGTCCGCCAGCCGCTGCTGGGTGAACGGAATCACCCGCGCCCGCCCCAACCGCGCGAACTTGGTCGTCGCGGTCACAGTGGCCGCCTCGATGCCGAACAGCGGCACGAACACGCTCTGCTTGGCGCCATAGTCCTGGTCGGGTGCATACCAGATCGCCCGCCCCGAACGCAGCAGCTTGAGCATGCCGCGCACATCCTCGCGCTCCACCGCCAGCGAGTCGAGGTTGTGGCGCTCGCGCCCACGGCGCTGTACATAGTCGAACAACGGGTTCTTGTGCTCGCGGTACATGCCATCGATGGTGTGTTGCTGGCCGAGCAGGGCCGCGCCGATCTCCAGCGTGGTGAAGTGCAGGGCCATCAGGATGGCCCCCTGACCATCACGTTGCGCCGCCTGCAAGTGCTCCAGCCCTTGGATGTGCGCCAGGCGCGCCAACCGGGCCTTTGGCCACCACCAGCTCATGGCCATCTCGAAGAAGGCGATGCCGGTGGAGGCGAAGTTTTCCTTGAGCAGGCGAGTTCGCTCGACAGACGGTAATTCGGCGAAACACAGTTCCAGGTTGCGCGCCGCAATGCGTCGGCGATCACCGGCCACGCGGTACATCAGGGCACCCAGCACACGGCCCAGCACCAGCAAAACCCCGTAGGGCAGCTGTACGATCAGCCAGAGCACGGCAAGCCCCAGCCACAGCGGCCAGAAGCGTGGGTGCAGAAAATAAAGACGAAAACGCGGGCGATCCATTAAACATTCCGGAAAGACGAGGGCCGGGCATTCTACATCGGTTCGCTGCGGGTTGCGGCTAACCGGCGTTCTCGTTATAAGTCTGAGCACTTTTTCGTAACAAGCTGCCTTATGCCGACCATGAGCCAAACCCAGACGCCCGACCAAGCCCCCGTGTTCCAGCTCAAGGGCAGCATGCTCGCCATCACCGTGCTCGAGCTTGCGCAGAACAACCTCGAAGGCCTTGATCGGCAGTTGGCGGCCAAGGTCGCCCAGGCGCCGAACTTCTTCAGCAATACACCGCTGGTGCTGGCGCTGGACAAACTGCCGGCCGGCGAAGGCGCCGTCGATCTGCCCGGCCTGATGCGCGTGTGCCGCCACCATGGCCTGCGCACCCTGGCCATTCGCGCCAGCCGCATCGAGGACATCGCGGCGGCGATAGCCATCGACCTGCCGGTACTGCCACCGTCCGGTGCCCGCGAACGTGCACTGGAGCCAGTGGTAGAGGCGCCGCCTGCGCCAAAACCCGAGCCGATACCCGCCCCGCCGCCAGAGCCTGCGGTAAAACCGACGAAAATCGTTACAACCACGGTGCGCGGCGGCCAACAGATCTATGCTCAGGGCGGCGACCTGGTGGTACTGGCGTCGGTCAGTCCCGGTGCGGAACTTCTGGCCGATGGCAACATCCATGTTTACGGCGCAATGCGCGGTCGCGCCCTGGCCGGTATCAAGGGCAATACCAAGGCACGCATTTTCTGCCAGCAACTGACCGCTGAAATGGTCTCGATCGCCGGGCAGTACAAAGTGGCTGAAGACCTGCGCCGCGACCCATTGTGGGGGGCCAACGTACAAGTCAGCCTGTCCGGCGACGTGTTGAACATCACCCGTCTTTAACGGATACTTGCCGCCATTTTCAGCGCAACTTTTCCATCTGTTGCCAGTTTGGTTATTTTTGGGACTTCGACGTCCTTTTTTCTTTAGGGGTGATACACCTTGGCCAAGATTCTCGTGGTTACATCCGGCAAGGGTGGTGTGGGTAAGACCACCACCAGCGCCGCTATCGGTACCGGCCTCGCACTGCGTGGCCACAAGACGGTCATCGTCGACTTCGACGTTGGCCTGCGTAACCTCGACCTGATCATGGGTTGCGAGCGCCGCGTGGTGTACGACTTCGTCAACGTGGTCAATGGCGAAGCCAACCTGCAGCAGGCCCTGATCAAGGACAAGCGCCTTGAGAACCTGTACGTGCTGGCCGCCAGCCAGACCCGCGACAAAGAAGCGCTGACCAAGGAAGGCGTGGGCAAGGTCCTCGCCGAGCTGAAAGAAACCTTCGAATACGTGATCTGCGATTCCCCGGCGGGTATCGAGACCGGCGCCCACCTGGCGATGTACTACGCCGACGAAGCCATCGTGGTGACCAACCCGGAAGTGTCCTCGGTACGTGACTCGGACCGCATGCTGGGCCTGCTGGCCAGCAAGTCCCTGCGCGCCGAAAAGGGTGAAGCCCCGATCAAGGAACACCTGCTGCTCACCCGCTACAACCCCGATCGCGTCAGCAAGGGCGAGATGCTGGGCGTGGAGGACGTGAAGGAAATCCTGGCAGTGACCCTGCTGGGCGTTATTCCAGAGTCCCAGGCAGTGCTCAAGGCTTCCAACCAGGGCGTACCGGTGATCCTTGATGACCAGAGCGACGCCGGCCAGGCGTACAGCGATGCCGTCGATCGCCTGCTGGGCAAAACCTTGGAACACCGGTTCCTCGATGTACAGAAGAAGGGATTCTTCGAGCGCCTGTTTGGAGGCAACTGACCAATGAACCTTTTTGACTTCTTTCGTGCCAACAAAAAAGTCAGCACCGCGTCGGTTGCGAAAGAGCGTCTACAGATCATCGTGGCGCACGAACGCGGCCAGCGCAGTACTCCGGACTACCTGCCAGCCTTGCAGAAGGAACTGGTGGAGGTGATTCGCAAGTACGTCAACATCGGCTCCGATGATGTGCACGTCGCTCTCGAAAACCAGGGCAGCTGCTCTATCCTGGAACTCAATATCACCCTGCCCGATCGTTGATCGACGCACACGGGTAACCTGCCACGGCGGCGGTCGGGCCCGGGCTTACACGCCC
>NZ_JAAHBU010000497.1 GCF_010671725.1 Pseudomonas brassicae | reverse complement strand
TTGTCCAGCGCCCGCTCGATCAGTGTCGGCCAGCCCTGCAGATTCAAGCCGGGTGCGGCATGCAACTGGATCTGCTGCTCGGCGGCGCTGAGCAGCGCATCCTTGCGCACAGTGGCCAATACCGTATTGAGGTCCACTGGCTCGGCGCTGGCGCTTTCGGCATCGACCCGCGCCAGTACCAGAATTTCGCTGATCAAGGCTTCGAGACGATCACACTCGCGGGTCAGGCGCGGCCAGTAGGTCTGTTGTTGCGCAGGCTCGGCGCGTTCAGCCAGCGCCAGGGCGATGCGCAGGCGCGCCAGCGGCGAGCGCAACTCGTGTGACACATCGCGCAGCAGTTGCCGCTGGCTGGCGATCAGGCTCTGCAGGCGCGCGCCCATGCGGTTGAAGTCGTTGGCCAGCACGCCGAATTCATCACGTCGGTTGGCCAGGCGCGCCAGGCTGTTCTGCTGATAGGTGGTCTGGCCCAGGTCATGCACGGCGCCGCGCAAGCGGCTCAGTGGCCGAGTGATCGACAAGGTCACCAGCAGGCTGAACAGGGTCAGTACCACCAGCGCGATACCCAGTGCACTCAACGGCCACAGCAGGCTGTCACGGTGCCAGGCGTCGAGCTCGGGGTGCGGGATGCGGTAGATCAGCAGGTAGGTGTCACCGCTGGTGGGGCTGGTGTATTCCTCGGTGAGGCGGCGCCATGGCAGCGGCTCGCCGTTGTGTCGACGGGCCTCGAAGGCCGCGGCGCGGCGCGGAAAGGTGCCGGGTACTGCCGCCTCGCCACTTTCGTTGAGCACCTGCACGTCGATGTTGTAACGCCGTTTGCGGTGCTCCAGAAAACGCTGGGCCACCTCCGGGCCTTGCTGTTCGTAGCGCTCGGACCAGTTTTGCGCGAGGGTGTTGAGCCCGGGGTGGCGACTGAGAATCCAGGCATCCTGATTCAGCATATGGCCGAGCAGTATCGACAGCCCGGCAACCAGGGTGATGGCTAGCCAGAAACTGGCCAGGATGCGCCAGAACAGTGATCGCAAGGGCAGTACCTCAAAGCAGGAAAGCCGCCTGCTGGGGCAGGCCGGGCGGGGGTACAGCTTACTGGGCCTTTTGCGCTTTTTCAGCTTTCCAGGCTTTGAACTCGGCCCATTCTGCCTTGCGCTCTGCCTGTTTTTTCTTCATTTCGTCAAACTGCTTCTGCTGTTCAGGCTTGAGCATGCCGCGAATCTCTGCGTCGATCTTGTCATGCCGGGCTTTGACCTCGTCGTTCATGGCCTTCTGGTCAGCGGCGGGCAGCTTGGCCAGGTAGCGCTCGGTGATTTCGTGGCGGCTTTTCATCTGTTCGCGCATCAGCTGGTCGATCTGCTGGCGTTGTTCGCGGCTCAGGTCCAGCTGGGCGAAAGGCGCTCCACCGCGGTGTGCTCGCCGCCGTGGCGTGGGCCGCCTTCTGGCATGGCCATGGCTACGGTCGGCAGAGCGGCAGCGAACATCAGGGCGATAAGGGTCTTGCGCATGGTGACTCTCCTTTCTGGGGCCGGTCGTTACCGGATGTGCCCAGTCTAGGGAGATCAAGGTCAGTGGCCGTCAGGCAAGGGTAAAGCTTGGGTAAAGAGGTGTGGAACCCTTGCTGACATTGCTGCGACCGCGTTGCGGCCCTACAGGCTGTAGTAGTAGCCGCGGCTGCGCAGCGCAACGATACGTGGGCGTCCGTCGGGGTGCGGGCCGATCTTCTTGCGCAGGTTGCTGACGTGCATGTCCAGGCTGCGGTCGTACAGGGTCAGCTTGCGGCCCAGGGCGATCTGCGCCAGCTCCTGCTTGTCCAGCGGTTCGCCGGGCTGGCCGAGCAGTGCTTCGAGGATACGGCTTTCGGACAGCGTCAGGGTCAGTTCGCGCTCGTCGATATCGACCACCCCGCGGGCCGGGCTGAAGCGCAGGTCACCGACTTCCATCTGCGTCGGTGCCGCTGCCGGGTGGCTGCGGCGCAGTACGGCGCGCAGACGGGCGGTCAGTTCGCGTGGGTCGCAGGGTTTGGCCAGGTAATCATCGGCGCCCAGTTCCAGGCCAAGGATGCGGTCCAGGGGTTCGCCGCGTGCCGAGAGCATCAGCACGGGCAGTTCGGCGTGTTCGCTGCGCAATTGCTTGAGCAGCTCCAGGCCGCTGCCGTCGGGCAGCATCACGTCCAGCACCACGGCTGCCGGCGCGTGCTCGGCCAGTGCGCGGCGAGCGCTCTGGCGTCGTGGCAGGCGCGTACCTGGAAACCTTCCTGGGTCAGCCAACTGCTTAGCAGCTCGCACAGTTCCTGGTCATCATCAATCAGTAACAGCTCGCTCATGTCTCACTCAATTCAACCATTGCCGGCGCCGTCTGTGGCTGCCACTGGCAAAGATACCGCAGAGCACGGCCAACAGGGCAACTCCGGCGCCAATCACGAACCATTGTTGCTGGTCGGTGAGCAGTTTGGGCAGAGGATTGGCCTGGCTCTCCTTGAGTTGCAGCTTGAGCCGCTGGTTTTCCTGGCGCAGGTTGGCCAGTTGGGCGCTCTCGCGCTCGCTGTCGGCGTTGCGCAACTGCTGGCTCAGCACATCGCGCTGGCGCTCGCTTTCTTTCAGGCGTTGCTGCAATTCGGTGATCTGGCTACCCGCGCTCAATGACAGCGGTGTGCTGGCGGCGGGTTCTTCGGCCTGGGCGAGCGGGGTCAGCAGCGACAGGCACAGCAGCATGGACAACGGACCTTGACGCATCGGAACTCCTTGATTCCAATCGAGTGTTGCGTAGGTTGTCGGCAGGTAAACGAGAAGGATGAACATCTGGGCGAATTTTAGGCAGTAACCGCACGGTCAGCTCTTGATCTTGATCTTGATCTTGATCTTGATCTTGATCTTGATCTTGATCTGCTGTTGATCTTCCGTCCCCCAGGAGGCCG
>NZ_JAAHBU010000496.1 GCF_010671725.1 Pseudomonas brassicae | reverse complement strand
GCCACGCGCTGCTGCTGGCCGCCGGACAGCTCGTGCGGGTAGCGCCCGCCGAGTGTGTCCAGCTTCACCAGTTCGAGCATTTCATCGACTACCTGGCGTTGGCGCGGATGCTTGCCGATACCGAAGGCGATGTTCTCGGCCACGGTCAGGTGTGGGAACAGCGCGTAGTCCTGGAACACCATGCCGATGCGGCGTTTTTCCGGGGCCAGGGTGAACCCGGCCTTGGAGATGACCTCGCCCGCCAGGCTGATCTCGCCCGCATGCACCGGCTCGAAACCGGCGATGGCGCGCAACGTGGTGGTCTTGCCGCACCCCGAGGAGCCCAGCAGGCAACCGATGTCGCCGGCATTGAGGTGCAGGTTGAGGTTCTGGACGATGCGCTGCTCGCCATAGCCGCAGGCGAGGTCGCGCAGGTTGAGCAGTAGAGGTTGACTCATGCGTGGTGATAGGCCGGTTCAACAAGATATTCGAGAAGCGCCTTCTGTGCATGCAAGCGGTTTTCGGCCTGGTCCCAGGCGACCGAACGCGGGTCGTCGAGCAGATCCAGGCTGATTTCCTCGCCACGGTGGGCGGGCAGGCAATGCATGAACAGGGCATCCGGGGCCGCCAGGTCGAGCAGTGCACGGTTGACCTGGTAGGGCGCAAACAGCGCCAGGCGCCGAGCAGTTTCCTCCTCTTGACCCATGGAAGTCCAGACATCGGTGCTCACCAGGTGTGCGCCGCGCACGGCATCCTGCGGGTTACGCACGATCTGCACGCGGTCACCGGCCTGCTCGACGAAGCGCGCAGCAGGCTCGTAGCCTTCGGGGCAGGCGATGCGCAGCTGGAAGTCGAACTGGATGGCCGCTTCTATATAGCTGTTGCACATGTTGTTGCCGTCACCCACCCAGGCCACGGTCTTGCCCTGGATCGAGCCGCGGTGCTCGAGGAATGTCTGCATGTCGGCCAGCAGCTGGCACGGGTGCAGGTCGTCGGACAGGCCGTTGATCACCGGTACGCGGGAGTTGGCGGCGAATTCGGTCAGGGTGCTGTGGGCGAAGGTACGGATCATCACCGCATCAAGCATGCGCGACATGACGATGGCGCAGTCGCCGATCGGCTCGCCACGGCCCAGTTGCGTGTCACGCGGCGACAGGAAGATGGCCTGGCCGCCGAGCTGGATCATGCCGGCCTCGAACGACAGGCGGGTACGCGTCGACGACTTTTCGAAGATCATGCCCAGCACCCGGTTTTTCAGGGGCTCGAAGAGTACGCCGCGGTTACGCAGGTCCTTCAGCTCGATCCCTCGGCGGATCACACTGACCAGTTCTTCGGCGGTGAAATCCATCAGGGAGAGAAAGTGCCTAGCGCTCATCATTGACTACCTTTTTGCAACAGACCGCAGATCATCAAATGCCGGTTTTTCAAAACAACGGACGTGACCTGCGGCAGAAGCCGCACGGGGCGACGAAATAGGGAAAGGCGCAATACTATAATTAAATGTCGCGTCTTACCAAGTGGGGGCTGCGAACTCGGCACTGCCGAATGTGTTGCAAGCCGTTTTGGCGACGCTTTTCATTGGCCCTGGACAGGCTTTGTACACTGCCCGAAGAGGCGTTTGCAATGCACCTGCGCCCCACAGGCGGTTGCGCGCGCGTATCGGCGTGCCTGATGCCGGGCGATTCACGCCACGAACGTCACTGGCGAGGGGCGCGGGGCGGGGTCATAGTCAGGTCTGGCTCAAGACCCGACAACCAGAGGCAGCCATGAGCAAGACCGTGCACTATCGCGCCTGTCACCTGTGCGAGGCCATTTGTGGCCTGACCCTTGAAGTCACCGCTGAGGAGGGCCAGGCGCCGCGCATCAGCTCGATCAAGGGTGACCCGCTGGACACCTTCAGCCGTGGTCATGTCTGCCCCAAGGCCGTAGCCCTGCAAGACATCCAGAACGATCCGGACCGCCTGCGCAGCCCGCTGCGCCGTATCGGCGAGCAGTGGCAGGCGATCGGCTGGGACGAGGCCTTCGCGCTGGCCGCCGAGAAGCTGGTGGCGCTGCAGCAGCGCCATGGTAGCAATGCGGTGGCGGTCTATCAGGGCAACCCCAGTGTGCACAACTACGGCTGATGACCCACAGCAACTATTTTCTCGGGCTGCTCAAGACGCGCAATCGCTTTTCTGCGACCTCGGTCGACCAGTTGCCGCAGCATCTCACCAGTTTCCTGATGTACGGACATGGGCTGCTGTTGCCAATCCCGGACATTGACCACACCGACTTCATGCTGATCCTGGGCGCCAACCCGCTGGCCTCCAACGGCAGCATCATGACCGTGCCCGACGTCGAAAAGCGCCTGAAGGCGATACAGGCTCGCGGCGGCAAGCTGGTGGTGGTGGACCCGCGGCGCAGCGAGACGGCGGCGATGGCCGACCAGCACCTGTTCGTGCGCCCAGGTGGCGATGCGGCGTTGCTGTGCGGGCTGCTCAATACCCTGTTCGAGGAGGGCCTGACGCGTGCCACGCACCTGCCGGTCAGCGGCCTGGATCGGGTGCGCGAGGCGATCCGGCCGTTCAGCGCCGAAGCCATGAGCCCGCGCTGTGGCATCGCGGCCGCGCAGATCCGCCAGCTGGCGCGCGACTTTGCCGCGGCCGACAAGGCCGTGTGCTATGGGCGCATGGGTATCTCGACCCAGGCCTTCGGCACGCTGTGCCATTGGCTGGTGCAGATGATCAACCTGGTCAGCGGCAACCTTGATCGGGTCGGCGGTGCGCTGTGCACCGAGCCTGCGGTGGACCTGGTGGCCAGTACCGCCGGTGGGCACTTCAATGCCTGGCAGAGTCGCGTGTCCGGCTTGCCCGAATACGGGGGCGAACTGCCGGTGGCGGCGTTGGCCGAAGAGATGCTGTGCGCCGGCCAGGGGCAGGTGCGCGCGCTGGTCACGGTGGCCGGTAACCCGGTGCTCTCCACGCCCAACGGTCGCCAACTGGAGCAGGCGCTGCAAGGGCTGGAGTTCATGCTCAGCATCGACCTCTACATCAATGAGACCACTCGCCATGCGGACCTGATCCTGCCGTCGACCTCGGCACTGGAGAACGACCACTACGACAGCACGTTCAACCTGCTGGCGGTGCGCAACGTCAGCCGGTTCAATCGCGCCATACTGCCCAAGCCCGACGGCGCGCTGCATGACTGGGAGATCTTCGTCGGTTTGGCCCGCGCCTATGCGGCGCTGGTCGACAAGCCGCTCAAGCCTACGCTGGCGCCGTCACAGATGATCGACCTGGGGCTGCGCGGCGGGCGCTATGGCGCCGCCTCGTCCTTCAACCTGTCGTTGCAGACGCTCGACCAGTACCCGCATGGCATCGACCTGGGGCCCTTGCGGTCCAACCTTGCGCCACGCCTGAAAACCGCCAGCCTGGCGGTCGAGGCGGCGCCCGAGGTGGTGCTGGCCGACCTGCGGCGTTTTGCCGAACAGCTGGCGCCAGCCGCCACCCAATTGCTGCTGATCGGTCGCCGGCATGTGCGCAGCAACAATTCCTGGATGCACAACTACCACCGCCTGGTGAAAGGCAAGCCGCGCCACCAGTTGCTGATGCATCCCGACGACCTCGCCGGCCGGCACCTGCAGGACGGGCAACGGGTGCGGGTAAGCTCGCGGGTGGGCAGCATCGAGGTCGAGGTGCAGGCCAGCAGCGACATGATGCCGGGCGTGGTGAGCCTGCCGCATGGTTTTGGCCATGGCCGGCCCGGGGTGCGCCTGGGCGTCGCCCAGGCACAGGCGGGGGCCAGTGCCAACGATCTGACCGACGAGCGTCGATTCGATGCGGTATCGGGCAATGCGGCGCTCAACGGGGTACCGGTGGAGGTGGTTGCCGCCTGATAGCGGCAAGGCCGAGCGTCGTGCTCGGCTTTCCGATACAATGCGTCACCGTGCCGACAACCAGGTCGGAAAGTTCAGCCGCGAGGTGCTTCATGGATATCATCGAAACAATCAAAGAGCAGATTGCCAACAACACCATTCTGCTTTACATGAAAGGCTCGCCGAATGCCCCGCAGTGCGGTTTTTCGGCCAAGGCGGCGCAAGCCGTGATGGGTTGTGGCGAGAAATTCGCTTACGTGGACATCCTGCAGAACCCGGAAATCCGCGCCAACCTGCCCAAGTACGCCAACTGGCCGACCTTCCCGCAACTGTGGGTAGCCGGTGAGTTGGTCGGCGGTAGCGACATCATGACCGAGATGGCAGCCGACGGCTCGCTGCAGGCCCTGATCAAGGACGCAGCAGCCAAAGCCGAGGCGGCCAAGGCCTGATTTCGGTGCTGCACTGAAGAGCCTCGCTTGTGCGGGGCTTTTTTTGTGCCCGCAAGGCCGGTTCCTGCAGGCAAAAAAAAGCCCCCGCGGGTGCGGGGCTTTTGGTTGCCGCCAGGGCGGTGCGATTACTCGCCCATCTGCGACTGCAGGTAGTTTTCCAGGCTGACCTTGTCGATCAGGCTCAACTGGGTTTCCAGCCAGTCGATGTGCTCTTCCTCGGCTTCGAGGATGTCTTCGAGCAATTCACGGCTACCGAAGTCGCCCACGGTCTCGCAATGCGCGATGGCGGCCTTGAGGTCGGTCAGGCCTTTGTGTTCCAGGCGCAGGTCGCACTCGAGCATCTCTTTGGTGTGCTCGCCGATCATCAGCTTGCCCAGGTCCTGGACGTTGGGAATGCCTTCGAGGAACAGAATACGCTTGATCAGTTTGTCAGCGTGCTTCATCTCTTCGATGGATTCTTTGTATTCGTGCTTGCCGAGCTTTTCCAGACCCCAGTCTTCGTACATGCGGGCATGCAGGAAGTATTGGTTGATTGCGACCAGCTCGTTTCCGAGGATCTTGTTGAGATGCTGGATGACGCTAACGTCGCCTTTCATGATCGGGGCTGCCCTGTGTATGTGTGCCTATAAGCAGGAGTTTGAGCCCGGCAACTTCCAGTGTCAAACCTAAGTTATTGAATAATAAGTGAAAATTAATCGGAATAAGAATGTTTGTGTTCCGCGTTTTAACCCTAACTACTTGAATTACAGGCATAAAAAAACCGGACACAGGGTCCGGTTGTTCAAATTCGTGGTTTTTACGCGGCGGTAAATTCTACCGGGTAGGGCAGGGCGGCCTGGCTGACCTGCAGTTTGGTCAGGGTTTCGCGTACCACTTCCTTGGCCAGGCAGGCACATTTGCCGCACTGGGTGCCTACATTGGTGGCGGCACGGACTTCCTTGTAGCTGCAGCATCCTTCGTAAATCGCATCGCGGATCTGTCCGTCGGTCACACCAACACAAAGACACACATACATAAGGGAGACCATCGCTGGTAGAGGCTTGATGTCGTGGAGCTTAATGCTAATGAGAATGCTTGTCAAAGTACTGGCTGCGGGGCCTCGGTGTAGAGCGACCGGCGGTAGGCGTTACTGGCCGGCGGCCATTAACTCGGCGAGTGGCGCAGGTCGGTGTATGATGCGCAGTTCTTGTGATGCCAGCAGGCCCTGGCCGGCTGTGCGAACTGTTCACCACCATCAGGAGATACCGAATGAGCGTACTCGTAGGCAAAAACGCCCCGGACTTCACCGTTCCAGCCGTGCTGGGCAATGGCGAAATCGTTGACAGCTTCAACCTGGCTTCGGCCATCAAGGGCAAGTACGGCCTGGTGTTCTTCTACCCGCTGGACTTCACCTTCGTCTGCCCG
>NZ_JAAHBU010000495.1 GCF_010671725.1 Pseudomonas brassicae | reverse complement strand
TGCAGGCCGAGGGCCTGGCGCGCGATGTGGCCGAGCGCTTGCGCACGGCAATCGCCGCGCGCGGCGAGGCGACCCTGGTGGTGTCGGGCGGGCGCAGCCCGGTGGCGTTCTTCCACAGCCTGGCGGCGCAGCCGCTGGACTGGTCGAAGGTGGTGATCAGCCTGGCCGACGAGCGTTGGGTGCCGGTCGAGCATGCCGACAGCAACGCTGGCCTGCTGCGACAGCACCTGCTGCAGGGCGCGGTGGCCAAGGCCCGTTTTGTCGGCCTGTACCGGCCTGCGGCGACCCTTGAGGCGGCTGCACTGGAGGCTGACCAGGCCTTGGCCGAGCTGCCGGGCATCGATGTGCTGGTGTTGGGCATGGGCGACGATGGGCATACCGCCTCGCTGTTCCCGGCCAGCCCGAACCTGGCTGAGGGGCTGCAGGCTGACGGTGTGCGTCGGGTACTGCCGATGCTGGCACCGAGCGTGCCGCACCAGCGCCTGAGCCTGACCCGCCGTGTGCTGGCCACGGCCGGTGCGACACTGTTGTCGGTGCAAGGCCCAGGCAAACTCGCTACCCTGCGCGCCGCACTGGACGGTGACGACCTGACCGAAATGCCGATCCGTGCGTTTTTGCAAGACCCTCTGGAAATTTACTGGTGCCCATGAGCCAAGGATCCGCCGTTATGACAAACCTCGAACCTTCACAGCCGGGACTGTCCATGGCCGACAAGACAGCCTTGATCGACCGGATCTGTGGCCAGGCGCGGATTTTGCCGGTGATCACCATTGCCCGCGAGCAGGACATCCTGCCGCTGGCCGATGCGCTGGCAGCGGGAGGCTTGAAGACCCTTGAAGTGACCTTGCGTTCCGCGCATGGCCTGACTGCCATCCGTATGCTGCGCGAGCAGCGCCCGGAGCTGTGCGTGGGGGCTGGCACCGTGCTGGACCGCGCGATGCTGGCGGCGGTCGAGCAGGCCGGTGCCCAGTTCGTGGTCACCCGGGGTGTACCCAGGACATCCTCGAGGCGGGTGTCGACAGCCCGCTGGCATTGCTGCCGGGTATCAGCAGCGCCTCGGAAATCATGATGGGCTATGCCCTTGGGTACCGCCGCTTCAAATTGTTCCCGGCTGAGATCAGTGGCGGGGCGGCGGCGATCAAGGCCTTTGGCGGGCCATTCGGCGAGGTGCGTTTCTGCCCGACGGGGGGGGTCAACCCGAGTAACGTCAAGCAGTACATGGCCTTGGCCAATGTGATGTGTGTCGGCGGGACCTGGATGCTCGACAGCGGCTGGATCAGGAACGGCGAGTGGGACAAGGTGCGCGCGTGCAGTGCCGAGGCGCTGGCGATGCTCGACTGACGGAATTCGTTGTGTGCTGTACGGCTTTGGGTGCGCTTGGTCGGCG
Organism: Pseudomonas brassicae; assembly: GCF_010671725.1. Taxonomy (GTDB): domain Bacteria; phylum Pseudomonadota; class Gammaproteobacteria; order Pseudomonadales; family Pseudomonadaceae; genus Aquipseudomonas; species Aquipseudomonas brassicae. The sequence goes on along the minus strand of NZ_JAAHBU010000495.1, from coordinate 7,549 downwards.
CACCTTTTTTTCGGCTGTTGAAAAGTGCTGGCTGTTGACGGTTTTGTCCCCCTGGCGCTCGGACAATCACGCTCAACCGCCGTGGCCCCTCAGAAGCTGTCCGAGGTGCTGAAGCTGCCTCCGCCACTGCTGCTCGAACTGGAAAACCCGCCACTGCTGCTTGAGCTGCTCGAACTACTCGAACTGCTTGAGCTGGACGACGTCCAGCTACTGTCCCTGCCGCTGTACGAGCTGCTGGAAGAGCTACTCACCCGCGGCACCAGTTCACGGTGCTCGCGAATAGTCCCCACGATGAACCCCAGGGTCACATCGCGCGTCATGTAGTCGGCCATCAAGCGCTCGATCCCCAGCGACGTCCGGTACTGATAGCCGTTGTCCCGATAGAAATCGCTGCGCAGCGAACGCTCCAGTTCCTTGGCCCGGTCGTAGGCTTGCTGGGCCAGTGTGTGGGTCTTGCGCGCCTCGCGCAGGGCCTGTTCGACACCGCTCACCTGCGGATACAGCGTCTGCAACTGCGCCGCAATCTGATCGTCGGCAGTGCTCGGGGTTTTCTTCACGTCCTCAAGCAACTGTTCGATGCTCTTGGCCTGCAACTGGTCGGTGATCCACTGGCGTGCACGCAGGTAGTGCGGGTCCTGGTTCTGGGTAAAGGCCTGCAGTTGCTGATGGATATCGTTGGCCTGCTGCTTGGTGCCCACCAGGTGCTTGTACAGTGCTTTCTGTTCCTCAAGCAGCGGCGCCATGCCGGCCTGGCGCTGCGCATCGGCCAAGCGGGCGGCGGTGGTTTCGCGCAGCGCCGCGAGCTGCGCATCACGCTCGGCCTGCAACGCTTCGTTGCGCTGCTGCATGTTCAGCAGGTTCACCTCGTTGCTGCGGTTGCCGGCGTAATTGACCTGTCGGGCCAGCCAGTTGTCGAGCCAGCGACTGATCCGACCATGACGGTACTGTGCGGTGCCGAAGTCGCGATCACGCAGGAAGTGGTAGATCGGGTTGCGCCCAAACAGCGGCAGCTTGTCCGCGCACTCCTGGCGAATCTCGGCATGGCCGGTGAGCGCTTCCTGGTTGGCCTCGGTGGCCTGTTCCAGTTGCTGCATAAGCTCGACGTAGGCAGGGTCTTGCGCCAGTTGGCCACGGGCCTGCTGGTCGAGGGCGTCCAACTGTTCTTGCAGGCTGTGCGAGGTCTGTACCGACTGGGCGATACCCTGTTCGACCTCGGCCAGTTGCTGGCGCAGCTGGCCCTGGGCCTGCTGGCGTTGCTGCAGCGCCTGCAGCACTTCCTGTTGCAGCGAGGGCGTGTGCTCCAGCTGCAGGGTGGCGATGCTGCGCAGGCGCGTGAGGATGTCCTGTTCCAGGCCCATCTGTCGTTCGGTGGCGTCGGCCAGGTCTTGCTCGGCGCCGCGCAGTACTTGCTCGTAGCTACGCGAGTTACTGGCGACGATGCCGATGAGTTTGCTCGGTTTCATGCAGTCACCAGTTCAGGATCATGTCGGGCTTGGCGACACGCTTGTTGAATTGAAGGCTCAGCGTATTCGCAGGCTTGTTGCCCATGTTGCGGTCGTCGATGTGGCCGTCGCTGAGTTTGTCTTCCTTGATCTTCAGGTACTCGGCCTGGCTCACGCGCACACCAAAATACGAGGCCCAGCGCGACTCGCCGGTTTCCGAGCTGGTCACCGGCGCAGCAATCGCGTTGCCGGCCGCGTCGACGGCCTCGACCACCAGGTACCAGCTTTTGCCCTGCACGCTGTTGCCGCCCTGGCCGCACAGCGCATCGTCGTAGCAGCGCTCGACGCCTGACTTGACGCCGCCGCGGTCGACCACGCGCAACTCCAGCGGCTGCTCGGCGAAATCGAGCAGGCTGTCCAGGCTCGACAGGTATCGCTCGGCCTGGCTCACATCGAGTTTGTGCAGGGCGCTGCTGATCTGCGCGGACTGCGCGTTGACCACCCTGAGGTCGGCAGGCGGCAAGCGCATCGCGCGGATACGCTGGTCCATCTCGGCCAACTGACGGATCAGTGGCTGCACCTGTTGAATGCGTTCGAGCTGATACTCCAGTTCGGTGACCTCGCGCTTGGCCAGCGCAATGCCCTTGGTGTCGGCGCTGTTGATGGCCTGGTCGGCCACGTCGGCCTGTTGCGCGAGTACCGGGTAGCGCTTGATCCCTTCGCTGTAGGCAGGCGCCTGCATTACCGCGCGCAGGCGCTTGCGCGCATCCAGCACGCCCTCGGCGTCGATCAGCGCCTGCTCGCCCTGGCCCATGAGCACATCGGCCGACTTGCGCTGCTTGTCATAGGCGTCGACCGCCTGCTGCACGCTGTCACGGTTGTCGCTGTCGATCAGTTGCGGCAATGGCGGGTGCGTGAGCAGCTCGCCGGCCTGGGCGATCAGCCCGGCGGCATTGCTCACCAGGCGACTGGCGGCGGGCTCCGGGTAGGCTGCCACGCTTTGTTGCAGCGTGGCCAGGCGGGCCTGCACACCTTCCAGCGAGGTGGCCAGCGTTTTCGCGCTGTAATCGTAGGAGCGGACGTTGCCCTGCACAGTGCTGGTCTTGGCGGTATCGTTCACCACCCGCGTGCATTGCACCGCGAGCAGGGCGATGGCCACCACTTGCAGGATGCGCACACCTTTCTTGCGGTTGAGCAGCAGGGTGCTGGTCAGTCGGGCAACACTGCTCTGCGCTGGCGCTTCGAAGCTCAGGCGGCGGGCGAAGAAGTCACGCACACCTTGCTCGATCAAGGCGTCGTCAAATGCGATGCCATGGCTCTGGTAGTAGCTGCGGATGCGTGAGGCGACTTCGGCGCGACGCTGTGGCAGGTTCAGGTGTTCCTGTACCTGCATCTGCTGGTGGCGCAGTTGGTCGACCACCGCCATGGCGCCGAGCTGTTCTGAGAGTGGAACACTGCTCATCAGGCGGCCTTGGTCAGCAGTGCGGCGAATTTGCGTTTGGCGTCTTCGACGGCCTGGGCAATATCGCGGGCGGCATTGCTCGATTCGGCGCGATAGGTGTCGGCCATGGCTTTCATGTCGGTCTGGAACGACAGCGTGGCGTCGGCCAGGGCGCGCACCGAGTCGACCTTGATGGTCGAGCCGTAGCTGGCCTTGACCGCTGCTTCGAGCTGCTGGTTGCCGGTGCTGCCCAGCGATTCCAGGCCCTGGCTGATGCCTTCGGTGGTGGCATTGAGGGTGTGGGTGGCTTCGGCCAGGCCGCTGTTGGCGGTGAACGACACGGCCAGGCCGGTCAGCACCACTTCGTTGGTGGAGAAGAACGACACCATGCGCTGGTACTGGCGCTCCTTGATCACGTGCACTTGGTTGATGCGTGCGAAGACCATTTCGGCGGTGTTGTAGCCCACCCGCAGGTCGTCGGCGATGTCCTTGATGATCTGGTAGCGCTTGTCTTCGTCCTGCAGGGCGCGCACGGCTTCGTCGCGGCTCAGTTCGAGGGCGGCACGGGCGGCGGGCTCGGCGCCTTCGGCGGCGGCGACCTGGGTGTTGGCCAGGTTAAGCGCCTCGGTACGCTGCTTCAGTGCGGCGCCGGCAATGGCCAGCACCTGCTGGGCCTCGACCTCTGCCGCTTTCATGGCCATGCGAAAGTCCATGTACGACTCCAGGATCACCGTTTCGCGGGCGATCTGGTCATTGGCCGACTTGCACACTTGCAGGTAGTTCTCGCGGATATCGGCGAAGCGGCTGGGGATGGAGCCGCGGCGTACGTTCATCCAGGTCAGCTTGACCTTCTCCATCGCGTCCAGGCGCCCGTCGTCCATCCAGCCGGCCATGGCGGCCGCGTCTTCGCGGATGGAGGTGAAGCTCTGGGTGATGTCCATGAAGCGCGTGGAGATGTCCATGCCTTCGATCTGCTCGCGCACCATGCTGTTGAAGCTGGTGGACTGTTGCAGCACTGCGGCGATAGAAGTGACCTTGGTCGTGTCGTACTGAGCTACGCGGTCCAGCAACACCAGGACAGGGGCGTCGGCAACCGGCAGGTTGATGTTGATGCCGATTTTGCGCAGGCCGGTGATTGCCCGCTCCAGATAATGGCTCATCGAGTGTCCTTACAGATGTGGCAAAAAATTACGAGGCCGGCAGTATACCGAGCCCGGAAAACGCTCGCAGTGTTTCCACGACACAAACAAAAATGCCCGCCTCCAAGGGGGCGGGCATCTCCGGTTGCCGTCGCTCAGTTGACGTTTACGCCGCCTTGGCAGCCTGCTGGCTCAGCGAGCGGTTCAGTGCGCTGAACAGCGCCTTGAAGCTGGCCGTGGTGATGTTTTCATCGATGCCCACGCCGTGCACCGGCCGCCCGCCGGCCACGCGCAGTTCGATGTAGGCCGCTGCCTTGGCATTGGTGCCGGCACCAATGGCGTGCTCGTTGTAGTCCATGATTTCCACGGCGACCGGCAGGCCCGCCACCAGGGCTTCGAGGGCACCATTGCCCTTGCCGCGCCAGTGCAGGGTGGTCTCGCCTTCACCGGCGACTTCCACTTCCACCGCGCTGTGGCCGTTCTCTTCCTGCAGGCGATGGCTGACCAGTGCGTATGGCGCGTTGGCTTGCAGGTACTCGCTCTGCAACAGCTTGTAGATCTGCTGCGCGGTCATTTCCAGGCCCAGGCGATCGGTTTCGCCCTGCACTACCTGGCTGAACTCGATCTGCATGCGGCGTGGCAGGCTGATGCCGTATTCCTGTTCGAGCAGGTAGGTGATGCCGCCCTTGCCCGACTGGCTGTTGACGCGAATCACCGCCTCGTAGCTGCGACCGATGTCGGCCGGGTCGATCGGCAGGTACGGCACTTCCCACAAGGTGTCGTCTTTCTGCTGGGTGAAGCCCTTGCGGATCGCATCCTGGTGCGAGCCGGAGAACGCGGTATGCACCAGGTCGCGACATACGGGTGGCGTGGGTGCACCGGGATCTGGTTGCATTCCTCGACCACCTTGCGCACGCCGTCGATGTCGGAGAAGTCCAGTTGCGGGTCTACGCCCTGGGTGTAGAGGTTGAGTGCCAGGGTCACCAGGTCGACGTTGCCGGTGCGCTCGCCGTTGCCGAACAGGCAGCCTTCGACGCGGTCGGCGCCGGCCATCAGGCCCAGTTCGGTGGCGGCCACGCCAGTGCCACGGTCGTTGTGGGTGTGCAGGCTGATCAGCACGCTGTCACGGCGCGACACGTTGCGCCCGAACCATTCGATCTGGTCGGCATAGATGTTTGGCGTCGACACTTCGACGGTGGCCGGCAGGTTGAGGATCACCTTGTGTTCCGGGGTCGGGTTCCACACCTCGATCACCGCGTCGCAGACTTCCTTGGCGAACTCCAGTTCGGTGGCGCTGAAGGTTTCTGGCGAGTACTGGAAGGTCCAGTGGGTCTCAGGCTGCTTGGCGGCGTACTTGACGAACAGTTTGGCCGCGTTCACCGCGATGTCCTTGACGCCTTGCTTGTCCTGGTTGAAGACAATCTTGCGGAACGACGGCGAGGTGGCGTTGTACAGGTGCACGATGGCCTTCTTGGCCCCACGCAGCGACTCGAAGGTACGCGCGATCAGGTCTTCACGGGCCTGGGTCAGCACCTGGATGGTGGTGTCGTCCGGGATGTGGCCGTCTTCGATGAGGGTACGCACGAAGTCGAAGTCGGTTTGCGAGGCCGATGGGAACGACGCCTCGATTTCCTTCACGCCCACGCTGACCAGGGTCTTCCAGAAACGCAGCTTCTTGACCGCATCCATCGGCTCGATCAGCGACTGGTTGCCGTCGCGCAGGTCCGAACTGCACCAGATCGGCGCGCCAGTGATGGTCTTCGATGGCCAGGTACGGTCAGGCAGATCGACCTGAGCGAAGGCACGGTATTTTTTCGAAGGGTCTTTGAGCATGGTCATGAAAGCAATCCTTATTGTGCGGCCTTGAAAGGGGCCCGCCGAACGTACAAGAGATGAATGGGCGAGGCGACGCGATTCAGCTTGGTAGTCGGGCACTGACCAGGCAAAGGCTGCGATGTTGGCGAAGCAGAATGAGGGTGTGCGTGTTTTTCATGCCTCAACCCTAACCAGTGGGGTGAAAGATGGCAAGCACTGAGAAAAAATTGAGAGAAATGCTTAAAAAGTGCGATCAGGCGAGATTTTATAGCGGCCTCAAATCAAAAAGACCGCGCCAGTTGCGCGGTCTTTTTGATTGGCGCAAGGCGGGGGCTCAGGGCTGGAAGGCGCCGATGAAGATCGCCGGATCGACCCGTGCGTCGTTCAGGCTGACGTTCCAGTGCATGTGTGGCCCGGTGGCCCGCCCAGTGGCGCCGACCCGCCCGACGATGGCGCCGCGGCTCAGTTGCTGGCCGGGTTTCACGTCGATTTTCGACATGTGGCAGAACATGCTGATGAAACCCTGCCCATGGTCGACGAACACCGTGTTGCCATTGAAGAAGTAGTTGCCGATCAGGATCACCTTGCCGTTGGCCGGGGTCTTGATCGGCGTGCCGGCGGGCACCGCGAAGTCCAGCCCGGCGTGCGGGTTGCGCTCCTCGCCATTGAAGAAGCGACGTACGCCGAACTTGCTCGACAGTGGGCCGTTGACCGGTTTGTCGAGGATCAGGTTGCTCGGCAGGGTGGGGCTGAAGCTGCGGTAGGCCTTGATCTGCTCGGCCAGCTCGGCGTCGATACGCTTGAGGTCGGCCGGGTTCGGGTTGACCTGGCGCTGGTTCTTCAAGGTGATGCGCTGCTCGGGGTATTTCTTGCTGCCGACTGTGAAGGTCAGCGTGCGTGCGCCTTCGGTGAGGCTGGCGGTACCGGGCTTCTGGGTCAGCGGCAGGCCGACGATGGCCAGCCAGGTGTCCTGTTCGCGCACCACCAGCACCGGCTTGCCGTCGAAACGGGCGCTGGGGGCCTGGGCGGCTGGGCCGAGGTTGACCACCGCCACGCCACCGGGCACCGGCTTGTTCAGTTGGCGGGTGATATAGCTGGCGTGGGCGCTGCTGGCGAACAGCAGGCAGAGTGCGAGCAAGGGGGCAAACAGTCGGGGCATGTGTCAGTCCAGTAGGGAGAGCGTGACCGGGGTCAGGTGGTTGTCCTCGACCCGCACCTGCAACTCGCCTTCACCGAGGCGGGCGGTCAGGCGTTGGCCGTTGCGGGTCTGGGCGGCGCTGCGAATGGCCTGGCCACGTTCGTCGAGCAGGATGCTGTAGCCACGGCTGAGGGTCGCCAGCGGGCTCACCACCTGCAGGGTCTGCACCTGCGCCTGGAGTTGCTGGCGGCGGGTGGTGAGGGTGTGGCGCATGGCCCGTGGTAAACGCTCGGCGAGGTTGTCCAGGCGTTGCTTGAGCAGCGTCAGGGCGCGGCCGGGGTGCTGCGCGGCCAGGCGTGTGTCCAGGCGCGCCAGGCGCTCGCGGCGCTGATTCAGGCGTTGTTCGAAGGCCCGGCGCAGGCGCATGTCCAGGTCGTCTAGCCGCTGGGCCTGCTGGCGCAGGCGTTCGCCGGGATGGCGCAGGCGGCGTGCCAGGCTGTCCAGGCGCAGGCGGTCATGTGCCAGGCGGTTCTGCATGCGCAGCAGCAGGCGTCGTTGCAGGCTTTCGAGGCGC
>NZ_JAAHBU010000494.1 GCF_010671725.1 Pseudomonas brassicae | reverse complement strand
GCTCTTGGGACAACTACCATACGCAGCTGGATGTCACCGGGCCTATGGCTTTCGATGGAAAACTGCGCGGACGGTTGGTCACGGCTTACACGGATCGGCAGTATTTTCTCGACGAGCGAAGCACGGAATTACCCACTATCTACGGTGTTCTCGAGGCCGATGTACTGCCAGGAACGCGCCTGACTCTGGGCGGACGTTATGAGCGCATTCATGAGAATGGTTCAGGAACTGGGCTTCCGCGGTTCAGTACCGGCGAAGACCTGGGGCTGTCTCGCCATACCAACCTGAGCCAGAGCTGGGCTTACCAGGATGGCCGTTCGCAAGAAGTGTTCGCCAAAGTCGACCATGAGTTGTCGGAACGCTGGAAGGTGAACCTGAGCTATACACAGACGCAAGACGTCGGCATGAAGAAGGGTTCCTTTTCCGTGGGCGCACTCAATCCGGTAACCGGACTGGGGCCAATGTGGCTTGGTTCGAATTCCCGCTACCGTAGTGACCAGCATTTGTGGGATTTGAACCTTGCTGGCAAGTTCGACATGCTTGGGCGTGAACATGAATTCCTGATGGGTGCTGACCATCAACGAGTCACCAGTCGCTGGCAAGGTACGCCGCAGTTGGCCGGGGCCTTTGGTGCTATCGATGTCTATGATCCGGGGTCGACCCCTTTGGATC
>NZ_JAAHBU010000493.1 GCF_010671725.1 Pseudomonas brassicae | reverse complement strand
GGGCAAGGCCGAGCAGGCGTTTTCGCGCCAGGCGCAGCTGTACGACACCACCATTGGCTGGCGCTTCGTCAACGCGGCGATGGAAAAGGCGTATGGTATCGATTCGATGCCCGAAACCGCCGAAAACGTCGCAGAACAGTTCGGTGTTTCGCGCGCCGACCAGGATGCCTTTGCCGTGCGCAGCCAGCAGCGTGCCGCGGCGGCGCAGGCCAGCGGGCGCCTGGCGCGGGAGATCGTGCCGGTGTCGATTGCCCAGCGCAAGGGCGAGCCCAGGCGGGTCGAGCACGACGAACACCCGCGTGGTGACACCACGCTGGAGATGTTGCAGCGCTTGCCCACGCCGTTTCGCCAGGGTGGCAGCATCACGGCGGGCAATGCCTCGGGGGTCAACGATGGTGCCTGTGCGCTGTTGCTGGCCAGCCCCGCGCAGGCGGCCCGCTTCGGGCTCAGGGCGCGGGGGCGGGTGGTGGCGATGGCGACTGCCGGGGTCGAACCGCGCATCATGGGTATCGGCCCGGTACCGGCCACGCGCAAGGTACTGGAGCGGGCCAACCTGAGCCTGGCCGACATGGACGTCATAGAGCTGAACGAGGCCTTTGCGGCGCAAGGCCTGGCCGTGCTGCGCGAATTGGGCCTGGCCGACGACGACCCGCGGGTCAACCCCAATGGCGGCGCGATCGCCCTGGGGCACCCGCTGGGCATGAGCGGTGCGCGGTTGGTGACCACGGCGCTGACGGAGCTGGAGCTGCGCGGTGGGCGGTACGCGTTATGCACGATGTGCATTGGCGTGGGGCAGGGCATCGCGATGATCATCGAGCGAGTCTGAGCCGGTAACACTGCGGGAGTCGTGCAACTCCCACACTCGGGCCCATCCGGGGCTGAACCATAAAAAGAATCAGAGTGAACACATGAACATGGCCGCCTTGAACACTGCTGTACTCGACCCGCTGGAGACCGCCAGCATCGACGAACTGCGCCAGCACCAGCTTGACCGCCTGCGCTGGAGCCTGGCCCACGCCTACCAGAACGTGCCGCTGTACCGCCAGCGTTTCGACCAGTTGGGCGTGCACCCTGATGAGGTGCGCTCGCTGGACGACCTGGCGAAGTTCCCCTTCACCACCAAGTCCGACCTGCGCGACAACTACCCCTACGGCATGTTTGCCGTGCCCATGCATGATGTGGTGCGCGTGCATGCCTCCAGCGGCACCACCGGCAAGCCGACGGTGGTGGGCTACACACAGAACGATATCGACACCTGGGCCAACGTGGTGGCGCGCTCGATCCGTGCGGCCGGCGGGCGCAAGGGCGACAAGGTGCATGTGTCGTACGGGTACGGCCTGTTCACCGGTGGCCTGGGTGCGCATTACGGTGCCGAACGCCTGGGTTGTACGGTGATCCCGATGTCGGGTGGGCAGACCGAGAAGCAGGTGCAACTGATCAACGATTTCCAGCCCGACATCATCATGGTCACGCCCTCGTACATGCTCAACCTGGCCGACGAGATCGAGCGCCAGGGGCTGGACCCGCACAAGCTGGCGTTGCGCCTGGGTATCTTTGGCGCCGAGCCGTGGACCGACGAGCTGCGTCGCTCCATCGAGCAGCGCATGGGCATCACCGCGCTGGACATCTATGGGCTGTCGGAAATCATGGGGCCGGGCGTGGCCATGGAGTGCGCCGAGACCAAGGACGGGCCGACGATCTGGGAAGACCACTTCTACCCCGAGATCATCGACCCGGTGACGGGCGCGGTGCTGCCCGACGGGCAGATGGGC
>NZ_JAAHBU010000492.1 GCF_010671725.1 Pseudomonas brassicae | reverse complement strand
CCCTCGACCTGCGGGTCGGTGGTACCGAACTGGCGCGAGGCGCCGATGAACAGTTGGCCGGTCGGTCGTGGCTGGATATTGCACGCGGTCGACGGGCCGCTGGCGTTGTGTGCGCTGGTCACGTAGCCCAGTTCCACCAGGGTGTGGGTGACCTTGCCGGGGTAGCGGTCGGTGATCAGCAGGTGGCCTTTCTTGGGTTCGATCGGCAGTTCCGGGCACAGCTCGGTGGCCTGGATGCCGTTGGCCAGCACCACCGCCGAAGCGCCGAGCCACTGGCCGTTGTCCAGGCGCACGCGCTGGCCGTCGACTTCGCTGACCCGGGCCTGGCGCTGGCGAATACCGGGGCTGTCGAGCATCCAGCGGGCGGTGGCCGGTGCGTAGAGAATACCGTCGCCCTCGATCAGCAAGCCGCCTTCCAGGCCTTCACGCAACAACGGCTCGCGCTCGCGCATCTGGCGGGCGCCGATCAACTGGCAGGCTTCGCCATGGGCCTGCAGGTTGGCGTGCTTGTGCTCGGCCACGGCCATTTCCTCGGCGTTGGCGGCCAGCCACAGG
>NZ_JAAHBU010000491.1 GCF_010671725.1 Pseudomonas brassicae | reverse complement strand
TCGTCGACCTGCAGCGCCCCGGCCAGTGGCTGGACCTCGACACCCTCAGCGAGTGGCTGGCGCAGCAGGCCGGCCAGCCGTATGTGCGCCTCGACCCGCTGGCCTTGCAGGCCGCCAGCCTGGCCGGGCTGATGTCGGCTGCATTTGCCCGGCGCCACGAAATCCTTGCCATCGCGGTGGATGCCGGCAGCATCACCGTGGCCAGTGCGCAGCCGTATGTGCGCGCCTGGGAAGCCGACCTCGCGCAGATCCTGCAGCGCAAGGTGCAACGGGTGCTGGCCAGCCCCGTGCAGATCCGCGAGCTGGGCCTGAAGCTGTTTCGCCTGGCCCACTCGGTGAGTGGCGCCAGCCAGCTGGCCGCGCCCGCGGCACACCACGCCAACCTTGAGCAACTGCTGGAGATGGGCACCGCCAGTGCGCCGCCGACGCCAACGACGCGCACATCGTGAGCATTGTCGACTGGCTGCTGCAGTACGCGTTCGAGCAGCGTGCCAGCGATATCCACCTGGAACCACGACGTAACGAGGGCCAGTTGCGCCTGCGCATCGACGGCGTGCTGCACCTGGCCTACCAGTTTCCGCCAGCCGTGACCCTCGCCGTGGTGAGCCGGCTCAAGAGCCTGGGGCGCATGAACGTCGCAGAAAAACGCCGCCCCCAGGATGGCCGCATCAAGACCCGCTCGGCCGCCGGCAATGAAGTGGAGTTGCGCCTGGCCACCCTGCCCACCGCGTTTGGCGAGAAGCTGGTGCTGCGTATCTTCGACCCGCACCTGCTGCAACAGGACTTCGCCCAGTTGGGCCTGGACGGCGCCGAGCTGGCGCGCTGGCAGGCGCTGCTGCAGCAGCCCCACGGCATCATCCTGGTCACCGGCCCCACCGGCTCGGGCAAGACCAGCACCCTGTACGCGACCCTCAAGCAACTGGCCACGCCGCAGGTCAACCTGTGCACCCTGGAAGACCCGATCGAGCGCGTCGAGCCTGCGTTCAACCAGATGCAGGTACAACCGGGCATCGACCTGGGCTTTGCCAACGGCGTGCGTGCCCTGCTGCGCCAGGACCCGGACATCATCATGATCGGCGAGATCCGCGACGCCGACACCGCGCAGGTAGCGGTGCAGGCCGCCCTCACCGGCCACCTGGTGCTCTCGACCCTGCATACCAACGATGCCTGCGGCGCGCTGGGGCGGCTGCTGGAACTGGGCATTGCGCCGTACCTGATCAAGGCCACCCTCAACGGCGTAATGGCCCAGCGCCTGGTGCGCACGCTATGCCCGGCCTGCAAGGTGGCCCACGCCATCAGTGCGTCCGACTGGCACGGCATCGCACCGGACCGCGCCATGCCCACGCGCGCCTTCAGTGCCAGCGGCTGCCGCGAGTGCCGGCACACCGGCTACCGCGGCCGCATCGGCCTGTTCGAACTGCTGTGCATCAGCCCCACACTGCGCGAACAGCTCGACGCGGGGCAGGCCCAGGTGCGCCAGCAGGCCCAGGCCGAAGGTTTGCGCAGCCTGCGCCTGAATGGCGCACAAAAAGTCGCCGATGGGCTGACCTCGCTGGCAGAAGTGCTTCGCGTTACTGCATGAAATGAAATGATCCGAGGCTGGCCTGATGGCCCGTCGACATGCCAAGCTTGCGCACTTCGAAACACTGCTGAACAAGGAAAAGTCATGCAAATCGGGATGGTAATGCTGTTGTTCGTGGGCCTGGCGCTGGCCCTCGTATTCATGGGTTTCAAGGTCGTACCGCAAGGCTTCCAGTGGACGGTGGAGCGCTTTGGCCGCTACACCACCACGCTCAAGCCGGGGCTCAACATCATCGTCCCGGTGATGGACCGCATCGGGCGCAAGATCAACATGATGGAGAGCGTGCTGGACATCCCGCCGCAGGAAGTCATCACCGCCGACAACGCCACGGTGCAGATCGACGCCGTGTGTTTCTTCCAGGTGGTCAATACCGCGCAAGCCGCCTATGAGGTCAACAACCTCGAACACGCCACGCGCAACCTGCTGCAGACCAACATCCGTACCGTGCTCGGCTCGATGGAGCTGGATGCCATGCTCAGCCAGCGTGACGCCATCAACGAGCGCCTGCTGCGCACCGTCGACGAAGCCACTGCGCCCTGGGGCATCAAGATCACCCGTATCGAGATCAAGGACATCAGCCCGCCGGCCGACCTGATGGCAGCCATGTCCGGGCAGATGAAAGCCGAGCGGGTCAAGCGTGCACAGATCCTCGAGGCCGAGGGCCTGCGGGCGGCAGCCATCCTGACCGCCGAGGGCAAGAAGCAGGCACAGATCCTCGAAGCCGAGGGCGAGCGTCAGGCCGCGTTCCTGGAGTCCGAAGCCCGTGAGCGCCAGGCCGAAGCCGAAGCCCGCGCGACCCAGGTGGTGTCCGAGGCGATCGCCAACGGCAACGTGCAGGCGATCAACTACTTCGTCGCGCAGAAGTACGTCGATGCACTGGGCAAGCTGGCCTCGGCCAACAACAGCAAGGTGGTACTGATGCCGCTGGAAGCCAGCCAGGTGATTGGCGCAGTGGGCGGTATCGGCGAGATCGTGCGGGCCACCTTCGACAGCAAGAAGGGCTGAGCATGTGGGAATACCTGCAACACCTGTCCTTCTGGGACTGGCTGGCACTGGGCACGCTGCTGCTGATCCTCGAAGTGTTCGGCGCAGGCGGCTACCTGCTGTGGATCGGCGTGGCAGCGGCAGGCGTGGGAGTGATCACCTTTGTCATCCCGGCATTGCCGTGGACCTTGCAGTTCCTGCTGTTCGGCCTGTTGTCGGTGTTTACCGCGGTGTTCTGGTGGCGGCGCCAGCGCAGCAACCTCAGCCCCAGCGACGCGCCGGGGCTGAACATGCGCGGCCAGGAACTGATCGGGCGGACCTTCACGGTGCATGAGGCGATCGTGGGCGGGCGCGGCAAGATCAAGGTCGGCGATGGCGTGTGGATGGTGCGGGGGCCGGACCTGCCAGTGGGTACCCAGGTGGTGGTGCTGTCGCAGGACGGCGCGATTCTGCAGGTGGGGCCAGTGCAGTAGCGCGCGCGGGGAACTTGCCTGGGGCAATTGCGCTCAAACGCTGCATATTACCCCCACTGGAGTCACCCCTCATGCGTCTCAAACGTGCAGTCGCTACCCTTGCCTTGCTGTCCCTGCCGATTGGTTCGGCGATGGCCGACGGTTTCTGGCGTAACGTCATTTCGTCGGGTGCCACCACCGGCTCCACCTACCTGACGTTCAAGGACCACAAGCTGGTGGTCGCCGCGCAGGAAGATGCCAGCAGCTATGTGGCCAGCGACGGCAAGCTCAGCGGGCCGTACCTGGAAGCGGCCATGCAGCAGGTACGCAGCGAGAACCCGGGGTTGCAGGCCAGCGACATGGAACTGGCCAACGCTATCCTGGCGCAGAATGCCGTGACGGATTAACACCTGGGCTGCTCTGCAGCCCTTCGCTGGCAA
>NZ_JAAHBU010000490.1 GCF_010671725.1 Pseudomonas brassicae | reverse complement strand
AGCCTGATCGAGAGCGAGCTGTTCGGCTATCGCGGTGGCAGTTTTACCGGCGCGCGCAAGGAAGGCATGCGCGGCAAGTTGCAACAGGCCGATGGCGGCACCTTGCTGCTGGACGAGATCGGCGATATGCCGCTGGCCTTGCAGACCCGCCTGCTGCGTGTGCTGGAAGAGCGCCAGGTGGTGCCGATCGGCGGTGAGCCGCAGGACGTCGATGTGCGCATCATCAGCGCGACGCACCGCGACCTGATGGGGCGGGTCGAGGCCGGCAGTTTTCGCGAAGACCTCTACTACCGCCTCAACGGGCTGGAAGTCGCGCTGCCTGCGTTGCGCGCGCGCAGCGACAAGTCGCAGTTGCTCGACTTCATCCTGGCCGAGGAGGCCGCCAGCCAGGCAGTGGTGCTTGAACCGGCCGCCCGGCAGGCGTTGCTCGATTTTGCCTGGCCCGGCAACGTGCGCCAGCTGCGTAACGTGCTGCGCACCCTGGTGGCGTTGTGCGATGACGGCCATATCGCGCTCGGCGACCTGCCTGCGGTGGTGCGCCAGGCGCTGTCTGCGCCGGTGTCGACGATGCTCGAACAGGCCGGCGCTGATCCCCTCGACGAGGCCGAGCGTACGGTGTTGCTGCGTACCCTCGAACAGAAGCGCTGGCACATGACCCAGGTGGCGGCGCAGTTGGGCGTGAGCCGCAATACGCTGTACCGCAAGCTGCGCAAGCATGGGATTGCGCGGGGCGCCTAGCCGAAACTCAGGATGCGATTTTTCCCACCCTACGCTACCCTGCCTTCACGTTTCGTGAGGTCGACCATGCACATTCATATTCTCGGTATCTGCGGTACTTTCATGGGCTCGCTGGCGGTGCTGGCCAAGGCACTTGGCCACCGCGTCACCGGCTCCGACGCCAACGTCTACCCGCCCATGAGCACCCAGCTCCAGGCCCAGGGCATCGAGCTGCATCAGGGCTACGACGCCGACCAGTTCGAGCCGGCGCCCGACCTGGTGGTGATCGGCAATGCGCTGTCGCGCGGCAACCCGGCGGTGGAGTACGTGTTGAACAAGGGCCTGCCCTACGTGTCGGGCCCGCAGTGGCTGGCCGACCATGTGCTGCAGGGCCGCTGGGTGCTGGCCGTGGCCGGCACCCACGGCAAGACCACCACCAGCAGCATGCTGGCCTGGGTACTGGAGCACGCCGGCATGAGCCCGGGCTTCCTGATCGGCGGGGTACCGCAGAACTTCGCGGTTTCGGCGCGCCTGGGCGATACGCCGTTCTTCGTGGTCGAGGCGGATGAATATGACAGTGCGTTCTTCGACAAGCGTTCCAAGTTCGTGCACTACCGCCCGCGCACCGCGATTCTGAACAATCTTGAGTTCGATCATGCCGACATCTTCCCGGATCTGGCAGCTATCGAGCGCCAGTTCCACCACCTGGTGCGCACCATTCCCAGCGAAGGCCTGGTCATCCACCCCACCACCGAGCCTGCGTTGCAGCGGGTCATCGAGATGGGCTGCTGGACCCCGGTGCAAACCACCGGCGAAGGTGGCCAGTGGCAGGTCAAGCTGCTCAGCGCCGACGGTTCGCGCTTCGAAGTGAGCTTCGAGGGGCAGCGCCAGGGCGTGGTCGACTGGGCGCTGACCGGTCAGCACAACGTCGCCAATGCCCTGGCGACCCTGGCGGCGGCGCGCCATGTCGGCGTGGTGCCGAGCATGGGCATCGCTGCACTCAGCGCCTTCAAGAGCGTCAAGCGCCGCATGGAGAAGGTGGCCGAGGTACAGGGCGTGACCATCTATGACGATTTCGCTCACCACCCGACGGCCATCGCCACCACCCTCGACGGGCTGCGCAAGCGCATCGGCGACGCGCCGCTGATTGCGGTGATCGAACCGCGCTCCAACTCCATGAAGCTGGGCGCCCACCGTGACGGCCTGCCCGAGAGCGTGCGCGACGCCGACCAGGTGATCTGGTATGCGCCGCCGAACCTGGGTTGGGACCTGGCGGCCACTGCTGCCGAATGCCCGGTGCCGGCGGTTGTCGCCGACAGCCTCGAGGCGATCATCGAGCGGGTCAAGGGCCAGGCCAAGCCGGGCACGCAGGTGGTGATCATGAGCAATGGCGGCTTTGGCGGGTTGCACGGCAAGCTGGCCGAGGCGCTGCGATGAGCGGCCCGGAGCGCATCACGCTGGCCATGACCGGTGCCTCCGGGGCGCAGTACGGCTTGCGCTTGCTCGATTGCCTGGTGCGCGAAGACCGCGAAGTGCACTTCTTGATCTCCAAGGCGGCGCACCTGGTGATGGCGACCGAGACCGATGTGGTACTGCCGGCCAAGCCACAGTCGATCCAGGCGTTTCTGACCGAGTACACCGGGGCGGCGGCCGGGCAGATCCGCGTGTATGGCAAGGAAGACTGGATGTCGCCGGTGGCCTCGGGCTCCGGCGCGCCGGCCGCGATGGTGGTGGTGCCGTGTTCTACCGGCACCTTGTCGGCGATTGCCACCGGTGCCTGCAACAACCTGATCGAGCGTGCGGCAGATGTCACCTTGAAGGAGCGCCGGCAGTTGATCCTGGTGCCGCGCGAAGCGCCGTTTTCCACGATCCACCTGGAGAACATGCTCAAGCTGTCGCAGATGGGCGCCGTGATTCTGCCGGCGGCACCGGGGTTCTATCACCAGCCGCAGACCATCGATGACCTGGTCGATTTCGTGGTGGCGCGGATTCTCAACCTGCTGGACATCCCGCAGGACATGTTGCCGCGCTGGGGCGAGCATCATGTTGGCGGGGAAGAGTGAAACCGCTGCTGGCGGGCCTGCTGGCGCTGATGGTATGCAGCGGGTGCGCCACGGTGCGCACGCTGGACGCGGCCAAGCCGGGTGCGCCGGTGGTGTACTCGGGTACGCGGCTGGACCTTTATGCACTGCAGGGCGGCTGTTGCCCTGAGGACCGGTTCGGTGCAGCGGCGCCGAAGTATCCGGGGCTGGACCTGCCGGGCAGTGCGTTGCTCGACACGGTATTGCTGCCGCTGTCGCTGCTGACGGCGCTGGGTGTAGGGTTTCAGGCGACTGGCGGGTTGTAGCTACTGGCCCCTTCGCTGGCAAGCCAGCTCCCACAGGGGTTACGGGTGCTCACAAAATCCTGTGGTAGTCAGCTCACACAGGGATTATGGGTGCTCACAAAAACCTGTGGGAGCTGGCTTGCCAGCGAAGAGGGCCTGCGCCTATCTACCCAATTTGCGCAACTCGTCGGACTCGACAATCCGAATCCCGTCCTGCTCTTCCAGCGCCAGCCGCCACAGCGCCCGCGCCAGCTGACACGCCTCGATCCCGCGGTACTTGCCCGGAATCAGCCTGGACAACGACCCCGCCAACTGCTCGCCCAGCCGCGGCTCGATGCGCTCGCCCAGCAGCAGCGAGGGCCGTGCGATGGTCAGTTGTGGCCAATCCTGCGCCTTGAGCGCCTCTTCCATCTCGCCCTTGACCCGGTTGTAGAACACCGCCGACTTGCGGTCGGCGCCAATCGCGCTGACCACCAGCAAATGCCGGGCGCCCATTTCCCGCGCCCGCTTGCTGAAGGCCACCACCATATCCAGGTCGACCGCGCGAAAGGCCGTCTCCGAGCCTGCCTGCTTGATGGTGGTGCCCAGGCAGCAGAAGGCGATGTCGACCCGGCCGCTCAATTGCGGCAGGAACACCGCCGGGTCGCCGACCGGATTTTCCAGGTGAGGGTGCTCGGCCAGCGGCCGGCGCGTGGGCGCCAGTACGCGGTTGACCGTCGGCTCGTTGAGCAGGCGATCGAGCAAATGCTCACCAGTCAGACCAGTGGCTCCGGCAATCAGGATGTGCTGAGGCGTCAGGTACATGATGTCTCTCCCTTGATACAGTCAGCTTAGTGGCTGCTTGCATTTTCTGCTTGCTGCGCACCCGCGCTCTGGAGTGCCTTGCGTGCCTGCTGCTGGCGCAGCTTCTGCCAGCGTTGCAGCACGCGTGGCGGCGCCCACAGCTGCGGCTCGGACGCTTCGAAGCCGTCGGCCTGCTCGCGTTGCGCGACACGCTCCCTGGCCAGCTCGAAGGCCTGCTGCAGGTCGTCGGTCTGGTTCAGCGCCTGGGCAAACAGCGCGTCGCCGAAATAGGTGAAGTCGGCCTCTTCGGAGCAGCCGAACGATACCCGGTCGGCGCGTGATGCGGTCATGATCAAGGTCTTGTCGTCCTTGAGCGATTCGATGTAACCCCCGGAGTAGCACGCAGAGATCACGATAACTTTGTCACGCTCCTTTAGTGGGGCAAGTGCCGCCGAGAGTTCATCGCCAGGCAGGTCGGCCAGTTGCAGGCGCGGCAGGTCGAGCACCAGTTCGTGCGCGTGGCTGCCATGGCTGGTCAGGTAGATGAACACCAGGTCTTCCGGCCCGCTGCGTTCGGCCAGGGCGCGTGCTGCGCGGGCAAGGTTTTCGCGGGTGGCCAGCGGCCGGTCTGCCAGGTGGTCACGGTGGTTGACCAGGCTGATCTGCCCGAAGGCGCCGAAGCGGGTCTTGAGCATGGCGCTGACGTAGTCGGCCTCGCGCATGAACACACTCTGCTTGCCGTCGCCGGCCAGGGTCAGGCTGTACAGTTCGATGTCTGCACTGGAGGCCGGCAACTGCGCCAGTGCCGTGTCCAGCAGCCGGCCCTGGTTGAGCAGTGCCAGCTCCAGCGGGTCGGGCAGCAGGCGCCCGTGCTCGTCGCGCACGCGCAGGCCGTTGACCCAGTGGCCGCTCTCGACGCGGCCGTCGAGCTGGGTCAGTTGCCCCTGGCCCTGGTAGGTGTCGTTGTCGAAGCCGCCGCTGTACACACTGCCATCGGCCAGTTGCAGGCGGCCCTTGCCGGCAAACCGCCAGTCGTGGAACTCGCCCTTGTAATGGCTGCCGTCGGCGCCGAACAGTTCGCCCTTGCCGGTCAGCGAACCCTCCTTGAACTGGCCGATCCAGACATCGCCGTCGGCATTCTCGTAACGGCCGCGACCTTGCAGGTGATTGTCCTTGAAGTCGCCGATGTACTGGTCGCCTTCGGCGCTGTTGAAGGTGCCGCTGCCTTGCAGTTGGCCGTTGACGAAGCGCCCGCTGAACTGGTTGCCGCTGGCGTCGCTGCGCAGCCCTTCGCCGTTGGGCTTGCCCTTGGCGAACAGGCCCTGGTACTGGCTGCCATCGGCCAGGGTCAACTCGCCGGCGCCGTTGTACTGGTCGTCCTTGAACTGGCCGCGGTAGTGCTGGCCGGCTTCTCTGAGTGTGCCTTCGCCATCACGCCGGCCGAGCTTGAAGCCGCCGCTGTAGTGGCTGCCCGGCGTCGTCAGTTCGCCCTGACCATGGAACAGGCCCTGCTGGAACTCGCCGCGGTATACCTCGCCATTGCTGCCGTGCCATTCGCCGCGGCCCTGCCACTGGCCTTGCTGGAAGGGGCCGGCGTACCAGCTGCCATTGGGGTAGTCGATGCGGCCGGGGCCTTGCAGCAGGCCGTCGACCAGCGCGCCCCGGTAGCGCCCGCCATCGGGCAGGCGCGCATCAGGTGGCGATAGCGGTTCACCGTCGCCACAGGCGGCGAGCAGCAGGGTCAGGGCAAGGGGCACGAGTGGGCGCATGGCGGGGTCCGGACAAGTCAGGCCCCGAGTATGCCGCAGATTGTCGTGGCGCAAACAGCCGTCGGGGGCTGTTTGCGCGGCAGGATGGGTC
>NZ_JAAHBU010000049.1 GCF_010671725.1 Pseudomonas brassicae | reverse complement strand
GGGTGGCCAGTACCAGGGCATTGCGGTCACGCGCAAACAGGCTGTCGACCGACTCCCAGCTCGGTGCAGTCACCAGCACGGCGCCATTGGCCAACAATGGCAGGCACTCTCCAAGGGCCGCAGCCCATTGCGGGCCCTCGGCCAGCAGGAGCAAACGCAACGGTTCGACAAGCGTAGACAAGCTGGCTCCTTAGCACGAGAACGCAGTCAATGACGATTAAGAACGGGATGCTTGATCCTAAACCATTAAATGTAAATGGTTTTCACTTTAACTCGTGACATTCCTTCGTCGCGTTCCCGCAGCATTTCGCCACGCATCCTGCGGGAAAGTATCAAAACCGGCAAATTAAGATCGCGTGTTGCGTCACACTGTCAGACGGTCGCGGCACAATTGCTCTGCGCCTGCTAAAATGCCCGGCTATTTTTCAGCGACCCCCGGTTAACGTCATGTCCCGACTCAACCCCCGGCAACAAGAAGCCGTGAGCTACGTCGGCGGCCCTCTTTTGGTGCTCGCCGGTGCTGGCTCCGGCAAGACCAGCGTGATCACGCGCAAGATCGCCCACCTCATCCAGAACTGCGGCATCCGTGCCCAGTACATCGTCGCCATGACCTTTACCAACAAGGCCGCGCGCGAGATGAAGGAGCGGGTCGGCACCCTGCTGCGCGGTGGCGAGGGGCGCGGCCTGACGGTATCGACCTTCCACAACCTTGGCTTGAACATCATTCGCAAGGAGCATGAACGGCTGGGCTTCAAGCCGGGTTTCTCGATCTTCGACGAAACCGACGTCAAGGCCCTGATGACCGACATCATGCAGAAGGAGTACTCCGGGGACGACGGCGTCGACGAGATCAAGAACATGATCGGCGCCTGGAAGAACGACCTGATCCTGCCCCCCGAGGCGCTCGAAAACTCGCGCAACCCCAAGGAGCAGACCGCCGCCATCGTCTATGCGCACTACCAGCGCACGCTCAAGGCGTTCAACGCGGTGGACTTCGACGACCTGATCCTGCTGCCGGTCAAACTGTTCCAGGACAACGCCGATGTCCTCGAGAAGTGGCAGAACAAGGTGCGCTACCTACTGGTGGACGAGTACCAGGACACCAACGCCAGCCAGTACCTGCTGGTGAAGATGCTGATCGGCACGCGCAACCAGTTCACCGTGGTCGGCGACGACGACCAGTCGATCTACGCCTGGCGCGGCGCACGGCCCGAGAACCTGATGCTGCTCAAGGACGACTACCCGTCGCTCAAGGTGGTGATGCTCGAGCAGAACTACCGCTCCACCAGCCGTATCCTGCGTTGTGCCAACGTGCTGATCTCGAACAACCCGCATGCATTCGAAAAGCAGCTGTGGAGCGAGATGGGCCACGGCGACGAGATCCGCGTGATCCGCTGCAAGAACGAGGAGGCCGAGGCCGAGCGCGTGGCCATGGAGATCCTCAGCCTGCACCTGCGCACCGACCGCCCGTACAGCGATTTCGCCATCCTCTACCGCGGCAACTACCAGGCCAAGCTGATCGAGCTGAAGCTGCAGCATCACCAGATCCCGTACCGGCTGTCGGGCGGCAACAGCTTCTTCGGCCGCCAGGAAGTAAAAGACCTGATGGCCTACTTCCGCCTGCTGGTGAACCCGGACGACGACAACGCCTACCTGCGCGTGATCAACGTGCCGCGCCGCGAAATCGGCTCCACCACCCTGGAAAAGCTCGGTAACTACGCCACCGAACGCAAGGTGTCGATGTACGCCGCCAGCGAAGAGCTGGGCCTGGGCGAGCACCTGGACAGCCGCTTCACCGACCGCCTGCAGCGCTTCAAGCGCTGGATGGACGGGGTGCGCGAGCAGGTCGCGCTGGAAGACCCGATCGCCGCGCTGCGCAGCATGGTGACCGACATCGACTACGAAAACTGGATCCGCACCAACAGTTCCAGTGACAAGGCCGCCGACTTTCGCATGGGCAACGTCTGGTTCCTGATCGAGGCGTTGAAGAACACCCTCGAAAAGGACGAAGAAGGCGGTATGACCATCGAGGAGGCCATCGGCAAGCTGGTGTTGCGCGACATGCTCGAGCGTCAGCAGGAAGAGGAAGACGCGCCGAAGGCGTGCAGATGATGACCCTGCATGCGTCCAAGGGCCTGGAGTTCCCCTACGTGTTCATCATGGGCATGGAGGAGGAAATCCTCCCGCACCGTTCCAGCATCGAGGCCGACACCATCGAAGAAGAGCGCCGCCTGGCCTACGTGGGCATCACCCGCGCGCGCCAGACCCTGGCCTTTACCTTCGCCGCCAAGCGCAAGCAGTACGGCGAGATCATCGATTGCGCGCCCAGCCGCTTCCTCGATGAACTGCCCGATGACGACCTGGCCTGGGAAGGCATGGACGATACACCCACGGAAGTCAAAGCGGTGCGCGGCAACACGGCCCTGGCCGATATCCGCGCCATGCTCAAACGCTAGAGACAATCCACCTTTGCCCTGGCGTGCTGCCGGGGCCTTTTGGCTACATCGAGGAATTACACCAGTGGAAGCACTGCACCAGAAGATTCGCGAAGAAGGCATCGTGCTTTCCGATCAGGTTCTCAAAGTCGATGCGTTTCTCAACCATCAGATCGACCCTGCGCTGATGCAACTGATTGGCGACGAGTTCGCCCGTCGGTTCGCGGATGCGGGCGTGACCAAGATCGTCACCATCGAAGCCTCGGGCATTGCCCCGGCGGTGATGACCGGTTTGAAGCTGGGCGTGCCGGTGATTTTCGCCCGCAAGCACCAGTCGCTGACCCTGACCGAGAACCTGCTGGTGGCGTCGGTGTACTCGTTCACCAAGCAGACCGAGAACACCGTGGCGATTTCGCCGCGGCACCTGAACAGCAGCGACCGCGTGCTGGTGATCGACGACTTCCTGGCCAACGGCAAGGCGTCGCAGGCGCTGATCTCGATCATCAAGCAGGCCGGCGCGACCGTGGCCGGGCTGGGTATCGTGATCGAGAAGTCGTTCCAGGGCGGGCGGGCCGAGCTGGACAGCCAGGGCTACCGCGTTGAGTCGCTGGCGCGGGTGAAGTCGCTGGAAGGCGGTGTGGTCAGCTTCATCGAGTAAGACCGCACGGGCCTCTTCGCTGGCAAGCCAGCTCCCACAGGGTAATCAGTGATCTCGAGATCTGCACTGTACCTGTGGGAGCTGGCTTGCCAGCGAAAGCGGTTTCAAGCGGACGCCGTCGCCTGCAACCCCGCCAGCAACAGCCGCTGATACAGCTCCTCCTTCAGCCCATCCGGTTCATCCAGCCCCATGCGCAGCACATGCGCGCGATACGCCTCGGGGCCCGGCGCATCCAGTGCCGCCTTGCCCAGCTCCAGCACCTCGCTCAACTTGAACTTGCTCTTGAGCCAGTTCAGCGCGCGCAACAGGTCCTTCTCTTCGGCCGTGAAATCGCTGCCCAGCGGGTACTCGGCAAACAAGCGCGCATGCCGCGCACGCAACGCGTCCAGTCGCTCGGGCGTATTCTCGGTAAAGCGCACATCCAGCACGAAATCCTGCGCCAGCTTGCCGGCCTTTTTCGCCTGCGCCATCAGCTCGCCCTGGAACCGCGAGTCGCTGATCGCCAACAACCGCGCAATCACCTCGGCATCGGTCTGCCCACGCAGGTCGGCGATGCCGTACTCGGTCACCACGATGTCGCGCAAATGCCGCGGGATGGTGCAATGCCCATACGTCCACAACAGGTTGGAACTCACCAGCCCTCCCGCCTCGCGCCAGCTGCGCAGCACCAGGACAGAGCGCCCACCTTCCAGTGCATGGCCCTGGGCGACGAAGTTGTATTGCCCGCCGACCCCGCTCAGCACCCGCCCATCCTCGAGCTGGTCGGCTACCCCGGCGCCCATCAGGGTCATGCTGAACACCGTGTTGATGAAGCGCGCATCGCGACGCTGCTCGCGCTTGAGCGCCTCGTCGCCGTACAGCTCGTTGATGTAGCTGATGGCGCTCATGGCAAAGCATTTGCGCTGCGCCAGCGACATTTCGCGCAACCGCTGGTAGAACGCCTGCGGTCCCAGGAAAAACCCGCCATGCACCAGCACCCCAGCGCCCACCGAACGACGTACGATGCCCGCCTCCACCAGCGCCAACAGCCCGTTGACGAACATTTCGCTGCAACCGTACAGCCCCTGGGCAAACGGCGCAGTGCCGCCTTCGCGTTCAATCAGCGCCTGCCACGGCGCCAGGTCCAGGTCGGCGAGCAAGGCCTGATACTCCGGCGCATCGGCCTGGCGTGCGAGCAGCGCCGCCGCCAGCGCGTCGCCCATGGCACCGATGCCGATCTGCAGGGTGCCGCCATCGCGCACCAGGGTGCTGGCGTGCACGCCGATGAAATGGTCCTGGGTGGTCACCGGCATGTTGGGCGTGGAGAACAACCGGGTGGTTTCGGCGGCATCGATCAACAGGTCGAAGGCACTGCAGGCCAGCTCCGCGTCGCCCGGCATGTAGGGCAGCTCGGTGTGCACCTGGCCCAGCATCAGGATGGTCTCGCCAGCCGCGCGGCGCGCGCGATCATCGGCAGCAGGTCGAGGGTGATGTCGGGGTTGCAGCTCAGGCTCAGCCGGTCGGGCCGCTCAGGTGAGTCGGCAACCAGCTGCGCCACCAGGTTCAGGCCCTTGGTATTGATGTCGCGCGCCGCGTGGCTGTAGTTGCTGCTGACGTAGTCCTGCTGCGCCATGTGGCTGTGCAGCAGGCTGCCCGGCTGCATGAAGAACTGCTCGACGCGGACATTGGCCGGCAACTGGTCACGCCGCAGGTCGTGCAGGTAATCGAGTTCGAGGCAATCGGCGAACACCCGCGCCACGAAGGGTTCGAGAAAGCGCCGCTGCAGGCCGTCACCCAGGTCTGGCCGGCCCAGGCTGAGCGCGGTATAGATCGTCAGGCGGCGCTCGGGCAGCTCGCGTACCCGCGCATACAGCGCGTTGACGAAGCGGTTGGGCTTGCCCAGGCCCAGCGGCAGGCCCATGTGGATATGTGCCGGCAGGCGCGCCAGCACCTCGTCCACGGCGATCTCGATCGAACAGCGCTGCGCCATCTGGGCCTCCTGTGGCATGCATGACTCCAGGGTTGGACCGAGCATGGCGCGGGTTTGCTGCATTGGCCAGCGCCAGACACGACAAAGCCCGCACGTGGCGGGCCTTGTGGGTGAAGCGTCGGGCGCTCTAGAGGCCGGACATCTTCTTGATGGCGCCCTTGAGGTCGTCATCGGAGCAATCGGCACAGGTACCTTTGGGCGGCATGGCATTGATGCCGGTGATCGCCTTGGCAAGAATGCCGTCCAGGCCACCCTGGTGGTCGGCGCGTTCTTTCCAGGCGGCGGTATCGCCGATCTTGGGTGCATTCAGCAAGCCGCTGCCGTGGCACGCGTTGCAATGCTTGGCGATGATCTCATCGGGGGTCTTGGCACCGCCGCCGCCGGCAGAGGCGACCACTTCCATGCCCTTGCATTCCTGCCCCTGCACACACACCTGCCCGACCGGCTCCAGCCGCTTGGCGATGTCGTCGTTGGTCGCAGCTTGAACACTGACAGCCCATAGGGCCACTACCGCTGCTGGTACGGCCAGCATTGTCTTGATTAGATTCACGCGTACACCCTCATGGTGGCTAGTCACGCCCGCGGCCACGGTTTCGCAGGCCGCGCAAGTATAACGGGAACCCTGCCTCACCGAAACAACCCTAGAGAATAAAGGGGTTTAGCCGCGACAATCAGCCGCGCCGCGCACCGGGCTCGTCGGCCCTAGAAGTTGGCCGGGGTTGCCGCACTGATCAGCCGGGCAGGCTCATCGTAGGGATTGCGGAATCGATGTGGCTTGGTGCTCTCGAAATAGTAGCTGTCGCCCGCCTCAAGGATGAAAGTTTCCAGCCCCACCACCAGTTCAAGGCGCCCTTCGAGCAGGATGCCGGTCTCTTCACCGTCGTGGGTGAGCATCTCTTCACCGGTGTCGGCGCCCGGTGGGTAGACCTCGTTGAGAAACGCGATCGCACGGCTGGGGTGGGCCTTGCCGACCAGTTTCATGGTGACCGCGCCATCGGAGATGTCGATCAGCTCGCTGGCCTTGTAGACGATCTGGGTAGGGTTTTCGGGCTGCAGCTCTTCGGAGAAGAACTCCACCATCGACATCGGAATACCGCCCAGCACTTTGCGCAGCGAGCTGATCGACGGGCTCACGCTGTTCTTCTCGATCATCGAGATGGTGCTGTTGGTCACACCCGCACGCTTGGCCAGTTCTCGTTGAGACAGGCCCTTGAGCTTGCGAATGGCTTGCAGTCGTTCACCGACGTCCAAGGCTGAGGCCCTCCTAAACGAACAAGTGGGGTCGAAATTGAACGATATCATCGCAACAGCGTTCAGTATTTACAACACTTCGACCCGCGCCCTGTCGGCTTTGGCGCCTCAACCGCCGCTGTAGACCAGCGGCACCCGACGCAGGTTGCAGAAGATCTGGTAGGGGATGGTGCCGGCCTGTATCGCCACGTCGCTGGCCAGCACGTGCTTACCCCACAACTCCACCGGGCTGCCCAGGCCGGCCTCGGGCACGTCGGTGAGGTCGATGCACAGCATGTCCATCGACACCCGGCCGATCAGTTGGCTGCGCTTGCCGGCCACCAGCACCGGGGTGCCGGTCGGCGCCAGGCGCGGATAACCATCGGCATAGCCCATGGCGACCACGCCGACGCGGGTGGGCCGCGGGCTGACGAACGTCGCGCCGTAACCCACCGGCTCGCCGGCGGGTAGCTCACGCACACTGATCACTCTGGATTCCAGGGTCATCACCGGCTGCAGGCGCTGCGCCTGGGCCTGGGCGACCTCGAAAGGCGTGGCGCCATACAGCATGATGCCCGGACGTACCCAGTCACTTGGCACCTGTGGCCAGCCGAGCACGGCTGGCGAGTTGCGCAGGCTGATCTCGGCGCTGAGGCCCTGGCGCGCCGCGTCGAACACCGCCACCTGCGCGTTGCTGGCCGGGCTGTCGAGCTCGTCGGCGCGGGCAAAGTGGCTCATCAGCACGATGCGCGTGACCTTGCCGCTGGCCAGCAGGCGCTGATAGGCGCCCTGGTAGTCCTTGGGGTGCAGGCCGACGCGGTGCATGCCGCTGTCGAGCTTGAGCCACACCGTGATCGGCCGCGTCAGCGTCGCCTGCTCGATGGCTTCCAGTTGCCACAGCGAATGCACCACGCACCACAGGTCCTGCTCGGCGATCAGCGCCAGCTCGCCGGCTTCGAAAAACCCTTCCAGCAGCAGCACCGGCGCCTTGATGCCTGCCGCGCGCAGTTGCAGCGCTTCCTCGATGCAGGCCACCGCGAAACCGTCGGCCTCGCCCTCCAGCGCCTGGGCGCAGCGCAGCGCACCGTGCCCGTAGGCGTCGGCCTTGATCACGGCCAGCGCCTTGGCCCCGCTCAGCTCACGGGCGAGTTGGTAGTTGTGGCGCAGCGCTTGGAGGTCGATCAGGGCACGGGCGGGACGCATGACGGCAGCCTTCTGGCAGTCTGGTTGAGGATCAATGGGTTACGGCAGCGCGGCGACGATCGAAATCTCGACCAGGATCTCCGGCTCGCACAGCTTGGCCTGCACGGTGGCGCGGGCCGGGGCGCTGCCCTTGGGCAGCCACTGGTCCCACACGGCGTTCATGGCCTGGAACTGCGCGTCGATGTCTTTGAGGTAGATGGTCGCCGACAGCACACGGCTTTTGTCGGTGCCCGCCAGGTCCAGCAGCCGCTCGATGTTGGCCAGCGTCTCGCGGGTTTGCTGGCCGACGTCGGCATTCATGTCGTCACCCACCTGGCCCGACAGGTATACGGTGCCGTTGTGGGTGACGATCTGGCTCATGCGCTCATTGGTGAGCTGGCGCTGGACTGACATGCTTGGCGGTCTCCTGACTGTTTGCATAACGGGAAATATCGAGGCCCTCGGCGCTGATCTGCGGCTTTTTGCGCGCCATCAGGTCAGCCAGCAAGCGACCGGAGCCGCAGGCCATGGTCCAGCCGAGGGTGCCGTGACCGGTGTTCAGGAACAGGTTGCGCAACGTGGTCGCGCCCACGATCGGCGTGCCGTCCGGGGTGGTCGGGCGCAGGCCGGTCCAGAAGCTGGCCTGGCTCAGGTCACCGCCGCGAGGATAAAGGTCGTTGACGATCATCTCCAGCGTTTCACGCCGACGCGGGTTGAGCGACAGGTCGAAACCGGCGATCTCGGCCATGCCACCCACGCGGATACGGTTGTCGAAACGGGTGATCGCGACCTTGTAGGTCTCGTCCAGAATGGTCGAGGTGGGCGCCATGGCCGGGTCGGTGATCGGTACGGTCAGCGAGTAGCCCTTGAGCGGGTACACCGGTGCGCGGATACCCAGCGGCTTGAGCAACTGCGGCGAGTAGCTGCCCAGCGCCAGCACGTAGCGGTCGGCTGTTTCCAGCTTGCCGTCGATCCACACGCCGTTGACGCGGTCGCCGGCATGGTCGAGGCGCTCGATGTTCTGCCCGAAGCGGAACTCCACGCCGAGGTTGCGTGCCATCTCCGCCAGGCGCGTGGTGAACAACTGGCAGTCGCCGGTCTGGTCGTTGGGCAGGCGCAGGGCGCCAGCCAGGATGTCGGTGACGTTGGCCAGGGCCGGTTCGACGCGGGCAATGCCGGCGCGGTCGAGCAGCTCGTAAGGCACCCCGGACTGCTCCAGCACGGCGATGTCCTTGGCCGCGTTGTCCAGTTGCGCCTGGGTGCGGAACAGCTGGGTGGTGCCCAGGGTACGGCCTTCGTAGGCGATGCCGGTTTCGGCGCGCAGCTCGTCGAGGCAGTCGCGGCTGTACTCGGACAGGCGCACCATGCGCTCCTTGTTCACCGCATAGCGGTTGGCCGTGCAGTTACGCAGCATCTGCGCCATCCACAGGTACTGATCGACGTCGCGGTGGCCTTGATGGCCAGCGGCGCGTGGCGCTCGAGCAGCCACTTGATGGCCTTGAGCGGCACGCCGGGCGCAGCCCACGGCGAGGCATAACCGGGCGAGACCTGGCCGGCGTTGGCAAAGCTGGTTTCCATGGCCACCGCCGGCTGGCGATCGACCACTACCACTTCAAAACCTTGCCGGGCCAGATAGTAGGCACTGGCGGTGCCGATCACGCCGCTACCAAGTACCAGAACTCGCATGTTGTTATCCCTCGAAGCGGCGCACCGCAGACATTTGTTGTGTAAGGCATGGATGGGCGCAGTATAGGAAGGTAGAGGCAGTGCTTTTCACTATATAAAAGCCTATATTTGGCGAGAATTCTCGGCAGGGTCGGCTTTTACGGAGGGGCATCCACTATGAGAACCCAGCATCAAAGCAAACGTGAACTGGACAAGATCGACCGCAACATCCTGCGCATCCTGCAGACCGACGGGCGCATTTCGTTCACCGAACTGGGCGAGAAAGTCGGCCTGTCGACCACCCCCTGCACCGAGCGTGTGCGGCGCCTGGAGCGCGAAGGGATCATCATGGGCTACAACGCCCGGCTCAACCCGCAGCACCTGAAGGGCAGCCTGCTGGTATTCGTCGAGATCAGCCTGGACTACAAGTCGGGGGACACCTTCGAGGAGTTTCGCCGCGCCGTGCTCAAGCTGCCGCATGTACTGGAATGTCACCTGGTGTCGGGCGATTTCGACTACCTGGTGAAGGCGCGGATTTCCGAGATGGCCTCGTACCGCAAGCTGCTGGGCGACATCCTGCTCAAGCTGCCGCACGTGCGCGAATCGAAGAGCTACATCGTGATGGAGGAAGTGAAGGAAAGCCTCAACCTGCCGATTCCGGACTGAGGCTCAGACCAGTACCTGGCGTGTGCTGGCGATGTACTGGTGCACCAGGCGCTCGGCCTGCGGGTCGATCATCTCGACCGGGGCACGGCCGTTGGGGCATGGCAGGCGCGGCGTGGTGCCGAACAGGCGGCAGATCAGCGGCCGCTCTTCATACACGGTGCAGCCCTCGGGCCCCAGGTGCACACAGTTGAGTTCGCCCAGCGCAGCCTCCTGCTCGGCCTGGGTCTTGCGCGGCAGGCGCGCCATCTCTTCGCTGGAGGTGGTGACCGGGCCGCAGCAGTCATGGCAGCCCGGCACGCAGGCGAACGACGGGATCTGCTCGCGCAAGAAGCGGATCTTGTGGCTGTTGCAACTCATGGACGGCTCGGGGGGCAGGAGACTGAAGCGGCATTTTGCCCCACGGTTGCCTGCCGGTGAAAGCACCGCCTATGCTGTGTCAAATTTTCCACACAGCCTCGACCAGGAATTCTCCCAACGTGCATACCACTTCCTACTACGCCGCCCACAGCGCTGGGCAACCGGTCTATCCGCCGCTGCACGGCGAGACGAGCTGTGATGTGTGCGTGGTGGGCGGTGGCTTCTCGGGGCTCAATACCGCCATCGAGCTGGCCGAACGCGGCCTCAGCGTGGTGCTGCTGGAGGCCCACAAGATCGGCTGGGGCGCCAGCGGGCGCAATGGCGGGCAACTGATTCGCGGGGTCGGCCACGGCCTGGACCAGTTCACGTCGGTGATCGGCAGCGAGGGCGTGCACAGCCTCAAGCTGATGGGGCTGGAGGCCGTGGACATCGTGCGCCAGCGCATCGAGCGGCATGCCATCGACTGCGACCTGACCTGGGGCTACTGCGACCTGGCCAACAAGCCGCGCGAATACCAGGGCTTCAGCGATGACATAGAAGAACTGCACGCGCTGGGCTACGCCCATGAGCTGCGTCTGGTGCCGCCCGAGCAGATGCACACGGTGGTGGGTTCGAAACGCTATGCCGGTGGCCTGGTCGACATGGGCTCTGGGCACCTGCACCCGCTGAACCTGGCGCTGGGCGAAGCCGAGGTGGCCCGGCAACTGGGCGTGCGTCTGTTCGAACACTCGCAGGTCACACGCATCGAGCATGGCCCGCAGGTGCGCGTGCACACGGCCAAGGGTTCGGTGCGCGCCAGCACGCTGGTGCTGTGCTGCAATGCCTACCTCAATGACCTGGACCGCGAGCTGGGCGGCAAGGTGCTGCCGGCCGGCAGCTACGTCATCGCCACCGAGCCGCTGAGCGCGACGCTGGCCCAGGAACTGCTGCCGCAGAACATGGCGGTGTGCGACCAGCAGGTGACCGTGGACTACTATCGCCTCTCGGCCGACCACCGCCTGCTGTTCGGTGGCGCCTGCCACTACTCCGGCCGCGACCCGCAGGACATCGGCGCGTACATGCGGCCCAAGATGCTCAAGGTGTTCCCGCAACTGGCCGATGTGCGCATCGAGTACCAGTGGGGCGGCATGATCGGCATCGGCGCCAACCGCCTGCCGCAGATCGGCCGCCTGCGCGACCAGCCGAACGTGTACTACGCCCAGGCCTACGCCGGCCACGGGCTGAATGCCACGCACCTGGCCGGCCGGCTGCTGGGCGAGGCGATCAGCGGCCAGCACAGTGGCCGCTTCGACCTGTTCGCCCAGGTGCCGCACATCACCTTTCCGGGTGGCAAGCACCTGCGTTCGCCACTGCTGGCGCTGGGCATGCTGTGGCACCGCCTCAAGGCGCTGGCCTAGGGTTTCCAGAACGGCCTGTGCCCTTCCACCAGCGCCTGCTCGCGGGTCAGGCCGATATCGCGCAACTGGTCGGCATCCAGCGCCAGCAGTTCCTGCCGTGAACGCCGGCGCCGCATCATCAGGCCCCAGCCGCTCAGGCCTGCGGGCGCGTTGTGCGGCGGCGCCTCACCGTCGGCGCGCAGTTGCAGGCATACGTCGCTTGAGCCGTTCATCTCGTCATTCCTCCAGGGTGGGTAAACCGTGTAGAAATGATGCGTGAGCCGGCCTGACCATTACAGATTCAATCGCCCAGTATTATTTCCATACAGACCACGCGATTTTGCCTCTGAATGCTGTATTTTTGGCCAATCTGTACCGGTTGAGTATCAACTGCACGCCCAGGAGTACGCCATGACCCTCTACGTCAACCTTGCCGAGCTGATCGGTGCCCGCATCGAACAGGGCCTGTACCGCCCCGGCGACCGACTGCCGTCGGTGCGCGCCCTGAGCGTCGAGCATGGCGTGAGCCTGAGCACCGTGCAGCAGGCCTATCGGGTGCTGGAAGACCACGGCCTGGCCGCGCCACGGCCCAAGTCCGGTTACTTTGTGCCCGACCACCGGCCCTTGCCTGCGTTGCCCGACGTCAGCCGCCCGGCGCAGCGCCCGGTGGACATCGGCCAGTGGGAGCAGGTGTTCGAGCTGATCCGCAGCGTGCCGCGCAAGGACGTGGTGCAACTGGGCCGCGGCATGCCCGACGTCGACAGCCCGACCCTCAAGCCGCTGCTGCGCAGCCTGGCACAGCTGAGCCGGCGCCAGGACATGCCCGGCCTGTACTACGACACCATCGCCGGTACCGAGGCGCTGCGCGAACAGGTGGCGCGGCTGATGCTCGACTCCGGCTGCAGCCTGAGCGCCGCCGACCTGGTGATCACCACCGGTTGCCAGGAGGCGTTGTCGGCCAGCGTGCGCGCCGTGTGCCAACCCGGCGACATCGTCGCGGTAGACTCGCCAAGCTTTCACGGCGCCATGCAGACCCTCAAGGGCCTGGGCA
>NZ_JAAHBU010000489.1 GCF_010671725.1 Pseudomonas brassicae | reverse complement strand
TTGAGCGCCAGCAGGTTGGTCTGGTCGGCCAGGCCGCGAATCACATCGAGGACCTTGCCGATGTCGCGCGATTCGCCCGCCAGGTTGCCGATCAGTTCGGCGGTACCCTGCACGTCGGCGCTCATGCGTTCGATGGCGCTGACGGTCTCCATCACCAGGTCGCGGCCATCGCCGGCCGAGCGGGTCGCGGCCTTGGAGGCTTCGGAGGTGCTCACCGCGTTGCGCGCGACTTCTTCCACGGCACTGGTCATCTCGGTGACGGCGGTGGCGGCCTGCTGGATTTCGTTGTTCTGCTGCTGCAGGCCACGCGCGCTTTCGTCGGTAACCGCGTTCAGCTCTTCGGCGGCCGAGGCCAGCTGGGTGGCGGAGCCGGCGATCTGTTGCAGGGTGTCGCGCAGCTTGTTCTGCATCTTGGCCATGGCCTTGAGCAGGCGTGCGGCTTCGTCGGTGCCTTCGGCCCGGATCGTCTGGGTGAGGTTGCCTTCGGCGATCTGCTCGGCGGCGTGCAGGGCCTCATCGATCGGCTTGACGATGCTGCGCGTCAGCAGCAATGCACACAACAGGGTCAGCGCGGTGGCGGCCACCAGCAGCACGATCACCAGGCTGAAGGCCGTGTCGTACTGGTCCGCAGCGGCCTGGTTGGCGCTGCGCGTCTGCTCGTTGTTGACCTTGACCAACCGGTCCAGTACGACGTTGACCTGCTCGGAGTTGCTCAGCATCTCCTTGTTGAGCAGGCTGCGCAGGCCGTCGCGGTCATCACTCTGCGCCATGCGTTTCATCTGCGCTTCGAGTTGACGGTACTGGGCCAGTAGCTGGCGGTACTGGTTGAAGATATCGCGCTCGCCGTCGGCAACGATCAGTTTTTCATAGGCCTGTGTGGCCTTGTCGATCTGGCTGTTGCGGGTGTCCAGCAGGCCGAGGATCTCCTGCTGTTCGCCCGCGTCACGGTTGACCAGCAGGCGGTAGGAGAGGGTGCGCAGACGCAGGGTCAGTTGGTTGATCTGGCTGAGGTTGTCGAAGCTGGGCACATTGACCTGCTCGATGATGATGCCCGCCTGACGAATACTGCCCAGCTGGTTCAGGGCAAATATGCCAAGTGCAAGCATCAGGGCGCCGATCAATGAGAACCCCAAAAGTGCACGCACTGCGATGTTCATGTTACGTAATGACATGGTTTTATCCGGCAAGAAGGATGAGAGCGCGCGGTCCATGCGTCATTGGAGTGTCACAATGCCTATCGGTCGGGCGCGGAGAGACTTGAGTGGTTGTGTAACTAAACATGAACCGGCCGTCGTTTTTTGTTTGATGACAGCTGACCAAGTGACGGAACCGGTTCCCGATCGGCAGGTCAATCTGCACCAGGTCGCTCTGGCCCCGATATCCCTGGCGAGCACGGCGAGATTTCTTTATCGTGTGCGCCCCCTGAAAAACCGTGAGAACGCAATCATGCTGGAAACATCCCTCAGTCAATTGGAGCAACTGGTCAGCGACCTGGTGCAGAAGAATCTGGAACTGGCCGAGCGCAATGCGCAACTGGACAGCGAGCTGGCCCAGGCCAAGGACGAAAACGAAAGCCTGCAACTGAGCCTGATGGAACAGGAAGAGAAGCAGGGCGCAACCGCTGCGCGCATCCAGGCGCTGGTGGAACGTGTCGGTGGTGGTGCGGTTAACGCATGAACACCTCCGCGCAGTCGATCAATGTCGTCTCGATCCTGGGTAACGACTATTCGATCAAGGCCCCTGACGGTCAGGAGCAGACCCTGGCCCAGGCGGTGCAGATGCTCAAGGCCTCGCTGGCCGACACCAAGCGCAAGTACCCGTCGCTGATCGGTGACAAGCTGCTGGTACTGGCGGCACTGAACCTGTGTTCGCAGCAGATCGAGCTGCAACAGACCCATCAGCAGGCCCTCGACCGTTATCAAGAGCAAGTCAGCGCCACGGTCGACGTGATCGCCCGGACCATCGGCAACAGCTGATCGCACCGGCCCCCTCGTATCAAATCTGTTTGCTTGCTCACTGACCTCCGGGACAGTGGGCGGCATTGTGGCGCCTTGGTGCTAGTATTGTATTTCCTGTTGTATACAATTGGCCGAACTATTGCGGTACAAGGCTAATTATTCTCAGGGGAAGTCCATGCAGTTCTGGCGGCGCAGTATCCAGTGGCAATTGATTGCAAGCATGGGCGCAGCCCTGTTGGCGAGCATCCTGATCGTGGTGGCGATCTATACGGTGGCGGTCAACCGGCTGACCGAACGCTACCTGGTCGACACCGCGTTGCCGGCCAGCGTCGAGGCGATGCGCAACGATATCGAGCGCATGCTCAGCCGGCCGCTGACCGCGGCGGCCGACATTGCCAACAACACCTTGCTGCGCGACTGGCTGGCGGCGGGTGAGGACAGCACCCAGACCGCTCGGTTTGTCGAATACCTGGAGGCGGTGCGCCAGCACAACCAGGCGTTCACCGCGCTGTTCGCCGCCACGGCCAGCCACCACTATTACAACCAGGGCGGGCTGGACCGCACCTTGAGCCGCAGCAATCCGAAGGACCAGTGGTTCTTCGGCTTCATCGACAGCGGCAATCCGCGCCTGCTCAACATCGACACTGATATCAGCAGCGGTGACCTGGCGCTGTTCATCGATTACCGCGTCGAGAAAGCCGGCAAGCTGGTGGGCATTGCCGGGCTGGGCCTGCGCATGACCGAGCTGTCGCAACTGATCCACAACTTCAGTTTCGGCGAGCGCGGGCGGGTGTTCCTGGTGCGCGGCGACGGCCTCATCCAGGTGCACCCGCAGCCCGAATTCAGCGGCAAGCGCCAGCTT
The DNA here is from genome assembly GCF_010671725.1 of Pseudomonas brassicae. Classification (GTDB taxonomy): domain Bacteria; phylum Pseudomonadota; class Gammaproteobacteria; order Pseudomonadales; family Pseudomonadaceae; genus Aquipseudomonas; species Aquipseudomonas brassicae. Next base: position 3,001 of record NZ_JAAHBU010000489.1, on the reverse strand, counting down.
GCCGAACAGATCGGCGAGGCCGCGGCAACCCTTGCGCTCACCCCCCATGAAGGTTTGCAGCACAGCCGTTTCGAGCGCGACGGGGAAGGCTACCTGGCCCTGAGCCTGCCACTGCGCGACCTGAACTGGACGCTGGTGGCCGAGGTGCCCGAAGCGCAGATTTATGCCCAGGTGAACCAGACCGTCTGGATGACCAGCCTGATCGGTGCGGCGGTGGCGTTGCTGTCGTTGCTGCTGGTGGTGTGGCTGGCGCGGGGCATTGTGCGGCCGCTGCGGGCAGTGACCGCGGCACTGATGGCCATCGGCAACGGCGGTGGCGACCTGACCCATCGCCTGGACGAGACGCGCGCCGACGAGCTGGGTGAGCTGGCGCGGGGCTTCAATCGTTTCCTCGACAGCCAGCGCGACCTGATCGGTGAGTGCTGCGCACCAGCGGGCACTTGCGCAGCGCGGTCGGCCAGGTGAGCGAGGTGGTCGAGAACACCGCTGACCGCTCACAGCGCCAGCAGCAGATGACCGAGATGGTGGCCACGGCCGTGCACCAGATGGGGCTGACCGTGCAGGACATTGCGCAGAACGCCGGGCATGCGGCCCACGCCTCGCAGACTGCGCGCAGCGAAGCGTTGCAGGCACGCGAGGTGGTGCAGCGCTCGATTGCGCATGTCGAGGGGATGTCGGGCGAGATCGGCGTGGCGGCCAGCGCGGTGGGCGAGCTGGCACGAGAAGTGGCGTCGATCGACGCGGTGCTGGCGGTGATCCGTAGTATTTCCGAGCAGACCAACCTGCTGGCGCTGAACGCGGCAATCGAGGCGGCGCGGGCCGGTGAAATGGGGCGTGGTTTTGCGGTGGTGGCCGACGAAGTGCGCACGTTGGCGCAGCGTACCCAGGTGTCGACCGACGAGGTGCAGAGCATGATCCAGCGCCTCAAGCATGGCGCGGGCGCGGCGGTGGCGTCGATGCATGCGGGGCAGGCGGCGACGGGCGCCGGGGTGCAGTCGAGCCAGTGTACCGGGGCATCGCTGACCACGATTACCGGGCAGGTGGAGCACATCAGCGACCTGAACCTGCAGGTGGCCACGGCAACCGAGCAGCAGTCGGCGGTGACCGAGGAGATCAACCGTAATGTGCAGGGGATTTCCGACCTGGCGCGTCAGACGGCGGCCGAGGTGGACGGGTGCCGGCAGGATTGCCGGGCACTGCGCGGGCTGGCGGATGACCTGGCGCGGCAGATGGGTGGGTTCCGGCTTTAAACCGAGGTGACGGCTTCGCTGGCAAGCCAGCTCCCACAGGGTCAGGCGGTGCTCATAAAACCCTGCAGGAGCCGGGCTTGCCGGCCAAAGGGCCCTCAGCCCAGTGTGACGGCCCGGATATCCGCCGCCAGTTCGCGTACCCGCGCCTCGTCGGTGTCCCACGAGCACATGAAGCGCGCGCCACCGCTGCCAATGAAGGTGTAGAAGCGCCAGCCCTTGTCACGCAGTGCCTCCAGCGCCGGCTCCGGCATCTGCAGGAACACGCCGTTGGCCTCCACCGGGAACATCAGTTGCACCGCCGGGATGTCGGCCACCAGGCCGCTGAGCAGTTGCGCACAGTGGTTGGCGTGCTGCGCATGACGCAACCAGGCGCCGTCTTCGAGCAGGCCCACCCAGGGGGCCGACAGGAAGCGCATCTTCGACGCCAGTTGCCCGGCCTGCTTGCAGCGGTAGTCGAAGTCTTCGGCCAGCTTGTGGTTGAAGAACAGGATCGCCTCGCCCACCGCCATGCCGTTCTTGGTGCCACCAAAGCACAGCACGTCGATGCCGGCCTTCCAGGTCAGCTCGGCAGGCGTGCAACCCAGGAACGCGCAGGCATTGCTGAAGCGCGCGCCGTCCATGTGCAGGTTCAGGCCCAGCTCCTTGCAGGTGTCGCTGATCGCCTTGAGCTCTTCGGGGCGGTACACGCTGCCCACTTCGGTGGCCTGGGTGATGGTCACCACGCGCGGCTTGGGGTAGTGGATGTCCTGGCGCTTGAGCGCCACTTCGCGGATCGATTCAGGCGTGAGCTTGCCGTTCTCGCTGCGCGCGGTCAGCAGCTTGGAGCCGTTGGAGAAGAACTCCGGCGCGCCGCATTCGTCGGTCTCGACGTGGGCGGTCTCCGAGCAGATCACGCTGTGGTAGCTCTGGCACAGCGACGACAGGGCCAGGGAGTTGGCGGCGGTGCCGTTGAAGGCAAAGAATACTTCGCAGTCGGTCTCGAACAGCTTGCGAAAGTGATCGGCGGCCTTGGCGGTCCACTGGTCGTCGCCATAGGCGCGTTCGTGGCCTTGGTTGGCCTTGTCCATCGCCGCCCAGGCTTCGGGGCAGATGCCGGAATAGTTGTCGCTGGCGAATTGCTGGGTTTGTTCGGTCATTGCACTGTCCTGTGATCGACGCAGGCAAGCACTCTAAACCAAGTTCCGGGTTGTCGCCTATCGCTGGCAAGCCAGCTCCCACCGGTACAGCGCCGCTTTTTGACCCGATGATTTCCTGTGGGAGCTGGCTTGCCAGCGAAGCGGGCGACACGGATGTCGTAAACGCACCTTTGCGTGGCGCGCGCAGGCATCTGGGCTGCGCGTACCAGCCCTACCATCGCAGCCAAAGGGCGCTGTCCAAGTCACTGCCGGGAGAGATGCGATGTTCACCAAGCAAGACCAGATCCAGGGTTACGACGATGCACTGCTGGCGGCGATCAACGCCGAAGAGCAACGCCAGGAAGATCACATCGAACTGATCGCCTCGGAAAACTACACCAGCAAGCGCGTCATGCAGGCGCAGGGCAGTGGCCTGACCAACAAATATGCCGAAGGCTACCCTGGCAAGCGCTACTACGGCGGCTGCGAGCATGTGGACAAGGTCGAGCAACTGGCCATTGATCGCGCCAGGCAGCTGTTCGGCGCCGACTACGCCAACGTCCAGCCGCACTCCGGCAGCCAGGCCAACGCCGCCGTGTTTCTCGCCCTGCTGCAAGCCGGCGACACCGTGCTGGG
>NZ_JAAHBU010000488.1 GCF_010671725.1 Pseudomonas brassicae | reverse complement strand
AGGGGGGGTGAGTCTGTCATCAGATCACATCTTCATGGTAGTGAAACTGCTAATGATACTTTGGATGCCGATCATGCGACATTTACACATACTGAATGTCCCAACCCTGCTGCCGGAGCTGTTCGCAGTTGGCCTCGATTTCCTCCCCCTCGCCAAGCGTCCTCCTGCTTATGGCCAGGCACAGCAGGTGTGTTGGGCGGGTCATCGCCACATACATTGCAAGTACCGCTGGACGATCCGTTTTCGCGTCCTGATACCACCGTGGCTTGTTGCCCAGTGAGCCAAGGCAACAGGCTAGCGATGAAGTGCTCGTGACTGTAGGTTTCCAGCACAAGCGTCGCGGTATGGTTCTGTCCCTTGCTTGAATGAATGGAGCCGAGCTTGACGTCCAACACGCCATGGTCTTGATTGCTGCGGAAGGTATTTACTTCAAGATGTACAGCGTCCTCCTGCAGAGTATCCAAGCCTTCCGCTACCCAAGCGAGGTAGCTCTGCGCTGCTTCGGGTTGCTCATCTACTCCAGCAAGGACTGATGCCAAAGCCCAAAAGCGCTGAGCGAAAGATGTCCAGCTGTCGGCACTGATGGTATTTGATGTGAAGAGTAGATCGACCACCAACTGTTGGTAGGCGGCCAAGTCATTCAGGTCGATCAGTAACTGTTGTACTTGGACGTGCTGTCGACTTCCCACTTTGATTTTGGTGGTGAGATTGGAGAGGTTTACCAGGTGGAGAAGGCATTTCGCGATCTCTTCCACGCTATGGTGAGCAGTATCGCTTTTGACGAGATCACGTTTGGCTTGGCGAATACGCTCGATCAACGTTGGCGGACGGTAAGCTGCTAGACCTGCACTGCGATCATAGCCCTCCCAATAGTGCCCGACCGTTTTTGGGTAATGCATCGGGTCGGTGTCATCGGGATCGATGTCTTTATGGGTAAAGCCTATGGCAGTGATTGTTGCCTTGTCGTGTAGCTCCACGGGGAGTTGCTGGAATGCCAGGCGAGCGTAAGCATCCAGTACGGGGCTACAGTTGCCATCAGAAAAAACGAAAATGGTGTGGCGAAGCGCTCCGGTTTCTCCCACGTTGCGCCGCCCTGAAAGTCCGCCAGCGACGGCCTGGAGTGCGAAGGGATTTGCCAACATCGCAATCGATTCATCGAAGCGGAAGCTACTGGAGATGTCGACTGCTCGACTTCGATCCGGAAAGTCACTGCCATTGGTGTGGACGTCCGATTCAAAAATCGCCTGGTTGGAATCACCAACCCTAGTCACGCAAATCCCGGTGTTGTGGCGAGGGAAAATTGCGTTCAGGTACTCAACCTGCATCGCAGAGGTATCCTGCATCTCGTCGATGAAGACGCATGGAAAGCGGTGCCTCAACCCCTCAGCTACCATGGGTCGCGCAGCCAGTTGAGCACTGCCCAGCACGAAGATTTCGTCGTAACAAAAGTAACCGCGCTTCGCTGTGTCGACGACTGCCCTAGCCATGATTTGGTAGCTTTGAGTATTTGGCCCGCTAGGCAGGTTGCCTTTGGCGGCCATGATGCAAGGATTGTCAAAGTCAGCAGTGGCTAACCGCAGCAATTTGGTATCAAACGCTCTGCGGGCCAAGAAGCTGCCCAGAAACCGTTTATCCACGGCTGACAAAGACCTCAAACGCATCCGATGGGTCAGCTCATCATCGATCGCAGTGAAGCGGTATTGAGCGGAAAGGAGCCAAGGCGTGGCAAGGAAGCGCCTGACAAAACCGTGGATTGTGTCGATGTAGTGAGGGTAACTCAGTAGCCGTCGGCCAACTTCGGTGTTTCCCAGTCGATGCTCAATTTCATGGCGAGCGACGTTGGTGTGAGACAGCACGCAGATGCCACGAGTTCGGCTTTTCCATTTGCGGGCAAGAATTGCGAGCTTGGCGACTACAAGGGTCGTTTTACCGCTCCCTGGCGACGCGGATACGTCGAGCGTTTCCTGCGATCGAAGGAAGGCGAGGCGTTGCTCATCCAGACCCTCCAGCTTCATGAGCTCTGAGACCCACTCGATGTCTTCGTCGGTAATTTCGGGCACCAGGTCGCAGAACGCGATCATGGCATCTGTCCCTGCGTTTGCTGTTCTGTGGGTTGGTGCTGATTGGGCGTTATCTCTATGCGAGAAGTCACGTAGTAGATCGCCTCAACGAGGTAGGCGGGAAGACGTTCTTCCAATCGCTCAAGACTCACTCCCAGCGTTTGAAAGCGCTGCTCCAAGATGTCAACGAGGTACTGCGCAGTAATCGCTTTGGAGGCAACCTTGCGGTGGAACAGTGCGTAGATGGTCGAACTTGTTTCTTCAGCCGAGATACCTGAGCTTACAAGGCCCTCATATTCGGTCATGGCTCGTTCAATTACTTGGTCGTGCGTTTCCCGAGCAGCATGGATCGCATCATCGTGCGCCGCTAATCGTGCGGCCACAAGAAGTTCAAGTGCCATGCCGCTGTAGGCCAGGTCGTACTCCAGTGTCCATCGTTCCGCCACGAACGTTTTTACATTTTGCTCGTCGTTAGCTTCGCGCGAGTTTCTCCGTTCAGACAAACGTTGACGCCGTGTTTCATCATCAGAGCCGAAGTCGCGGTTCGCTCGCACCTCCGGCGGCCATCCACCCACTTGGGGTCGTCATCATTCTCTACCAATCCCAGAATCTGTGGTGCGCAGTCTGGCATGACGTCCATGTCCGAGATACAGGCGACAGGGATGTTCAGAACGCCTTTTGAGGGATGAGCACGTTGAAGGATCCGAGCATATCGCCTCAGGCCAACGCCCCCGACGTTCACCAGCGAGACGCCATGGCGGGTCAGATCTCGTCCGAGCAGCTTTGCTAGTGCTGGTAATAGGATAGTTTCAGCATCTCCCTCGACGACGAGGAGACCCCGTGCGAAAAATAGATTTGCTTTGGTCACGTCCAGGAAACGCGCGAGGAATCGGTAGTCCCCCTCATCCAGTTTTGTGTGTTGCCTGCCGAGAGAATAAGCCTTGCGACCGTGCATCAGTACTAAATTCTCTAGAGCTATTTTGGAACTGAGGTTGGGACTGTGGGTGGTAAGGATCACCTGCACGGGCCGCGTTTGGTCTTCCTGGTCGACCTCATCTGCAGTCGATCCACCATCGTCAGATGAGAGCGCTGAAGGAGCTGTGGAGCCTTCGTTCCATGGCAGCGAGATTTCCTCTCGCTGATCGATCTCCATCGGGCGAGTGACTGTGGAGGAGCTTGGTCTGGGCGTAGCTGCAACAGTCAGAAAATCCATCAGACGCAGTTGTCGCTGTGGATGAAGGTGGGCCTCTGGCTCTTCTATAAGCAGTAACGGCAGTCCGTCGGGTTCCTTGCCAAGCAGTAGTAACTCACAGGCCATGAACAACAGATTGTTAGAGCCCAGGCCGTATTCCCCACGAGCTTCACGTGAACCCTGGTCGAGCAGACTCAGTTCCATGCGCTCTAGGATCTGTCTAAGGCGAGCTGGCTCCGAGCTCCCTTCAACGAAATTGATCCGCCCATGTAGCTCATCACCTTCCAGTGAAAGATGGGACAGGTAGTTTTCGTTGACCGAGTCTTGGGCAGAGGTAACACCTGGATGCATGTTCACCAAATGCCGTAGATACCCAGCCAACCCAGCGAGGCTCAGCGACTCAGGGTTTGCAAGCGGCTGGTCAACATCAAAACCACTCCCATCCTTGATGCTGGGGAAATGCTTGAGCACTTGTGAGAGGCGTGATCCACGCCCAGGGGACATTTCCCGTGTGGCATCTCGAAGGGGGCGCAAGTATGCAGCAGCCAGCAGTTGGCGGACATTGGTGTCAATGCTTGGGCCACCGCCGCTATGGCCACTGCGTACAACAATATCAACCCAACGACGTGCGAGGACGTCGTCCGAGAGTCTTCGTGCTGTCCAGTGAACGTAAACGACCGCATCACCACCCTTGAATGTCACGTACTCGGACAGTGCCCCCTGATCCGCGACAGACAAATCTGCAAACTTGGCCACGATCGTGATCTGACTCGCCTGAGGCCCTTCGTCAGGAATGTGGAAGTCCTCCGGCTGCAGGCGTACGTATTCTCCGTCTCGCGTCTGAAGGACGAATCGCAGGGCGTCGATGACCGATGACTTACCCGCGTCGTTCTCTCCGACCAGCGCAGTAATGCCTTTGTTGAATTCGATGACCAGACCGTTTGATTCGGCGCTAAATTGACGAAAATTCTGAACCTTCAGTGCTGACAAATACATCCATGTGTTCCTGTCATAGAGGCTTGCGGAGCAGTAAGCCGGTCAACGAATACTACTGGAGATCGTGCTGGCTATTTGCCTGTCGCTGAAATTTCGCTGGGCATTTCTCCGCTGAGTTGGTGCGACGGAGTAGGCCATGGTACTCACATCCCAATCATGATGTCTGGGCTATATCTTGTTCGAGTTCCCGCACAGCTTTACTTACTTTGATCGCAAAAAGCCGTTCTATCTGGTCATCACGAAGCTTTATCACATCATCGCCAACCCATAGCGCCAGTACTTTTCGCTTATCAGCGATGCTGTGATCATCCAAGTTCGGAATGTAGGCGTGATTAGAGGCTCTTCCGCGCTTGAGCTCGTAAAAGGTTTTGATCAACGACTTGAGTTTGATCTTCCCTTCCAGTGAGGAGCGTTTGGTCAGGTTACGTATCGTGTGATTGACCGCTCGAAGCTGGGCGGTAGAGGTGATCTGGGAAAAGTACGATGCCCAGCCTCGCCGTTTTCCTTCGAAGAAACAGCCCGTGATCCGTAGGTTAACTTTCCATTCGCAGTATGCTCTGGCCCGCTCCATGTCTTTAGGAGAGCGAGCCGTCGCTACCTTGTGCCGATAGGCCGTGAAGATGTTCGCAATGGATGATTCAAATCGGAGGATGCTATCGCGTCGAATGATCACGTGCCCACCTTCCACCTGATACCCCAGGAAACTAAAGGGATCGGTCAGCGGGGCGAACTTGGATTTTGAGTCTGGGCCAAACGGATGTGGGTGTAACCCCAGGCTCTGCAGCCCCGCCATCAGCTCCTTGGCTACCGCCTCAGCCTGGCCGGCAGGCGTTAGGATCAAGATGTCATCGACATAGCGCTTGTACCAGATCCCGGGCCGACCATTAACCATAAGATCGATATCTTGCAGTGCGATCTCCGCCAGCATATTGGAGATAGCTAAGCCCTGGGGCACTCCAATGGTTGAGTTGGGCGTGTCCTTCCTGCCTCTCGACTCAGAGACAGTTGGCGTAGTAATCGCCGTGGTAATGAGATGCTTGAACTCAGGCTTGCGAATCTTTTTCCGGATAGCTGCATCAATCAACGTATGAGGAATTGATGGATAGAAGTTTTTCAGGTCAATCTTGGCGTAATCGGCATAGATTCCAGACGCCAGTGCCACCTTGAGGTCTTCGATGACAACCTGTGGCAGTGATAGCCTCGCTGTTGGATAAACCTCTGCAAGGCACTCACATAAGGCGCGCAACACAATCCGATCACGCGCGGTCGGAATTGAGATCTGCCTGGGCGGGGAGGCTGCGCCCTTCAGAATCAACTTTTCCTTGAATGCGGTGAAGCGATATTTACCCTGCTGAACCTTTTGGATAATGAGTTCGAGCTCATCATTCAGTCTGGCATCCAGCTTTGCCGGACGGGTGCGGTCAAGCCCGATAGCGCCAGAGTTCTTGATCTTATCAGTGTAAATGCGGAGCAATGGTTTGCGAGCGAAATGCCTCTTGAAACTCCGTGCAGCGCTCATCTGCCCGCCCAAGAGTACATGCCTGCCGCGAGGGGTAGGGCGTACAGGGCTACGGTAACAATCAGGCGAGCACCTATCCAGGTGATGGCATAGCAACTCTCAAACGCAGTCGGTGTTCGGCTGGTCAGCCCGGTGGAAAAAACACGTGCGACGCGGTCATCGATCTCTCTGTGATTCTCTGCGTCGGCGAGCAGATCATCATACTGCTTCGTCTGTTCAGAGGTGGGTGCAGTACCCGATGAGAGTTCACGATAAAGGGCGTGCAACTGCAGGTAGTTTTTTCGTATTGCCATGGCGCGCACTCGAAAATCCCGGTTTGTCACTGCGAGCGAGACGCCTAGTAACGCAACGGAAAGGACGGTGGCCATTACGTCAGTATCTGGGCCAAGTACATGTTCGTAGCGAATGGCTAGAACGCCTAGAACAGCGCCGAGGATTGCGTACCACACCAGGAGCATCTGGGAGTGAAAGTCCAGCCATTCCAAGCGGTTATGGGCTTGAATTCGGGCCTTGTAGGTGAACCAGATAGCATCCTTCACACGCAACACTCCATGGGAATTTGGAGAAGAGGCAAGCGGGTTTGAGTCATCTTAGAACATCCCCAGAGGGATCAGTGGGCGTGAGCCCAACAGCCAGAGCTGTTAATTATCAGAGCCGCCCCCGAATGAACGAGAGGAGGTACCTGCCTCTTCGGTCATGATCTTACATTGCCACCAGTCATTAAGGAAACTCCATAGGCGTCTTAAGTCAGCGACACTCCGCCGGCACCGTGGGTTGTAAACCTACTTTTCG
>NZ_JAAHBU010000487.1 GCF_010671725.1 Pseudomonas brassicae | reverse complement strand
AAAGCATCGCGGGTCAAGCCTGCTGCCACCGGGAACTGTGCATGCAGTTCCTGTGGCAGCGGGCTTGACCCGCGATGGCATCACTGAGGTCAGTGAGTGTTACAAGGCGGCAATCCGCGCATGCTGCTCGGTGAAGTTGGCCAGGGCCTGTTCGGCTTCGGCCAGCTTGGCGCGTTCCTTGTCGATCACCGCAGGCGTGCCTTGTCGACAAAGGCCGGGTTGGACAGCTTGCCACCCACACGCTGGACTTCGCCTTGCAGGCGCTGGATTTCCTTGTTCAGGCGAGCCAGCTCCGCGTCCTTGTCGATCAACCCGGCCATCGGTACCAGCACCTGCAGGTCACCGACCAGGGCGGTGGCGCTCAGTGGCGCCTCGTCCTGCTCGCCGAGCACGGTGAAGGCCTCGATCTTCGCCAGCTTCTTGAGCAGCGCCTCGTTTTCCTGCAGGCGACGCACGTCTTCGGCGCTGGCGTTCTTCAGGAACAACTGCAGTGGCTTGCCCGGGCCGATGTTCATCTCGCCACGGATGTTGCGCACACCCAGCATCAGCTCCTTGAGCCACTCGATATCGCCTTCGGCAGCCGCATCGATGCGGCTTTCGTTGGCCACTGGCCACGGCTGCAGCATGATGGTCTTGCCTTCGATACCGGCCAGCGGCGCCAGGCGCTGCCAGATCTCTTCGGTGATGAACGGCATGAACGGGTGCGCCAGGCGCAGGGCCACTTCAAGCACGCGCACCAGGGTGCGGCGGGTACCGCGCTGGCGTTCGATCGGTGCGTTGTCGTCCCACAGCACGGGCTTGGACAGCTCCAGGTACCAGTCGCAGTACTGGTTCCAGATGAACTCGTACAGCGCCTGGGCGGCCAGGTCGAAACGGAACTGGTCGAGCTGGCGGGTCACTTCGGCTTCGGTGCGTTGCAACTGCGAGATGATCCAGCGGTCGGCCAGCGACAGCTCGACGGCTTCGCCGTTCTGGCCGCAGTCTTCGCCCTTGTCCAGCACGTAGCGTGCCGCGTTCCAGATCTTGTTGCAGAAGTTGCGGTAGCCTTCGACGCGGCCCATGTCGAACTTGATGTCACGACCGGTGGATGCCAGCGAGCAGAAGGTGAAGCGCAGGGCATCGGTGCCATAGCTGGCAATGCCCTCGGGGAACTCGGCCTTGGTCTGCTTGGCGATCTTGTCGGCCAGCTTGGGTTGCATCAGGCCGTTGGTGCGTTTTTCCAGCAGTTCGTCCAGGGTGATGCCATCGACGATGTCCAGCGGGTCAAGCACGTTGCCCTTGGACTTGGACATCTTCTGGCCCTGGCCGTCGCGCACCAGGCCGTGCACGTATACGGTCTTGAACGGTACCTGCGGGGTGCCGTCCTCGTTCTTCACCAGGTGCATGGTCAGCATGATCATCCGGGCAACCCAGAAGAAGATGATGTCGAAGCCGGTGACTAGCACGTCGGTGGAGTGGAAGGTCTTGAGGAACTCGGTCTGCTGTGGCCAGCCCAGGGTGGAGAAGGTCCACAGGCCCGAGCTGAACCAGGTGTCGAGCACGTCGTTGTCCTGGTTCAGGACCACGTCGGCACCCAGCGTGTGCTTGGCGCGCACTTCTTCTTCGCTGCGGCCCACGTAGACCTTGCCCGACTCGTCGTACCAGGCCGGAATGCGGTGGCCCCACCACAGCTGGCGGCTGATGCACCAGTCCTGGATGTCGCGCATCCAGGAGAAGTACATGTTCTCGTACTGCTTGGGCACGAACTGGATGCGACCGTCTTCGACGGCGGCAATCGCAGGCTCGGCCAGCGGCTTGGTCGACACGTACCACTGGTCGGTCAGCCACGGCTCGATGACGGTGCCCGAACGGTCGCCCTTGGGCACCTTCAGGGCGTGGTCGTCGACGCTGACCAGCAGGCCGGCGGCGTCCAGGTCGGCCACGATCTGCTTGCGCGCGACGAAGCGGTCCAGGCCGGCGTAGTCGGCGGGCAGGCTGGCGTCCAGGGTTTCGTTGAGGCTGCCGTCGAGGTTGAACACCTGGGCTGCCGGCAACACCATGGCGTTCTTGTCGAAGATGTTGAGCAGCGGCAGGTTGTGGCGCTTGCCGACTTCATAGTCGTTGAAGTCGTGGGCCGGAGTGATCTTCACGCAGCCGGTGCCGAACGCAGGGTCGCAGTAATCGTCGGCGATGATCGGGATCAGACGCCCGACCAGGGGCAGCTTGACGAACTTGCCGATCAGCGCCTGGTAGCGCTCGTCGTTCGGGTTCACGGCCACGGCGGCGTCGCCGAGCAGGGTTTCCGGACGGGTGGTGGCGACCACCAGGTAATCTTTGCCGTCAGCGGTGGTAGCACCGTCGGCCAGCGGGTAGCGCAGGTTCCACAAGTGACCTTTTTCGTCGTGGTTTTCCACTTCGAGGTCGGAGATCGCCGTGTGCAGCTTGGTGTCCCAGTTGACCAGGCGCTTGCCGCGGTAGATCAGGCCGTCTTCATGCAGGCGCACGAAGGCTTCCTTGACCGCTTCGGACAGGCCGTCATCCATGGTGAAGCGCTCGCGGCTCCAGTCGACCGACGAGCCGAGGCGGCGGATCTGGCGGCTGATGTTGCCACCGGACTGGTCCTTCCATTCCCAGACCTTTTCCAGGAACTTGTCGCGGCCCAGGTCGTGACGGCTCTGGCCCTTGGCTTCCAGTTGACGCTCCACCAGCATCTGGGTGGCGATGCCGGCGTGGTCGGTGCCTGGTTGCCACAGGGTGTTGCGGCCTTGCATGCGACGGAAACGGATCAGGGCGTCCATGATCGCGTTGTTGAAGCCGTGGCCCATGTGCAGGCTGCCGGTGACGTTCGGCGGCGGGATCATGATGGTGTACGAATCGCCCGCGCCTTGCGGGGCGAAATAATTCTCGGACTCCCAGGTGTTGTACCAGGAAGTTTCAATGGCGTGCGGCTGGTAGGTCTTATCCATGCGCGGCGGGACCCTATGGCATTTATTCAGGAAAGCCGAGAAGTATAGCGGGGATAAGGGCCGGGGCGTAGCGCGAGGTGAGGGTGCGGGGCAAAAAA
>NZ_JAAHBU010000486.1 GCF_010671725.1 Pseudomonas brassicae | reverse complement strand
AGTGGCGAGCTGCGCGAGTTGGCCGACGTGCTCGAGCTGCCCGCCACCCACCCGCTCGCCCCTGCGCTCCAGCGTGCCCGCCAGCAACCTTTCGCAACCTGGGCCCGCGCCATTGGCGTACCCGCTCCCAAGGCGCTGGCACTGGGTGATTCCTGGGCCACGCTGGCCGCACGCGATGCGGCGCAGTGGCAGACCGAGCCAGGTATCGGCGCCTATCGAGCGGCTCAACTGGTGGCGTTTTTCGCCCACCCGCAGGTGCAGGTGCTGGCGGTGCGGTTACGTGAACATACAATACAGGGTTTCTAATTTCGTCAGATCAGGGCAGCATCATGGGTTTCTGCCAAGCCCGCGACCACGGAGCCACTATGAAACTGATTTCCCCGCTTGCCCTGTTCGCTGCCTGTACGCTGCTGGCCACCTCTGCCCTGGCCGCCGAAGAACAGCCGGGCCTGACCGGTTGCGCAGCCAAGAAGGACGCCATCAGCAAGCAGATCGAGCAGGCCCGCGCCCACGGCAACAGCGACCAGCAGGCCGGCCTCGAAAAGGCCCTGAGCGAAGTCAATGCACACTGCACCGATGCCAGCCTGAAAAAGGAACGCGAGCAAAAAGTGCTGGATGCCCGTCACGAAGTGGCGCAGCGCACCAAGGACCTGGACAAGGCCATGAAGAAAGGCGACGCCGACAAGATCAACAAGCGCAAGGACAAGCTGGCCGAGTCCAAGAAAGAACTGCAGCAAGCGCTGGATGAACTGGAGAAGTAATCCGCGCTGAGACGTGCGGCGCTCCCTTCGCTGGCAA
>NZ_JAAHBU010000485.1 GCF_010671725.1 Pseudomonas brassicae | reverse complement strand
GGCTTGCCAGCGAAAGGCGCGACGCGGTCTCAGGCCAGCGCCTTGTCCAGCGCCCGCTCGATCTCGGCCTTGATCGTGGCGCCCATCATCGACAGCATCATGCCCAGCTTGAGCTCGACACGAATGCTGTCGTCACCGATCTGGATGCTGCCATTGGCGCCACTGCGCTTGACCTCCACCCGGTCGCCGTTCCACTGCGCCTTGAGGTCGTACTCGCGGGCCAGCTTGTCGACCAGGGCTGCGGCCTTTTCCCGGGCCGCTTCGCGCCCCAGGCTGTGTTTGCGTTCGACGCTGATCTGGGTCATTCAATCAATCCTGGCTTAAAGGGCATACTCCTATTATGCCCCTGCCCTCACCTGCGACACACCCCGCCAAGACAAATGCAGCCGCACGCCCTAGAATGGCCAGTAATTTTTTCCGGTGAAGCGATATGAACGACCAGCGCAAAGGCGAACACGCCGAACCCACCACCCACTTCGGCTTCAAGGACGTTCCCGAGAGCCAGAAGGCCGAGAAAGTCGCCGAAGTCTTTCACTCGGTGGCCGCCAAGTACGACCTGATGAACGATGTGCTCTCCGGCGGCATGCACCGCCTGTGGAAGCGCTTCACCATCGAACTGTCCGGCGTGCGCCCCGGCAACCGCGTCCTCGACATCGCCGGCGGCACGGGCGACCTGGCACGCAAGTTCTCGCACCTGGTCGGCCCCACCGGCCAGGTGGTACTGGCCGACATCAACGCCTCGATGCTCAAGGTCGGGCGTGACCGCCTGCTCGACAAGGGCGTGGCCGGCAACATCGAGTTCGTGCAGGCCGACGCCGAGAAGCTGCCGTTCCCGGACAACCATTTCGACTGCGTGACCATCGCCTTCGGCCTGCGCAACGTGACCCACAAGGACGACGCCATCCGCTCGATGCTGCGCGTGCTCAAGCCCGGTGGCCGCCTGCTGGTGCTGGAGTTCTCCAAGCCGACCAACACGCTGATGTCCAAGGTCTACGACGCCTACTCGTTCGCCTTCATGCCGCTGGCCGGCAAGCTGATCACCAACGACTCGGAAAGCTACCGTTACCTCGCCGAATCGATCCGCATGCACCCCGACCAGGAAACCCTCAAGGCCATGATGGTCGACGCCGGCTTCGACCGCGTCACCTACCACAACATGACCAGCGGCATCGTCGCCCTGCACCGCGGTATCAAGCCCTGATGCTGCTGGCCGGGCTGCTCGCCAGCGTCGAACACGGCCTCAACCGTGTGCTGCGCATGGACAGCACCGCGCTGCCGCGCCTGGCGCCACTGGATGGCAAGATCATCGCCATCGACTGTCGCCAGCCGGCATTGCAGCTGTTCATCCTGCCCAGTGAAGAAGGCCTGCTGCTGGCCACGCACTGGGAGGCCGAGGCCGACTGCACCCTGCGTGCGCCGGCCAGCAGCCTGCTGCAACTGGCCCTGCGCCAGGACAAGACGACCGTGCTGCACAGCCCGCAGGTGGAGCTTGAAGGCGACAGCGCGGTGCTGCTGGACCTGGTCGGCGTGCTGCAGGACCTGGCGCTGGACTGGGAGTACGAACTCTCGCGCTGGCTCGGCCCGGTGGCCACGCAACTGTTCGCCGGCCATGTGCGCAGCCGCGCACGCTGGACCCGCCAGGGCCTGGCCAGCCTCAACCAGAACCTCGGCGAGTACCTGGCCGAAGAGGCCCGCACCCTGGTCGGCAAACGCGAAGCCGAAGCGCGCTTCGCCGAACTCGATGCACTGAAAGTCGACCTAGAACGCCTTGAGGCGCGCGTCGCGCGCCTTGCCCGATCCCTTGAATCCAGCGATAACGCATGAAGCTGCTTGCCGTCCGCCGTCTGTTGCGCATCCAGCGCGTCGTGATCCGCTACCGTCTCGATGACCTGCTGTTCGAACTGCCCCTGCCCTGGTGGCTGATGACCCTGCGCTTTGCCATGCCCTGGCGCTGGCTGCCGCGCAAGCCGTCGGCGCTCAGCCGCGGCGCGCGCCTGCGCCTGGCCCTGCAGGACCTGGGGCCGATCTTCATCAAGTTCGGCCAGTTGCTCTCGACCCGCCGCGACCTGCTGCCCGCCGACATCGCCGACGAGCTGATGCTGCTGCAGGACCGCGTACCGCCGTTCGACCCGCAACAGGCCGTGGCGCTGATCGAGTCGCAACTGGGCGCCAAGGTCGGCGAACTGTTCAGCCGCTTCGACGTCGAGCCGCTGGCCTCGGCCTCGGTGGCCCAGGTGCACGCCGCGCAGCTCAAGAGCGGTGAAGAGGTGGTGGTCAAGGTGGTGCGCCCCGGCCTCAAGCCGATCATCGCGCAAGACCTGGCCTGGCTGTTCCTGATCGCCCGCGGCGCCGAGCGGGTGTCGGCCGACGCGCGCCTGCTGCACCCGGTGGAGGTGGTCAGCGACTACGAAAAGACCATCTACGACGAGCTCGACCTGCTGCGCGAGGCGGCCAACGCCAGCCAGCTGCGACGCAACTTCGAAGGCTCCGAGATGATGTACGTGCCCCAGGTGTACTGGGACCTGTGCCGGCCCAAGGTGCTGGTGATGGAGCGAATCTACGGCATCCAGGTCACCGACCTCGTCACCCTGGCCGACCAGCGTACCGACATGAAGCTGCTGGCCGAACGCGGCGTCGAGATCTTCTTCACCCAAGTGTTTCGCGACAGCTTCTTCCACGCCGACATGCACCCGGGCAACATCTTCGTCAGCACGGTCAAGCCGTGGAGCCCGCAATACATCGCGATCGACTGCGGCATCGTCGCAGCCTCACCCCCGAAGACCAGGACTACCTGGCGCGCAACCTGTTTGCCTTCTTCAAGCGTGACTACCGCCGCGTGGCGCAGTTGCACATCGATTCGGGCTGGGTGCCGGCACAGACCAAGCTCAACGAGTTCGAAGCGGCGATCCGCACCGTGTGCGAGCCGATCTTCGAAAAACCGTTAAAGGATATTTCCTTCGGCCAGGTGCTGATGCGCCTGTTCCAGACCGCGCGACGCTTCAACATGGAAGTGCAGCCGCAGCTGGTGCTGCTGCAGAAGACCCTGCTCAACATCGAGGGCCTGGGGCGCCAGCTGTACCCCGACCTGGACCTGTGGAGCACCGCCCAGCCGTTCCTCGAACGCTGGATGCGCGAGCGCGTGAGCCCCAGGAATGTATTGCAGAACCTGCACAGCCAGGTCGAGCAACTGCCACACCTGGCGGCATGACCCGCGACCTGCTCGAACGCCTGTCGCAACCGCACCTGAACGACCCGCCGCCGCCCTGGCAGCAACGCGACGGCTGGGCCCTGCGCCTGCTCGGCGCCGGCCT
>NZ_JAAHBU010000484.1 GCF_010671725.1 Pseudomonas brassicae | reverse complement strand
TGCAACGCACCATGGCCTGACAGATCGGCGTTGTCAGCCTTGGGTGCCAGGCAGTAGACCTCTGTGGGGCTACCACGCCCCTCACGCCGCCTCGCGCAACGCCTTGACGTACTTGTACACCGTCGCCCGGCCCATGCTCAGCACATTGGCCACATAGTCCGCAGCACTGCGACCCTCGAACGCACCCTCGGCATACAACGCTTCAATCAACGCGCGCTTGTGTTTCATGCTCAAGGTGTTGAGCGACAACTGTCGCTCACCCATCCACGCATGCAGGAAGGTGTTGATGCGCTCCTGCCAGTCATCCCGGAACAAGGCGTCCGGCTGCGGGATCAGGCGGCTGACCTGGAAGAACGCATTGAGCGCATCTCGCGCCTGGTCAAGCACCGAAAAATTCAGGTTGATGCACATCAACACCTCGGCATTGCCAGCGTCATCACGCAACACGCCTGTGATCGAACGGATCTTCTGACCATCCCAGTTGAGCTTCTCGTAAGGCCCAAGGCTGGCGGCCTGGTCAAAGTCGCCCGGCAGCTCTTCCAACGCCGAGTCATCCCCCAGCGCGCGTTTGGAAAGGTTGTTGGCAATGTGCACGACAGTCTGGCTCGCAAGGTCGTGCAGGATGACTTCGGCATGGGGAAACAGCAGGGTGGCGATGCAGTCGGCAATGACCTTGTAGTTTTCAAGCTTCTTCATGTCTGACGGCGGCGTCCTTGGGATGGCTCATGCGCGCATCATAGCAGCGCATGACGCCGATTCGTGTCACTCGCTGCGAGGCTCGGGCACCTCCAGCAAGCGCAGGGCCATGCGCTGCACATGCCGCTCGATGTGCGCCAGAGGCCTGCACTCGGCGGCGCCGATCAACGCCAGGATGGCCAACGCCACCGACTCGACGTCGATGTCCCCACACACGCCCTGGCGCCGGCCACGTTGCAGCACGCTCTGCAAGCAGGCCTGCGCGCTGTGGATGTGCCGGGCAAGCCAGGCCTGCTGGTGCGGCGCCAGGTGGCGGTGTTCGTGGCGCAGGATATGCGCCTCGCCAGGATGCTCGGCCTGCCACGCCAGCATGAAGCCAATGAAGCTGCGCACTTCTGCCAGCGCATGGCGACGCCGGGGCAGCGCCTGCCACGCCGCCGCACGTCGCTCCAGCACATCCTGTACCACCCACAGCAGCAGTTCCTGCTTGCCGGTGACGTGGTGGTACAGGCTGCCCGGCAGCACGCCCGCCTGGCTGGCCAGCTGGCGCATCGACATGCCGGCGTAGCCTGCCTGTGCCAACAATGGCCGCGCTGCCTCCAGGATGAAGCGGGCACAGCCATGGCTGGCTTCAGCCATGGGCGGCGCGCTGCAGCAGGGCACGGGCACGGGCGATCACCGGTGCATCGACCATCTGCCCGTCCAGCACGAACACACCATCGCCCCGTGCGGCTGCGGCGAGGATGCGCTGTGCCCATGCCAGCTCCTGGGGGGCGGGCTGCAAGGCCGCATGGATGACGGCAATCTGCGCGGGGTGGATGCACAGCGCGCCGCCAAACCCCATGTCGGCCGCGAACGCCACGCTGTCACGCAGCCCGGTGCTGTCGCCGATGTCCGGGTACACGCCGTCCAGCGCCGGGGCCAGGCCGGCCACGCGGGTGTGCAGCA
>NZ_JAAHBU010000483.1 GCF_010671725.1 Pseudomonas brassicae | reverse complement strand
CTGGCCCATGCCCTGATCGCCCGTGGCGTCGGCCCCGACGTGCTGGTCGGCATTGCCGCCGAGCGCAGCATCGAGATGGTCGTCGGCCTGCTGGCCATCCTCAAGGCCGGGGGTGCCTACGTGCCGCTGGATCCGGAGTACCCGCGCGAGCGCCTGAGCTACCTGTTCGAGGACAGCGCGATCACGTTGCTGCTGACCCAGCAACACCTGCTCGACGACTTGCCCGTGCCGGCAGGCCTGCCGGTACTGGCGCTCGATACGCTGGACCTGAGCGCTCAGGCCCAGACCAATCCGGGCATTGCCTTGCACCCGGAAAACCTCGCTTACGTCATCTACACCTCCGGCTCCACCGGCAAGCCCAAGGGCGCCGGCAACCGCCACAGTGCACTGACCAACCGCCTGTGCTGGATGCAGCAGGCCTATGCTCTGAATGCCAGCGACAGCGTGCTGCAAAAGACCCCGTTCAGCTTCGACGTGTCGGTGTGGGAGTTCTTCTGGCCGCTGATGACCGGCGCACGCCTGGTGGTCGCAGCGCCGGGCGATCATCGTGACCCGGCCAGGCTGGTGGCGCTGATCAACCAGCATCGGATCAGCACGCTGCACTTCGTGCCGTCGATGCTGCAGGCATTCCTGCTGGATGAAAACGTGCCCGGCTGCACCAGCCTCACGCGCATCGTGTGCAGCGGCGAAGCCCTGCCGGTGGACGCCCAGCAACAGGTATTCGCCAAGCTGCCGAACGCCGGCCTGTACAACCT
>NZ_JAAHBU010000482.1 GCF_010671725.1 Pseudomonas brassicae | reverse complement strand
CCGCGACCGCACTGAGCACACCGCCAAACTGGAACAGCGCGCCGATGAATGCGGCCTGCTCCATGCTCGCGCCACTGTCACGCATCAGCGTCGGCAGCCAACTGGTCAGCAGGTAGACGATCACCAGGCCCATGAAGTAGGTCAGCCACAGCAGCAAGGTGCCAACGCTGTAGGTGCCCGAGAAAATCACCGCAAACACGTTGCGCGCCTTGACCGATTTCTGTTCCGGCACGCTGAAGCTCGACGCCTGGCCGACAATGCCCGGCTCGATCGGCGCCAGTGTGCGGCGCACCTTGTCGGTACCTTTATTGCGCACCACCAGGTAGCGCGCCGACTCTGGCAGCCACACCATCAGTACCAGCACCAGCAGCAACGGCAGAATGCCGCCGATCAGCAGCAGGCTGTGCCAGCCGAACATCGGGATCAGCTTGGCAGAGATGAAACCGCCACCGGCCATGCCCAGGTTGAAGCCACAGAACATGCTGGTGACCAGCAGCGACTTGTGCCGCTCAGGGGTGTACTCGGACAGCAGCGTGGTCGCGTTCGGCATGCCGGCGCCCAGGCCCAGACCGGTCAGAAAGCGCAGCACCAGCAACTGGTCGACATTGGTGGCGTAGGCCGAGGCCAGGCTGAACGCGCCGAACAGCAGCACCGCGCCCACCAGCACGACCTTGCGCCCGAAACGGTCGGCCAATGGCCCCGAGCCCAGCGCACCGAACACCATGCCGATCAGCGCCGCGCTCATCACCGGGCCAAGGCTGGCGCGGTCGATGCCCCAGTCCTGGGACAGTGCCGGAGCAATGAAGCCCATCGCGGCGGTGTCCAGGCCGTCGAGGAACACAATCAGAAAGCACAGGATGACCACTCGCCACTGATAACGCGACAACGGCTGAGCATTGATAAACGACTGCACATCCAGGCAGTTTCCAACAGCAGCGTGGGGACTATTCATTGTTTTTATCCAGAAGAAGCGCGCGAGGGTGCGGGTGCGCGCGTGAACGGCACAGACGATCGGGTACGGGTCTTTTGGAAAGGCTCAGCTACCGCGTCGCGGGCAGGCGGCCAGGTGCGGGCTGAAGCAGGACAAGGTGCAGGTCATGGGATGTTCTCTCGCTCATTATTATTGGAGGTCGATGCAGGTCGACCGATGCGAGGGACATTAATAAGGCGCGCGGCGCGGCGCAATTCGATAAACGCAAGACTGTGCGTTTATCGAACAGGAACGTCCCGGGTCAGCTGAACAGCTGGGTACTCAGGTCACGGCTGGCCGCCACCATGATCGGCAGGAACTTCTGCTCCAGCTCGCTGCGGCTGACGCGCCCTGCATGGGTACTGATGTTGAGCGCGGCCAGCACCTGGCCGGAGGCGTCATACACCGGCACCGCAATCGAACGCAGGCCCTGTTCCAGCTCCTGGTCCACCACGCACCAGCCCTGCTCGCGCACCTGCTGGAGGATTTCCAGCAACGCCGCCGGGTCGTGCACCGTGCGGCTGGTCTTGGCCTGCAGGTCGGCATGCTCCAGATACTCGTGCAGGGTGGCGTCGTCCAGCGCCGCCAGCAGGATGCGCCCCATCGAGGTGCAGTAAGCCGGCAGGCGCCCGCCCACCGACAGGTCCACCGAGATCAGCCGTTGCACCGTGGCCGAACGGGCGATGTACAGGATGTCGTCGCCTTCCAGGGTGGCCATGTTGCAGGCTTCGTGCAACTGGTCGCTCATGCGGTCCAGGTAGGGTTGGGCCGATACTGCCAATGGTGTCGACGACAGGTAGGCATGCCCCAGGGTCAGCACCTTGGGCAACAACGAATAGGTGCGCCCGTCGGTGGTGGCGTAGCCCAGCTTGATCAGCGTATGCAGGCAACGGCGCACCGCCGCGCGCGGGATCTCGGTGCGGTGGCTGATCTGTGCGATGGTCAGGTGGCGCTTGCGCTCCTGAAATGCCTGCACCACCGCCAGGCCGCGGGCCAGCGACGTCATGAAATCCGGATCACCGGTAAACGCCTGAATGCGCTTGGCCGGCGACGCCACGATGGGCGGCGCCAACGACGCAAACGAGCTGCGCACATTGTCATTCAGCCCGGGCCCCTTGGCCCCTGTTTCTTCACTCATGACTCACCTCGGCAATCTTCACTTGGGCGATTATCGAACCATCGGCCGATAATCGCAATTGACCACTGCCTACAATTGCTTATACCTTTCGCCTGCCACCATGTGGCTTCTTGGAGAGACTGGTCAGGTACCCACCGTAGAAGTCCCAGGCACGCCTTGCCCACCAGCAAGGCCGTTTTTTGCTTCCACCGTGCAGACAGGTGTCGGCAGAACGTGTAAAACAGCGTCATTCAACTGTAAACAGCGCTGCGTCTTATATAGATGCTCGATACAACCGCGCGCCTCCCGCGCCAGGGTCACTCGACGTACTGGCGTCGATACCTACATCAATTACGACCCATCAGGTAGCACTGTGACGAAAGATGAACTGCGCGCGCAACTTGAGCGCCAGGAGCAACGTTACAAGGATGTTTACGGCGGAGAAGTCACCACGTATGCCGCCCAACCGGACCCCGAACGCAAACCGTGGCGCAAACGCGCCAGTGTGCTGGACCAGGCGTTTGCCGAGGAACTGCAAAAAAATGCAAAAGGAACTCAAGCCACAGGAGCCCTGACCCCTATCCACCATCGGCCAGGCACCTGCATCAATGCGGTGCCCTGGACGATCCTTGCGGCGTCGTAGATGAAACCGTTACGTAATCTCACAAATTTAATACGGTCGTTTGAATTATTTGATGCGCGCAAAAACCGCTATTTTTCTGACCGTTTGCGTTATTTTTTCTGATTTTTGCCGATCTTGACCAAACACCTGCCGCACCGACAGGGCACTCGCCCCCTGCAAAGCGGCCAGTACCAGTCAGCACCTAGTGCATCGATTACCCAGGATTTCTGGCATAATCGCGCCCCCTTATGACCGGGTCAGAATTCCTTCATGATCGATTTATTCAGCGGACTTGATGCCTGGGTACTGGTGAGCTTGTTGCTCGCCTTGACCTTCGTACTCGCCTTCGAGTTCATCAATGGCTTTCATGACACTGCCAACGCAGTAGCGACTGTCATCTATACCAAAGCCATGCCGCCGCACCTGGCCGTGTTCTTTTCCGGCGTGTTCAACTTCCTTGGCGTGTTGCTGGGCGGTGTCGGGGTGGCGTATGCCATCGTCCACCTGCTGCCGGTCGAGTTGCTGATCAATGTGAACACCGGCCACGGGCTGGCCATGGTGTTCTCGTTGCTGGCGGCGGCGATTGCCTGGAACCTGGGCACCTGGTACTTCGGGATCCCGGCATCCAGCTCGCACACCCTGATCGGTTCGATCCTCGGCGTGGGCCTGGCCAACGCCCTGCTCAACGACATTCCGTTGGGTGACGGGGTCAATTGGCAGAAGGCGATCGACATCGGCATGTCGCTGGTACTCTCGCCGATGGCCGGTTTTGCCGTGGCAGCGCTGGTACTGATCGGCCTGAAGTGGTGGCGCCCGCTGTCCAAGATGCACAAGACGCCTGAACAGCGCCGCAAGCTGGACGACAAGAAACACCCGCCGTTCTGGAACCGCCTGGTGCTGGTGATTTCGGCGATGGCCGTCAGCTTCGTGCACGGTTCCAACGATGGTCAGAAAGGTATCGGCCTGATCATGCTGGTACTGATCGGTATTGTCCCGGCCCAGTTCGTACTGGACCTGAACAGCACCACCTACCAGATCGAGCGTACCCGCGACGCTACCTTGCACCTGAGCCAGTTCTACCAGCGCAACAGCGAGACCCTGGGCGAGTTCCTGGCCCTGGGCAAAGCCAAGGACGGTGATCTGCCGGAACAGTTCAGCTGCAACCCGCAGCAGACCGAGCCGACCATCACAGCCCTTCAGCAGTCGCTCAAAGGCGTGGCCGACTACCATTCGCTGCCGGCCGAGAAGCGTGTTGAAGTGCGTCGTTACCTGCTGTGCCTGGACGACACCGCGAAGAAGGTCGGCAAACTGCCGGGCCTGGAGCCGCGTGAAAAGGCCGACCTTGAGAAGCTGCGCAAAGACATCACTGCCACCACCGAGTACGCGCCGTTCTGGGTGATCCTGGCGGTCGCCCTGGCCCTGGGCCTGGGTACCATGGTGGGTTGGAAGCGTGTGGTACTGACCATTGGCGAGAAGATCGGCAAGCAGGGCATGACCTATGCACAGGGCATGTCGGCGCAGATCACTGCGGCGTGTGCGATTGGCGCGGCCAATATATTCAGCCTGCCTGTATCGACCACCCACGTACTGTCGTCGGGTGTGGCCGGGACCATGGTTGCCAACAAGAGCGGCCTGCAAGGCGGCACGGTGCGTACCATTCTGCTGGCGTGGGTACTGACCTTGCCGGCGACCATTGCCTTGTCGGCGGGGTTGTTCTGGATGGCGTCCAAAGCCATCGGTTGAGGTTGTTGCGTACAGGAAATGGCCAGTCATCGTGCATGACTGGCCATTTTTTTTGCGCGCCACCGCGCCAGGCTGTTGATCTGGCTCTTGATCTACCGCCCCTTGCAGAGGCCGGAGGTGGAGGTGTTGCCGCAGGGGGGCAGGGCGAAGCCCCTTGGCGAAGCCGAAGCAAGCGACTGTTAGAGTTGCGTAGCAACTCG
>NZ_JAAHBU010000481.1 GCF_010671725.1 Pseudomonas brassicae | reverse complement strand
CAGCGAAGGCCGCGCCGCGGTTACAACACCTGACGCAGGAACGCCTGGGCGCGCAGGTCCTTGGGCGCGGTAAAGAATTGCTCCGGCGGCGAGTCTTCCAGCAACTTGCCATGGTCGAAGAACAGCACCCGGTCGGCCACTTCCCGCGCAAAGCCCATCTCGTGGGTCACGCAGACCATGGTCATGCCTTCCAGCGCCAGGGTTTTCATCACGTCCAGCACCTCGCCGACCATCTCCGGGTCCAGCGCCGAGGTTGGCTCGTCGAACAGCATCACCTTGGGGTCCATCGCCAATGCACGGGCGATGGCCACGCGCTGCTGCTGGCCGCCGGACAAGCGCGACGGGAACTCATTGGCCTTCTGCGCAATGCCCACCTTCTCCAGCAACGCGCGCGCCTTGCTCTCGCGCTCGGCCTTGCCACGCTTGCGTACCACCTTCTGCGCCAGGCACAGGTTCTCCAGCACGGTCATGTGCGGGAACAGGTTGAAATGCTGGAACACCATGCCGACTTCACGCCGGTAGGCGTTGACGTCGGTGCGCGGGTCGGCCAGTTGCAGGCCATCGATGGCCACCGTGCCCTCGTCGAACGCCTCCAGGCCATTGAGGCAGCGCAGGAAGGTCGACTTGCCCGAGCCCGACGGGCCCAGCACCACCAGCACTTCACCCTTGGCCACGTGGGTGCTTACGTGGTCGACCGCACGCACCACCTGCCCACGGGTGTCGTAGACTTTCACCAGATCACGGACTTCAATCACTTTGCGCAAGCCTCCGCTCAAGCCGGCTGGCGATATGCGACAGCGGCAGGTTGATCAGCAGGTACAGCCCGGCGACACAGAACCAGATCTCGAAGGTCGAGAACGAGGTGGTGATCGCTTCGCGGCCGCTCTTGGTCAGCTCGGTGATGGCGATCACCGACACCAGCGAGGTGTCCTTGACCAGGCTGATGAACTGCCCGGCCAGCGGCGGCAGCACGCGCTTGAACGCCTGCGGCAGCACCACGTGACGCATCGACTGCCCGGCACTCAGGCCCAGCGACCGCGCCGCCTCGCCTTGCCCCTTGGCAATCGATTGCACCCCGGCCCGCACGATTTCGGCCACATAGGCGCCGGTAAACAGCGCCAGCGCCGCCACCCCGGCAAATTCGCGGGACAGGTTGAGCACCGTACCGATGAAGAAGTAGAAGATGAAGATCTGCACCAGCAAGGGGGTGCCGCGTACCAGTTCGACGTACACCGTCGAGAGGTCGCGCAGGGTCGGGTTGCTCGACAACCGGCACAGGCCGGCGAACAAGCCGATCAGCAAACCAAGTACCCCGGCCGCCACGGAAATCCACACCGTGGTGAACAGGCCCCAGGCCAGCGGGCCTGCCGCCCACTCATGGGTCACGCCGATCAGGTCGCCTTCGGCCACGTCGTCGCCACGGGACAGTTGCAGGCTGGCCTGCTCGACCTCCAGCACCTGCTCGGCGCCGCTTTCGTCACGCAGGGTGACGCGGGCCATGTCGCCCTTGCGCTCGATAGCCTCGAGGGTGCCGTTCTCGGCCGCGCGCTGGGCCACTTCGGCATGGTAGGCGAAGTACTGCGGCACGCGGTTCCAGCGCCACTCGTAGGAAATCACCGAGGTCGCGTAATACAGGCTCAGCGCCAGGCCGATCAGGACCAGTGCGGTCAGCCCGTGCCAGGGCCACTGGGCTTTCTTGTGTTTGATCACGAGGGTACTTCCGTAAAAGCGAACGCGCAGGGCCAGCCTGCGCGTCGGGTTTCAAGCCGGGCCTTGGGCGACGGCCTTATTCCATGTCTTTCTGCCAGGCGGTGTCCTTGAACCACTTGTCGTGGATTCGCTCGTAGGTACCGTCGTGCTTGATCTGGTGCAGGAAGTTGTTGATGAAGTTCAGGCTGTCGTAGTCGCCCTTCTTCAGGCCGAAGGCCAGCGGTTCGAAGGTGAACGGCTTGTCGAGGAACAGCAGCTTGCCGGCACCGGCCTTGTTCACCGCCACCACGTTGTAGGGCGCGTCGTAGACGAAGGCGTCGGCCTTGCCGTTGACCACGTCCATCACCGCTTCCTGCTCGTTGTCGTAGCCGTGGTACTTGGCCTTGCCGATCAGCTTCTTGGCAACCATCTCGCCGGTGGTGCCCAGCTTGGAGGTCAGGCGGTACTTCTCGTTGTTCAGGTCTTTGTAGGACTTGATCTCGTCTGCCAGCTCCTTGCGGATCAGCAGGGTCTGGCCGACCACGATGAAGGGTTCGCTGAAGTTGAGCTTGAGGTTGCGTTCCTGGGTGAGGGTCATGCCGCTGCCGATCATGTCGAACTTGTCGGTCATGAGGGCCGGGATGATGCCGTCGTAGGCGGTGGAGACCATTTCCAGCTTGACGCCCATGGACTTGGCCATGGCCTTGAGGATATCGACTTCGAAGCCGATGATCTCGCCGCGCTTGTTGGTCATCTGGAACGGCATGTAGGTAGGGTCCATGCCTACGCGCAAGGTGCCGCGCTTGACCGCGTCATCGATTGCACCGGCTGCCTGTGCGGCGTTGACCGCCACCAGTGCCGCGACGCCGATCATCAGCATCGACAGATACTTCTTCATCATCACCAGATCCCCCAGCAGTAAAACTTCGAGTTTTATTATCGGGGGGGATGCTAACGCATGGGGGGCGTTGTGGGTATCAGAAAAGGTGGTGAGGCCTTCGCTGGCAAGCCAGCTCCCACAGGTACTGCGCTGCGCCCAAGAGCAGCGATAACCTGTGGGAGCTGGCTTGCCAGCGAATGGGCCGCAAGGCGGCCGCTCGGTTCAGGCGCTGGCCAGGCTGGCCTGCGGCTGATGCTCCGGGTGCAACGGCAGCAGTGGCGAATGCGGATCGTTGGCCTTGGAGGCACGCCACACATCCAGCCACGCCCGGTTGTCTTCGGCCCATACACGGCTGTGCAGCCGCGCCAGGGCTACCGGATCGCTGAGCAGCGCCAGGCGGGTCGCGCCATCCAGTGCTGCCGGGCCGACCTCAAGGGCCTTGGCGATACGCTCGGCACGGTTGCTTTCGACCACCTCTGCGACGCCATGGCGCGCCGTCGCCAGCGCACACGCCAGGGCGTTCTGCTGCGGGTCGACCACCGCCCGCACAAAACCGTCCTTCAGTGCATGCCAGCGGTTTTCGTGGGTGTACTGGTCGGTCGCCAGCAGCTCATGCGGGATCGCGTATTCCTCAGGGATCAGGAACAGCTTCTCGTCCTTGGCGCGCAGGCCCAGGTTGGTGCGGCTGGAGATCACCGACACCGGGATCGACAGCATCAGCGAGCCCACGATCGGTACCAGCCACCACAGGAAGCTCGGGTTCAGCCACGCCACCAGCAGGGCCCAGGCCAGGCCCAGCAAGGTCTGCGGACCATGCCGACGGACCGCTTCGCCCCACGGCGTGGAGTCATCGTCACGTTGCGGCGAGTTCCAGGTCGCGGCCCAGCCGAGGAACGCGGCCAGCACGAAGCGGGTGTGGAAGATCATCCGCACCGGCGCCAGCAGCATGGAGAAGAGCATCTCCAGCAGCATCGATGCGGTGACCTTGATGCGCCCACCGAACTCGGTGGCACCCTTGGCCCAGATCAGGATGATGCTCAGCAGCTTGGGCAGGAACAGCAGCACGATGGTGGTGGAGAACAGCGCGATGGCCTTTTCCGGGTGCATTGTGGCCACAGCGGATACAGCTGGCGCGGTTCGAGGAAGTACTGCGGCTCCATCAGCGTGTTGGTCGCCAGCAGCGCGGTCGACAGCACCAGGAAGAAGAACCACAACGGCGCCGACAGGTACGACATGACCCCGGTCAGAAACACCGCACGGTGCACCGGGTGCATGCCCTTGACCAGGAACAGGCGGAAGTTCATCAGGTTGCCGTGGCACCAGCGCCGGTCGCGCTTGAGCTCGTCGAGCAGGTTGGGCGGCAACTCTTCGTAGCTGCCCGGCAGGTCGTAGGCAATCCACACGCCCCAGCCGGCACGCCGCATCAGCGCCGCCTCGACGAAGTCGTGGGAGAGGATCGCACCGGCGAACGCGCCCTTGCCCGGCAACGGCGCCAGGGCACAGTGCTCGATGAACGGCTTCATGCGGATGATCGCGTTGTGGCCCCAGTAGTGCGACTCGCCCAACTGCCAGAAGTGCAGGCCGGCCGTGAACAGCGGGCCGTACACGCGGGTGGCGAACTGCTGCATGCGCGCATACAGGGTGTCCATGCCCGACGCCTTGGGCGCGGTCTGGATGATCCCGGCGTCCGGGTTGGCCTCCATCAGGCGCACCAGGCTGGTCAGGCAGTCGCCGCTCATCACGCTGTCGGCGTCCAGCACCACCATGTAGCGATAATCGCCGCCCCAGCGACGGCAGAAGTCGTCGAGGTTGCCGCTCTTGCGCTTGACGCGGCGACGGCGGCGGCGATAGAAGATACGCCCGAAGCCCTTGGCTTCGCGGCACACCTGCAGCCAGGCCTGTTGCTCGGCCACGGCAATGTCGGTGTCGTTGGTGTCGCTGAGCACGAAGAAGTCGAAGCGGTCCAGGTCACCGGTGGCCGCGACCGACTCGAACGTCGCCCGCAGGCCGGCGAACACCCGCGGCACGTCTTCGTTGCAGATCGGCATGACGATGGCGGTACGCGCACCGGCCTCGATCGGCTCGTTGCCGGCACTGCTGCCGGAAATCTTGTACTTGTCGCGCCCGGTGAGCAGTTCGAGGAAGCCCATCAGGGCCGTCCAGAACCCCGCCGAGACCCAGCAGAACAGGATGCCGAACAGCACCAGGATGCTGGTCTGCAGGGCATACGGCCATACTTGGGTGACGGTCTGCATGAACGACTGGTGCATGACTTCGTCGAGGTCGACGAACGACCAACCCTGGTACGGCAGGATGCCCTTCATGTACCAGCCGGCGACGATGGTCTGCCCGAGCATCAGCGCCAGCAGGATATAGCGGCGCATCGAGCCGACCCAGCGCCAGCGGGCCTTGGGGCAGCTCGCGCTGCTCGGGGCGGCGGCGCGTTGGTGCGGCCGGGTGACCCGGCGCCAGGCGCGGATCAGGATGTTGGTGCGCCACGGCTCGGGGGATCACCCCGGGGTGCGGCGGATCGGCGGCGTGGCCTTGAGGCACACGCGGCCGCTGGCATCGAGGGGCGAGCATCTCGGCCTCTTGCATTTTCTGCCCGCGCTGTCCAGGGGTCAGGCGGCTGCCCCACCGACCCCTTGC